>DRKU01000150.1 GCA_011051615.1 Gammaproteobacteria bacterium
ACGGCCATGTGGGCTTCGAGTGCATGCACATGGATCTCGACAGCGCCACCCACCTGCGCCGCCTGGTGGAACTCAACCTCGGCAGCGAAACCCTGCTGGAACGCGAACTGGCGGAACTCATAAAGACAGTGGCGAGTGGGGAGTAGCGAGGTTCGAGGGCTGAGGATTTAATCCCCGCCCCCTGTCCCCCTCCCGTGTGGGAGGGGGGACCGTTTTATTCGCTCAGGCGGAAATTCGACGAGATGGCTTTCGACCCACTTCCCTGAATCCCGTGCGAAGGTGACGACGAAACACCAGAACCTGAATGACGGTCCCTTCCCCCTCAGGGGGAAGGACAGGATGAGGGGATCGATACCACCTGGGAAGATGAACAGGGCATGGCGGGTGTTTTCCCCACCATGCGCTGCACAGCCAAAGATCAGTAATTCTGTCCCCGCCCCCTGTCCCCCGCCCTGAGGGCGGGGGGACCGCTTTATTCGCTCAGGCGGAAATTCGACGAGATACCTGTTTGCTTTGTGTACCCTGGCGGCCTTCTCGGTTAAATTTTCTTCCGCAAACCCCCTTTTACCGCCACGAACGCCAAGTCACGCGAAGAAAAACACCGTTGTTTCCTGCCTTGCGTACCTTTGCGACCTTCGCGGTTTAATTTTCTTCCGTAAAACCCCTTTTACCGCCACGGACGCCAAGTCACGCGAAGAAAAACACCGTTGTTTCCTGCCTTGCGTACCTTTGCGACCTTCGCGGTTAAATTTTCTTCCGCAAAATCCCTTTTACCGCCACGGACGCAAAGTCACGCGAAGAACAACACTGTTGTTTCCTTACTGGCGTACCATAGCGGCCTTCGCGGTTGAATGCGTCGTGTCTAAAGGCCTTCCAGTGCTTCGTTCAGGCGCGCCACGGCGGTGACGCTCATGCCTTCGATGCGTTTCTTTGGTGCATTGGCGGCCGGTACGATAGCCTGGGTGAAGCCGTGCTTGGCGGCTTCCTGCAGGCGTTCCTGGCCATTGACGACGGGGCGGATCTCGCCGGCGAGGCCCACTTCGCCGAACACCACCAGGCGCTCGGGCAGGGGCCGGTCGCGCAGGCTGGACATGATGGCGAGCAGTACCGGCAGATCGGCACCGGTTTCGCTGATACGCACGCCGCCAACGACATTGAGAAAGACGTCCTGGTCGTAGCTGGCGATACCGCCGTGGCGATGCAGCACGGCGAGCAGCATGGCAAGCCGGTTGCCTTCGAGGCCGACGGTGACGCGGCGCGGGTTGCTGAGGTGGCTCTCGTCCACCAGTGCCTGCACCTCCACCAGCAGCGGGCGCGTGCCCTCGAGGGTCACGGTGACGACGCTGCCGGCGACGCTCTCGCTGTGGCGTGAGAGAAAGATCGCCGAGGGATTGGTCACGGCCTTGAGGCCCTTGTCGGTCATGGCGAACACGCCCAGTTCGTTGACCGCACCGAAGCGGTTCTTCATGGCGCGGATCACGCGATAGCGTTCGCTGCCCTCGCCCTCGAAATACAGCACCGTGTCCACCATGTGCTCCAGTACCCGCGGCCCGGCGAGCGTGCCTTCCTTGGTGACATGCCCGACCAGAAAGAGAATGGTGCGTGTCTGCTTGGCATAGCGCACCAGGCGCGCGGCGCACTCGCGTACCTGGGCCACCGAGCCGGGCGCCGACTGCAGCTCGTCGGTATAGAGGGTCTGGATGGAGTCGATGATCATCATCTGCGGGCGTTCCTGCTGGGCCACCTGCAGGATGGCATCGACGCTGGTCTCCGACAGCAGGCGCTGTTCGGCCATGGCGAGGCCGAGGCGGTGGGCGCGCAGGCTGACCTGTTGCAGGGATTCCTCGCCGGTGATGTAGAGGGTGCTGATGCGATCGTTGAGTTGCACCACCGTCTGCAACAGCAAGGTGGACTTGCCAATGCCGGGGTCGCCGCCGAGCAGCACCACCGAGCCGGGCACCAGTCCGCCGCCCAGTACGCGGTCGAACTCGTTGACACCCACTTCGATGCGCGGCACGTCGTCGGGAGCGACTTCCTTCAGGGTGTGCACCACGCCACTGTGCACCGCACCGGCATAGCCACCCTGGCGCGCGCCCTGCTTCGTTGCCGCCGCGCTGACCACGGTCTCGACCATGGAATTCCATGCGCCGCAGTCGCCGCACTGCCCCATCCACTTGGGGGCCTGTGCGCCACAGGCGTTACAGGTATAGAGTGCTTTTGCTTTAGCCACTGTTGCTACGCCAGATTAATGTTTCTCACCACAGAGGACTCGGAGATCACAGAGTAAAAACATTTTTTACCACGGGGAACACGGGGCGCACCGGGAAAGAAAACAGCTTTCGACCACAAAGGACGCAAAGAACCGCAAAGTAGAAGCCGGCGGTTTCTTCTTCGCGCAACTTCGCGGCCTTTGCGGTGAAACAGATTTGGCCTTTTGACGTCATTCCGGAAAATGCGAAGCATTTGTCCGGAATCCATGAGTGTGTTCGAATCGGAGCACTGGATTCCGGGTCTTCGCCATTGGTAGCATGGCTCCGCCCGGAATGACGGAAGTGTTTTCCCCGTGTCCCCCGTGGTTGCATTAGCTATTCTCTGTGCCCTCTGTGGTAAATAATGTATCTACTGTCTATTCAAGGCACAGTCCTTTGTGCACCACGCCGCGGCGCGGTTCGGCCATCCAGTCGGCGACGGTCTCGCGCCATTTCAGGTAATGGGCGGTGTCCTTGTGCGCCTTCGCCGCCGCTTCGTCCGCATAGGCCTCGTAGAGCACGAAGGCGGTGGGATCGTCGGCCTGCTGGATGACATCGAAGCGCAGGTTGCCGGGTTCCCTGACCGAGTTGTCGTGGTTCTCGCAGCTCGCGGCGATGAAATCGTCCACGTGCTCGGATTTTACTTTCACATAGACCAGTGTCACATGCATGGTGTCCTCCCTGATTCAGCGTTGTTCACTCCACATAATCGAAGGCCACCCGACGGGTCAGGCGGCAGACCAGTTCATAGCCGATGGTGCCGGCATGCTGTGCCACTTCGTCCACCGGCAACGCGGCGCCCCACAGGATGACTTCGTCACCGGCGCGCGCCGCGGGCTGTCCGCGCAGGTCCACGGTGAGCATGTCCATGGAGACACGACCAGCCAGTGGTACACGGCGGCCGTTGACCAGCACTGGCGTACCGTCGGGGGCATGGCGCGGGTAGCCGTCACCGTAACCGATACCGACCACACCGATGGGCATGTCTTCCTCGCATACGTAACGTCCCCCGTAGCCGATGGCGCTGCCACGACGGTAGTAATTGACCGCCAGCAGGCGCGAGCGCAGTTGCATCGCGGGACGCAGCCCGAGTTCCGCGGGCAGGACGCCGCCGAAGGGCGAGATGCCATAGAGCATGATCCCCGGCCGTACCCAGTCGGCATGACTGGCAGGCCAGCCGAGCAGGCCGCCCGAATTGGCCAGGCTGCGCGGCCCGGGCAGGCGACCGGTGATGGCCTCGAAGCGGTGGAGCTGGGTTTCGGTAAGCGGGTCGTCGCGATCGTCGGCATTGGCGAAGTGGGTCATGACACCGACGGGCTGTTGTACATGGTGCAGCGCAGCAAGGCGTTGATGCGCCGCATGAAAGTCCTCGGCGGCAATGCCGAGGCGATGCATACCGGTATCGAGCTTGAGCCATACACGCAGGGACGCATCGGGGGTGAGGGCTTCCAGCACGGCGATCTGATCCAGCTGGTGGATCACCGGCTGAAAACCGTACTGCGCGGCGAGGGCAAACTCATCGGCGTCGTGACAGCCCTGCAGCAGTACCACAGCGGCCTTACAGCCACCCTCGCGCAGTTGCAGGGCCTCGTGCAGGTTGGCCACCGCGAAGGCGTCGGCATCGAGTGCGCGCGCCACCGGAACGAGGCCGTGCCCGTAGGCGTTGGCCTTGATCACCGCCATGATGCGGCTGGCAGGCGCCGTCTTTCGTGCCAGTTGGAGGTTGTGACGAAGTGCGGAAAGGTCAATCAGGGCACGCGTGGCGCGTGTCATGAGCGCCCCTCGTCGTAGGCGATCTCCGGGGCGTAGTTTTCGAAGCGCGTGTATTCGCCGAGGAAGGTCAGATTGACCTTGCCGATGGGACCGTTACGCTGTTTGCCAATGATGATCTCGGCCTTGCCCTTGTCCGGTGAATTCTCGTCATAGACTTCGTCACGGTAGATGAAGATGATCACGTCCGCGTCCTGCTCGATGGCGCCCGACTCACGCAGGTCGGACATGACCGGACGCTTGTCGGTACGCTGTTCGAGACTGCGGTTGAGCTGCGAGAGTGCAATCACCGGTACCTTGAGCTCCTTGGCCAGCGCCTTGAGCGAGCGCGAGATCTCGGAGATCTCGTTGGTACGGTTTTCCTTGCTGCCCGGCACCTGCATGAGCTGCAGGTAATCCACCACGATGAGGCCGAGATCATGCTCGCGCTTGATGCGTCGCGCGCGGGCACGCATTTCCGCCGGTGACAGACTGGGCGTGTCGTCGATGAACAGCTTGGCCTCGGCGAGGATCCCCACCGCCGAGGACAGGCGCGGCCAGTCCTCCTCGTCGAGCTTGCCCGTGCGTACCTTCTGCTGGTTGATGCGGCCGAGCGAGGACATCATGCGCATGGCCAGCTGTTCACCGGGCATTTCCATGCTGAACACGGCCACCGTCTTGTTGGCGCGGATGGCGGCATTCTCGACGATGTTCATGGCAAACGAGGTCTTGCCCATGGAGGGACGGCCGGCGACGATGATGAGATCCGAGTCCTGCAGTCCCGAGGTCTTGTCGTCGAAGTCCTTGAAACCGGTGGGAATGCCGGTATAGGGCGACTCGTGGTTGTAGAGCTCATCGATGCGATCGACAGCATGCGTGAGCAGGTCCTTGATGGCATGGTAGCTCTGGTTGCCGCGCGCACCCTGCTCAGCGATCTCGAAGACCTTGCGCTCTGCCTCGTCGAGCAGTTCCACACTGCTGCGCCCTTCCGGGTTGAAGGCGGTGTTGCTGATCTCGGTGCCCACTCGCGCGAGCTGGCGCAGTACCGAGCGTTCACGCACGATCTCGGCATAGCTGCGAATATTGGCGGCGGTGGCCGTGTTCTTGGACAGGGCCCCGAGGTAGGTGAGCCCGCCGGCGGCCTCCAGCTCGTTGCGGCTGGCCAGCCATTCCGAAACGGTCACCGCGTCGTAGGGTTGTCCCCCCTCGGCGAGTGCCATGATGGCACGGAAGATCAGGCGGTGATCGCGGCGATAGAAGTCTTCTTCGACCAGGATGTCGCACACCCGGTCCCAGGCCTCACCGTCGATAAGCAGCCCACCGAGCACGGACTGTTCGGCTTCGATGGAATGCGGCGGAAGTTTCAGCAGGTCGCTGTCCTGGTCAACGGGGGCGTTGTGAAAAGCGACTTCTGGCATGGGACTCTGGGAACACCTCTATCCTGTGTATGCAGCGATGATGCATCACTGCCGGGTACGCCGTGAGCATACCCCACAACCGTAGCGACGCGAAAGGGGAACAAGCTGTGAATATCTTATGGATAAGATCGCATCGCCGCCGATCGCAGAACGCCATGTGCATAGAAATTGCACAGTCATCCCAAAATAAAACGGGCGCCCCGTCACCGGAGCGCCCGTCGTTGGGTCGATCGGTACCGTGGTACGGCTTACTCCGCCTCCACCACCACGGTGAGCGCCTGGCTGACATCGGTGTGCAGCAGAATGGTGACGCTGTACTCGCCGATGGAGCGGATCGGCCCCTCGGGCATGGTGATCTCGCGGCGTTCCACCTCGGCGCCACCTTCGGCCAGCGCCTCGGCGATGTCGATGTTGGTCACCGAACCGAACAGCTTGCCTTCGTCGCCGGCCTTGCGTCGCAGGGTGATGACACCCAGTGCGGCGATCTTCTCGGCGCGCGCCTGGGCGGCGGCCAGTTGCTCGGCGGCGGCCTTCTCCAGCTCGGCGCGGCGCGCCTCGAAGGCCTTGACGTTCTCTTCGGTGGCCGGCACGGCCTTGCCCTGCGGCACCAGATAGTTACGACCGTAACCGGGACGCACCCTGACCTTGTCGCCAAGGCTGCCCAGGTTGGCCACTTTTTCAAGCAGTATGACTTCCATTTATTATGACCTCGCTGCCCGGCTTACTTGTGGGAATCGGTGTACGGCAGCAGGGCCAGGTAGCGCGCGCGTTTGACGGCGGTGGCCAGCTGGCGCTGATAGCGTGCCTTGGTACCGGTGATGCGGCTGGGGACGATCTTGCCGCTCTCGGTGATGTAGCTCTTGAGGGTGGTGAGATCCTTGTAATCGATCTCCTTGACGCCCTCGGCGGTGAAGCGGCAGAACTTTCTGCGACGGAAAAAACGTGACATGGGATTTACCTCGTACTGAATTCGTTACTGGGCGCGCTCAGGCGGCCTCATCATCGCCACCGGCGGTAGCGCTGTCCGCGGCCGGTGCCTCCTCGGCGGCTTCGGTCGGCGCTTCAGCGGGGGCCGCGGCCTTCTCTGCCGGTGCCTCGCTGCGTGCCGGGCGCTCCTCGTCCCTGTCGTCCTTCTTGACCAGCTCGGACGGCTCGGTGATGGCCTCGTTGCGGCGGATGACCAGGTTGCGGATCACGGCGTCGTTGAAACGGAAGGCGCTGGTGATCTCGTCGATGGCTTCCTGATCGCACTCCACATTCATGAGAATGTAGTGCGCCTTGTGGATCTTCTGGATGGGATAGGCCAGCTGGCGGCGGCCCCAGTCTTCGAGGCGGTGGACCGTGCCGTTACGGCTCTCGACCATGCCGCGGTAGCGTTCTACCATGCTTTCGACCTGGTCGCTCTGGTCAGGGTGGACCAGAAACACGATTTCATAGTGTCGCATCTAAATGCTCCCTGTGGATTACGCCCCCCGTCACATGCGGTGGAGCAAGGAGTGGATCAAATTGTCGTCGCTCGCGGCAGGCCGTCGAGCGAGGGCGCATTGTAGTCGCCCGGGGCGGGGATTTCAAACCCTGAATCGTGCAAGTTATTGATATTTCGCCACCGGCGTGCCGGTATGACCGACGCGGAATGCCGTGCACGGCCCGGTTTCTGACCTTTCTCGCTACTTGCCCCTCGTTCCTCGCCCCTGCCTTTGCCGTACGGCCTCGAACAGGGCGATACCGGCGGTGACCGAGACGTTGAGGCTCGCCACCGCGCCGGCCATGGGCAGCGCTACCAGCGTGTCACAGGTCTCGCGCGTGAGCCGCCGCAGGCCGCTCCCCTCGGCCCCCAGCACCAGCGCCACGGGGCCGCTGAGATCCTCTTCGAACAGGGTCTGCGTGCCCGCGGCATCGAGACCGAGACACCAGATGCCGGCCTGCTGGAGGCCCTTCAGGGCGCGCGCCAGATTGGTGACCTGGTAGAGAGGCACCGATTCGGCGGCCCCGGCGGCCACCTTGCGCACCGTGGGCGTGAGGCCGCAGGCGCGGTCGCGCGGCACCACCACCCCCAGCGCCCCGGCGGCATCCGCCGAGCGCAGGCAGGCACCGAGATTGTGGGGATCCTGCACGCCGTCGAGGACCAGCAGCAGGGGCCGCGTGGCGGCCTCCACGGCCTCCAGCAGGTCCTTCTCAGAGCGCAGGCTGCCACCCGCGACCTCGGCCACTGCACCCTGATGGCGATCCGTACCTGCGCGCGCGGTAAGCTCCTCGCGCGCGACGGCCTGCACCTCGATGCCGGCGGCACGCGCCGCGCGCTGGATATCCTGCATGCGGCGATCCCGGCGGCGCGTATCCAGCCACAGGCGCTGTACCTGTGCTGGGTCCTGCTCGAGCACGGCCAGCACCGCGTGCAGACCATAGATGGGATGGGTATCGGACATGGGCGCAGTCTAGCGCCAATGCGCGGCACACCGCCAGCCAGGTGCGTGTGAACGATTACCTGCGCAGGGCGTCAGCTCGAGGTCCGGGCGGCGTGCTGGGCGAGGAAACGATCCAGCGCATTGGCGAAGGCCTGGCGATCGCGCTGGCCCAATGCGGCCGGCCCGCCGGTCTGGATACCACTGGCGCGCAGGGTATCCATGAAATCGCGCATGTTGAGGCGCTGGCGGATGCTGTCGGTGGTATACATCTCACCGCGCGGATTAAGGGCGTGAGCGCCCTTGTCGATGACTTCAGCGGCGAGTGGTATATCGGCGGTCACCACCAGGTCCCCCGCCTCGGCGCACCGCATGATCTCGTTGTCGGCAACATCGAAGCCGGCGGCCACACGCAGGGTTCTGATATACGGCGAACGGGGCACCGTCAGCGGCTGATTTGCCACCAGAGTGACCGGTACGCGAACACGCTCGGCGGCACGAAACAGGATGTCCTTGATGACGCGGGGACAGGCGTCGGCATCGACCCAGATCTGCATGATGACCTCGTTGTAGTTGTGCCCTGAGCATAGCAACGGTGAACACGTGACTGACATGGCATTACGCACGCCGCATGGTTCACGTAATGCATGACAGCAGCTTCACAACTCGCAAGGATATTTGCGCGAACTGTGACGACCCTCGCGATATACCAAACCCCCTGCTGTCCCTTTGCCGTTTTGCCATGTGTACCGCGTTTGTGCCATCGACATCGTGGTGTACTGACCGTCCACATACACAGCAGGGAGCATCATGTTACCACTATTCTCGCTCGCCACTTACCGCAAGGGCATGGCCATGGGCTTTGCCGGGATCTTCTTCGCCATGTCGCTGGCGCTGGGCCTGATGGCCATTGGCACCATCTTCGACGGTGGCAAGGACGGCACCCTCATCGAGGCCGTTCTCAAGGCCATCAACTACGTCGTCATCTCACTGGCGATCTTCGAACTCGGCATCGTGGTACATCGTGAATACGTGGGGGAATATGACGAAAAGCAGGACAAGGATCATGTCCTCATCGTCCTGCGCCGCACCCTGCCACGTTTCGTCAGTATCGTCTGCGTGGCGCTGGTACTGGAAGGACTGTTGATGGTGATCAAATACAGTCAGCTGGAACTGGCCGGCAATCTCTACTACCCGGTTGCCATCATATTCAGCGCGGCATTTCTGCTCATGGCGCTGGGCGTTTTTCTTCACTTCTCGCAGGTGGTACACGGCCCGCTTGCGGAAACGACACCGCTCCGCCCCGAAATGAAACCGGACACCGACGCTATGCCTGCCCTGCCGACGACGCCAGCGCCGGCATTGATCCTGCCCTGAACACACAACGGGGAGGTAAGGACCAGGGGCGTGCTACAACCCAAAGCTATTGTGCGACGACCCTTCCCATCTCAAAGATCGGCAGATATAGCGCCAGTATGACAAGTGGTACAAAGATGATGGCGAGCAGACCCAGCAAATAGTTGATCGCGGTAACCACGCCACGCACCAGGCGGGGCACCTGCCTGCCCCACCCCGACAGAAAACGTTCCAGCAACGGCACGAAGATCAACACCCACCAGTATCCGGCGCTCTCCATGACAACCTGGGTCAGCCAGGGCAGTTCCTCATCAAAGCTGGTAAAAAACTGCGCGGACTCCGGCAGGATAAACTGTGCGGCGATCCAGTACAGGGGAAACAGCACGATATTGATGTAGGACACTACACGCCCCGGCGTGATCATACTGGTGCCTCCTTGCAGCACAAGATACGGCAGAACTACCCCTGCCCCTCGCTACTCACTACGTTGTGCTCAGGCCAGCTCGAAATCGATCTTGCGCTCGTCGAGATCGACCCGCGCCACGCGTACGCGCAGACGATCACCGAGGCGATAGGTCTTGCGGGTGCGTTCACCGGTGAGGCGGTGGTGGGCAGCATCGAAATGATAGTAGTCGTTGCGCAGTGCGGTGACGTGAACCAATCCCTCTATATATATGTCGTCCAGTTCGACGAAAATACCGAAACTGGTGACGCCGCTGATGGTGCCCTCGAATTCCTCCTCCACCTTGTCGAGCATATACTCGCACTTGAGCCAGTTGACCACGTCCCAGGTGGCCTCGTCGGCTCGCCGCTCGGTCATGCAGCAGTGGTCACCGAGGATCACCATGTCTTCGTGGCTGTAGAGAAAGTCCTTCGCCTTGCCACCGCGCAGGACATGGCGGATAGCGCGGTGCACCAGCAGGTCGGGATAGCGGCGAATGGGTGAGGTGAAATGCGCGTAGGCATCGAAGGCCAGACCGAAGTGGCCGATGTTGTCCGGTGAATAGACTGCCTGCGACATACTGCGCAGCATAACGGTCTGGATCAGGTGGGCATCAGGTCGGTCGGCAATGCTGGCCAGCAACTTTGCGTAGTGTTTCGGCTGCGGGGAATCACCACCACCGAGATTGAGTCCCAGCTCACCAAGGAACTCTCGCAGATTGGTCAGCTTCTCCGCACTCGGCCCCTCGTGGTTACGGTAGAGTGCGGGGATCCTGTGCTTTTGCAGAAAACTCGCCGCCGCCACATTGGCCATGAGCATGCATTCCTCGATGAGTCGATGGGCGTCGTTGCGCACCACCGGAATGACCGACTCGATCTTGCGGTTCTCGCCGAAGATGATGCGGGTTTCATTGCTCTCGAACTCGATGGCGCCCCTTTTGGCGCGCGCAGCATGCAGCACCTTGTAGAGCCCATGCAGGTTCTCCAGGTGTGGCAGGACGTCCGCATACTGGCGGCGCAGGTTGGCGTCACCCTCCACCAACATGGCGGCCACCTTCGTGTAGGTGAGCCGGGCATGGGAGCGCATGACGCCCTCGAAGAAGTGGTAACCGGTGAGCCTGCCTGCCGCATCAATATCCATCTGGCAGACCATGCACAGGCGATCCACGTCAGGGTTGATGGAACACAGACCGTTGGAGAGGACCTCCGGCAACATGGGGATGACGCGTTCGGGAAAATACACCGAGTTACCGCGTGTGCGGGCTTCGGTATCCAGCGCCGTCTCCGGTGCCACGTAGGCCGAGACGTCGGCAATGGCCACCAGCAGGCGCCAGCCCCGGCCCTGCTTTTCACAATACACGGCGTCGTCGAAGTCGCGTGCGTCTTCGCCATCGATGGTCACCAGCGGCAGGTGGCGGATATCCTCGCGGCCATGTTTCGACTCGTCGGGGACGCTGTCGCCGAAGACAGTGATCTCGTCCTCTACTTCGACCGGCCAGTCCTGCGGCAGCCCGTAACTGCGAATGGCGATGTCGATCTCCATGCCCGGTGCCAGATGTTCACCCAGTACCTCGGTAATGCGGCCGATGGGCTGGCGATGGCGCGTGGGCTGTTCGGTAATGGCCACGGTGACGATTTGCCCTGCCTGTGCACCATCCGCCCGGTCGGGCGGGATCAACACTTCGTGATGGATACGCTTGTTGTCCGGCACCACGAAGCCAACACCGGATTCGAAGAAGTAGCGCCCCACAAGCTGGTGGGTGTTGTGTTCCAGCACCTCGACGATGGCGGCCTCGCGGCGGCCACGGTGGTCCTCGCCCACCTGGCGGGCAACGACACGATCACCGTGGAAGACGAGGCGCATTTCGCGCGGCGAGAGATAGAGATCGTCCCCGCCTTTTTCAGGGACGAGAAAACCAAAGCCCTGGGGATTGGCGATGACGTGACCGCGCACCAGATCCATGGCACTGGCCAGGCCATAGCCGCCGCGCCGGTTGCGGATAACCTGACCGTCACGTTCCATGGCGCGCAGGCGTCGACGCAGGGCCTCCTGATCCTGGGGGTCATGCAGGCCCAGCACCTCGGCCAGCTCCTGCCTGTTCATCGGATGCCCCGCTGAGGCCAGGTGCGCCATAATGTATTCGCGGCTGGGGATGGGATTCTCGTAGCGGCCGGCCTCGCGCTCGGCGCGGGGATCCTGCTCCGGCGGCGCGGCCGGTGTCCGGGGCACGGTCTGCGGCTCGGCTGCCGCGCTGCGACCACGACCACCCCGGCGACGGCCTGACTTCCTGGCCGTGGATTTGCCGGAGGACTTCTTCGCCGTGGCTTTCTTCGTGGAGGCTTTGGTCGTTTTCCCGGCCGTTTTCTTCGTGGCGGTCTTCTTCTTTTTTGCTTTCTTCTTCGTGGTGGACTTGCTGGTCACCGCCGAGGTTTTCCTGGCGGCCTTTTTCTTTGCGGTCTTTTTCTTCGCCTTCTTTTTCACCGTCGTGGTCGCCTTTTTCGTTGCTTTCTTGCGGCTGACGGCCTTGCCACGGCTGGTGGTGGATTTCTTGCGGCTTCGGTTACGGGATAGACTTGGCATGATTACCTTTTGTGGTTAACTGGATGATTTCTAACATGGTCCGGGTGTCGGACCAGGGGACATTCCGGGTGCCGCAACGGGCACGGGTGAATTGACAAGCCGGAATACTCCCGGTAAAGTTCGCGGCCTTGATGCTGGTGCCGCTGGCGGCGCCGGACTCATGCCGAGGTGGTGAAATTGGTAGACACGCTAGCTTCAGGTGCTAGTGGGGGCAACCCCGTGGAGGTTCAAGTCCTCTCCTCGGCACCATTTCAATAGCGCTACCATAGCAGACCGCCGGGCAGCGCACAAGCGACTGTTCTAAAAGCATTTTTTTCTCTCCCTTGCACTGCCCCCCGGCCCTCCTTGCGCACGGGCATGAATCGGGATCAGTAACCGTCCCGTAGCGCATCGTGGCCACCCGGGGACAGGCTGCGCAGTCTGCCTGCCTCCAGCACATGGAACCGGGCCCTGCAACGCTCCGGATACCTGCCCGTCCTCGGCGTCCAGATTGACCACCAGTGCGCGCTGTCGGACCATACCTGGCGATCCCCACAGCTCCCGACCTGGTCGATGTGTTGGCCGGTGGCAGGGAAACAATGGTAGACGTGATACGGGGCGCCACGCCGGTCGACGGCCTCACGCCGGTAAAT
This sequence comes from Gammaproteobacteria bacterium, assembly GCA_011051615.1. Taxonomy (GTDB): domain Bacteria; phylum Pseudomonadota; class Gammaproteobacteria; order CAMYNG01; family CAMYNG01; genus HyVt-448. The sequence continues at coordinate 12,829 of DRKU01000150.1, forward strand.
CACCGCCACGGAGAGAAATGGTATACTTGCGGCCGCCACGCCGAGGCTGACCCGTACAGGACACGAAACATGAACGAGCTCCCTGACTGCCCCGAATGCAACTCCACCTATACCTGGGAAGACGGCGACATGTTTGTGTGCCCGGAATGTGGGCATGAATGGTCCGGGCAGGTGGACGTCGTAGAAAGTGATGATGTGCCCGCCGTGCGCGATGCCAATGGCAACCCCCTCGAGGACGGTGACACGGTAACCCTCATCAAGGATCTCAGGGTCAGGGGTTCCTCATCTGTACTCAAGGTCGGCACCAAAGTCAAAAACATCCGTCTCGTTGAGGGGGATCACAACATCGATTGCCGCATCGACGGGATTGGGGCCATGCAACTGAAATCGGAGTTCGTACGCAAGGCCTGACCGAGCTCGTCTGCCGCGGGGCCTTCACAGCCGGCAGCGTACTTCCAGGATGCAGACCTGGTCTTCGACGGGGAAACGCTGGAGGCCGGTACAGGAAAGAGTGCTTACTTGATGGCAATACGGGCGAAATTGTCGATGATTTCCTGGAACCGCGCATCCACTC
>DRKU01000151.1 GCA_011051615.1 Gammaproteobacteria bacterium
CACCCACTCCTCGGGGGCGGCGTCGAAGCGCTCCTTGCAGCGGCGCGAACAGAAAAAATAACGCTGGCCGGCATGTTCGCTGATCAGCGTCGCGGTCCACTCGTCCACCTTCATGCCGCACACCGGATCACGCGCCCAGTTGTGTGCCTCCTCACGATCCCGCAGGTGGCCGTCTTCCAGCCACAGGACCCGATTGGCCATGTCTTCCACGCGGGGATCATGAGTCACCAGCACCACCGCGCGTCCCTCATCGCAGGCGATGTCATGCAGGATCATGAGCACTTCCTGACCGGTGCGCGAATCCAGATTGCCGGTGGGCTCGTCGGCGAGGATCAGCTTCGGCTCGTTGATCAGGGCGCGGGCGATGGCCACGCGCTGCTTTTCACCACCGGAAAGGGTACGCGGCAGGGCATGGCGTCGCGGCGCCATGCCCAGTCGCTCGATCAAATCGCGTGCGCGATTACGTGCGGCACCGATGCCGCCATGGCGCAGACGTGCAGGGAAAAGCACATTCTCCTCCACGTCGAGGGCGTCGAGCAGGTTGAAGGCCTGGAAGATGAAACCGATTTCCAGCGCGCGCACCACCGGCAAGCGGGTCTCGTCGAGTTCGGTGATCACCGTACCGTTGATGACAACCTCGCCGGAGGTGGGACGCAACAGGCCGCCGATCATGGACAGCAGCGTGGTCTTGCCCGATCCCGACGGTCCCATGATCATCACCAGCTCACCGGGCGGAATGGTAAGCGAAACATCGTCCACCGCGCGCACTGCGGTACGTCCACTGCCGTAGATTTTGCTCAGGTGCCGTGTCTCAAGAATTGCATCAGTCATGGGCACTTCTCAAACATGGTAGGCCGTGGCCGGGTCCAGGCGCGCTACTACCCAGGCCGGGATCAGCGCCCCAACCACGGCAATGAACAATGCCACCACGCCGATATTCAGGATCGGCCCAAGCGTCACCGACAGAGACAGCTGCGGTACCAGCAGCGGAACCCGGGGGATCACCAGAAACGCAAAGGTGACGGCCAGCAGGTAACCCAGCGCCGTAATGACCAGCGACTGCAGGACGACGCTGGCCACCAGTGCCCCGCGGCTGCCACCCAGGGCCTTGATGATGGCCAGTTCGCGTTGCATGCGCATGACCAGTGAATAGGCGGTAAAGCCCACGATCAAGGCCGCCAGGGCCGAGCAGATCATGGTCATCATGAAAATGATCTCCACGCCCATCTGCATGGCGAGGGAAAAATCGTTCGCCACCAGTTCATCGCTGACAATGGCATTGACCTTTTCCACCTCACTACGGATTTTCGCCGCCAGCGCCGCGGCATCGACACCCTCGCGGGCATCCACAAGCAGATAACTGTAGGTGCCTTCCGCCGAGAGGATCTCCTCGAGATCAGCGAAGGGGACAAAGATCACCGCATTGGCGGCGGAATAGGTGCCGTGCGACAGGCCCACGACGCGGAAGCGCCGATCCGTGATCTGCAGGTTGTCGCCCAGACCGATACCGGTGATCGACGACAGGACATCCGGAATAATCGCCTCCCCGGGGCCCGGCATGCGTTCCCCGGCGGTAATGGCCCAAGGTCCGGCGCGCTGCGCATCGGGACGCAACCCGACGATAAAGGCGAAAAGCTTTGATTTTCCGAAGTCGATGATATTGGACAGATAAAGTATGGGCGTGACCTGCTTCACTTCCGGCATGCGTGCAATGACATCTGCCTTCCAGTCCCACAGTGAGGACATCGCCATATGCATGTTTGCAACGCCCGTCTGCATGACCCAGACGTCTGGTGCCATGTGTTCGGGGTAGGCAACAATCTGATCAGACTCGCCGCGGAACACCGCCTGAAAAAACATGACCAGCACAAAGGCACCGGCGATACCCAGGCTGCTGCCCACCAGCGTGCTACGCTGGCTGAGAAGGGTTTTCCAGGCCCAGGTAAACATCTTCATGTCTCCTGAAAGGCCAGCATGGGATCGGAACGCCATACCGAGCGCAGGGGAATCAGCGCGCCCAGCAAGGCCAGGAAGAGACTCGCCAGTATAGTGCGAAAAAATATTGCCGGTTCATAGATACGGATCAGGTATACCGGCGCCACAGAGTGAATATAGGCGGCGGTTCCCTGAGCGATCAGCAGACCCGCAGGGATTGCGAGCAACATCAACAGTAGAGACTGTGCCAGTACAACCGTTACAAGGTGCCGGTGGCGAAACCCCAGTGCTTTCATAACAGCAAAGTTTCGTCTACGACCGCGCACGTCCGCGTACAGGATCAGGCCCACGACGAGCAGACCCATGACCCAGGCAACACTGGCCAGAAGCCCCATGATGGGCCTGTAAAAGGTGCGTGCCATGCCAACATCCTGCGCCGCGAGCTCTTCGGGGGTAAAAACGTCTACCTCGCGGACGCCTTTCTCGATGGCCGCCTGTACGGCTTTGCGGTCGGCACCTGGCTCAAGCTCAATGAGCAGAAAACTCAACAGCGGAAAGGTGCTCAGGTCCGGGGCGATCTGGGATTCCAGGAACAGATCGATCATGCCGTCGTAATTGACAAAAGCAAAGGGCATGAAAAAGGCGGCCTCGTCGGTTATGCCGGATACGCGGAAATCAAAATCCGACACCACAAAGGTATCACCGATCCCCAACCCGTATCTTTTCGCCAGGGTCTGATCGATGACAATGTCACGACCATCGCGAATATTGTTGCCGGCGAGTATCTCGCCCGGACCACCGCGGGTATCATAAACCAGGATATATACCGGCGTAAGCTTGCCCTCCTGTTTATAGATGATGGGCAAGGCGGTCAGGGGATGGGCATTGACGACGCCGGCAACAGACTCCACCGCCTCGCGGGACAGTTGCGGCAAGGAGGAACGTGCCGCAACAAAGTTACTCACCCCCGCCTGGGCCGCGAAAAGATCCGCATGCCGCTCGGCGATGACCTTCTGCAGCTGGCGATACTGACCCTGTTCAAAGCCGTCCAGCACCAGGATAACGGCAATTACCGAAGCCAGCGCCACCGCGGTCATCGCAGTACGCAGCACATCACAGGTAAGATGTTTCCATGCCAGCCTGAACATCCTGTTCTATCCTCCGTGTGGGTAATGGCGCCATGGTACCGGCCGGATCCCGCTACGCGGTCCTCAACCCCCTGCAGCCATGACCTCATCGCAAAAACAGGAAGGGCGACGATACTGTTTCTTTTCGTAGTGCTCCACCAGACGGCTGACCAGCTTCTGCGGATCACCATCATAGAGCACGGTGGCACCGGTATCCTTGCCGAACGAGGCCTCAAGACCCGGGATCTGTTCGGTGATGCCTCCAGTTCCCTCCAGTACCCCGATCAGTTTGCCCTCGTCGTAGGCAATCGCGAACTCGCCCAGGGTTCCCGAACGACCACCAACGATGATAACAATATCGCTGGAACGAATATTGGTCACTTCACGCCCCATGAGCCCACTTCCGGTATAGATGATGACATCGAAGGCATCCGAGGGAGACAGATACTTGTGTACGTGTTCATCGAGACTCAATGCCGGCGAGATCCCCACCGACATGCCTTTGTTGTTATGCGCCCCGACGGCACATTCGTAGGGCAGGCCCGGGCAGGCGCCGGTAATGAGGATCATACCCTCCCCGGCAATGGTATTTCCCAGCGCACGCGCAAGCCGACGATGTTCTTCCATCTGCTGGTTGTCCGCCGAACCCATGACACCCACCGTCAGTCGCATGGCGGGCGCCTCGTTGATGAAGATACCGGGATTGGCGGCAAACTTGTCCCGACACCGTTCAGAACAGAAATACCAGGCCCGTCCCTCGTGGGTCATCATGGCAGCCGCACGGCGCGGCTCGATTTCCATCTCGCAGACCGGATCGCGTACCGTCATCCTCTTCTCCCCATGTCCCGCTTTCATGGCTTACTACTCACCCCCACACTGCATTCTTCTACCTTGTCGTAGAATCGCCGGGGATCATGACACAGGGCCTCGAGATGCGGCTCCAGTGCCTGCGTTGCCTGCAGGTGGGCCGCCGCCATGACCTCCGGTCCCCGGTGGGTCAATGGCCAGCTTAGCTCCGGCAGGTCCGGTTCCACGACCACCACGACGGCGCCACATCCGCAGGGACAACGACGGAA
>DRKU01000152.1 GCA_011051615.1 Gammaproteobacteria bacterium
GGCCACGCCTACCAGGTTGCCGCGCGGCGCTATGGATCGCATGCCCCGGTGTCGCTGGCGGTGGGGGCCATCAACCTGCTGTGGCTTTTGCCCCTTGCCGCATGGGTGGCGCGCGGCGGACTGGCCGGGCCGGTGGGCCTGCTCATTGCCTGGACGCCACTGGTGGCGCTGGCACTCTGTTTTCGCGCGGACCGGGTACAGGCCTGAGTGCGCTGGTCGCCAGGCGGCGGGGCCGATTTTGCTTGAGTTTTCAGAGGCGTTTCGGTAAATTTCGCGGCCTGATTGCGGTAGCGTAGACCAGTTCGTAAGAACACTATCGTGACATGGTAGGGGTCGGTGGTTCGAATCCACTCGCGACTACCAGATTCGGTCATCTGTAAAATGACCTGCAGGAGCGCCGCCGCCGGCGCGCCGGCTTTGTCACGTAACGGTGAAAATCGCGCTGGGGCGGCGCTCCTGCGTGTACTGGCGGCTAGCTGCTAGTGCCCTGTTTTAGTTCCCAGACAGTCCCGCAACACTCTGAACAGGAAGGTGACGGCCCGTTGGTAGGGGTCGCGCCCGGTTTAACAAGCGGCCCTTCGTACCGGTCGCCACTGCATATATATAGAGAGGACACTCATGCCCAGAATCACGCTGCCGGACGGCAGTCATCGCGACTATCCCCAACCCCTTACCGTGGCCGAGGTGGCCGCCGACATCGGCGCCGGCCTGGCCAAGGCCGCCCTGGCGGGCCGTATCGACGGCAAGCTCGTGGATACCTCGGCGCTCATCGATCACGATGCCGAAGTGGCCATCATTACCGATCGGGACGAGGAGGGGCTGGAGGTCATCCGCCACTCCACTGCCCACCTGCTGGCCCAGGCCGTCAAGGAACTGTTTCCCGACGCCCAGGTCACCATCGGCCCGGTGATCGAAGACGGCTTCTATTACGACTTCGCCTACGAGCCGGGTTTCTCCGAGGAGGATCTGGCGCGCATCGAGAAGAAAATGGCCGAGCTGGCCAAACAGGATTTTCCCATCACCCGCACGGTGATGGATCGCGACGCGGCGATAAAGTTCTTCCAGGACATGGGCGAGGCCTACAAGGCCGAGATCATCGCCTCCATCCCCGAGGGCGAGCAGCTGAGTCTCTATCAACAGGGTGAGTTCATCGATCTCTGCCGTGGCCCCCACGTGCCGTCCACCGGCAAACTCAAGGCCTTCAAGCTCATGAAGCTGGCCGGCGCCTACTGGCGTGGTGACTCCAGCAACGAGATGCTGCAACGTATCTACGGCACCGCCTGGCAGGACAAGAAACACCTCAAGGCCTACCTGCACCGGCTGGAGGAGGCCGAAAAGCGCGATCACCGCAAGCTGGGTCGGCGGCTGGATCTCTTCCACACCCAGGAAGAGGCCCCCGGCATGGTCTTCTGGCACGACCGCGGCTGGACCATCTACAAGCAGGTGGAGCAGTACATCCGCGAGCGTCTGCGCGAGCACGACTACCAGGAGGTCAACACGCCCAACCTGGTGGACCGCGTGCTGTGGGAGAAGTCCGGCCACTGGGCCAAGTTCCGTGACGACATGTTCACCACCCACTCGGAGAACCGCGAGTACGCCGTCAAGCCCATGAACTGTCCCTGCCACGTGCAGATCTTCAACCAGGGCCTGCGCAGCTACCGCGATCTGCCCCTGCGCATGGCGGAATTCGGCTCCTGTCACCGCAACGAGCCTTCGGGCACCCTGCATGGCCTCATGCGCGTGCGCGCCTTCACCCAGGACGATGCGCACATCTTCTGCAGCGAGGACCAGATCCAGGGCGAGGTGGCGGCCTTCATCGACCTGCTCTATTCGGTCTATGCCGATTTCGGCTTCGAAGATGTGCTGGTCAAGCTCTCCACCCGGCCCGAGCAGCGTGTCGGCTCCGACGAGGTGTGGGACAAGGCCGAGGCCGCCCTGCAGCAGGCCCTCGACGCGAAGGAACTGGACTGGGAACTGCAACCGGGCGAGGGCGCCTTCTACGGGCCCAAGATCGAGTTTTCCCTGCGCGACTGCCTCGGGCGGGTGTGGCAGTGCGGCACCATCCAGGTGGACTTCTCCATGCCCGGGCGCCTCGGGGCCGAATTTGTCGCCGAGGACGGCGCCCGGCACACCCCGGTGATGCTCCATCGGGCGATCCTGGGCTCCATGGAGCGGTTTCTGGGCATTCTTATCGAGCACTACGCCGGCAATTTCCCCGCCTGGCTGGCCCCGGTGCAGGCGGTTTTGCTCAATATCACCGATCACCAGGCCGAATATGCCGAAAATGCGGCCAAGACCCTGAAATCTCGTGGATTCCGGGTGATTACGGACTTGAGAAACGAGAAGATCGGCTTTAAGATCCGCGAACACACATTGCAGAAGGTTCCCTGGCTCCTGGTTGTGGGGGACAAGGAACTGGAAAATGGCACGGTGGCCGTGCGCACGCGAAGTGGTGAGGACCTGGGGGCCATGTCTCTGGAGGCATTTGCCGAGCACCTTGCCAGTGATATCGCGCGCCGCGGCCGCGCTGTTTTGGAGGAATAACATATCGCAACAGTAAAGAAGACGCGCATCAACGACGACATCACCGCGCCGGAAGTCCGGCTCATCGGCGCCGACGGCGAGCAAATCGGCATCAAGTCGCTCGAAGATGCGAAGCAACTGGCTGAAGATGCCGAACTGGACCTGGTGGAGATCTCACCCGATGCCGAGCCGCCGGTCTGCCGCCTCATGGACTACGGCAAGTTCCAGTTCGAGCAGAACAAGAAACGCCATGCGGCGAAGAAGAAGCAGAAACAGATCCATATCAAGGAAGTGAAATTCCGTCCCGGGACGGAAGAAGGAGACTACCAGGTAAAACTACGCAACCTGGTGCGTTTCCTCAGCAACGGAGACAAGACCAAGGTGACCCTGCGTTTCCGCGGTCGGGAAATGGCCCATCAGGAACTGGGTGCTCAGTTGCTAAAGCGTGTGGAGCAGGACCTTGCCGAGATCGGCACCGTCGAGCAGTTCCCCCGTATGGAGGGACGCCAGATGGTGATGGTCATTGCTCCCCGCAAAAAGTAGCGTGCTACTGTCCGCCGGGTGTGGCAACCCAGGTTGGCAGTCATAAATGTGCGCAGTGTTAAACGTCAATCAATGCGAGTACTGAAATGCCAAAGATGAAAACCAATCGCGGCGCTGCAAAGCGATTCCGCAAGACCGGTAGTGGTTCGTTCAAGCGTAACCAGTCCCACCGTCGTCACATCCTCACCAAGAAGAGCACCAAGCGTAAGCGCCACCTGCGCTCGCCGGAGCATGTCTGTGATTCGGATGTGAAGGCCGTCAAGCAACTGTTGCCCTACGCCTGAGACTTGAGAGAGGAGACGAACCATGCCAAGAGTTAAACGCGGCGTTACTGCTAACGCCAGACACAAGAAAGTCATCAAGAAGGCCAAGGGCTATTACGGCCGTCGCAAGAACGTCTTTCGCGTTGCGACCCAGGCCGTCACCAAGGCTGGCCAGTACGCCTATCGCGATCGCCGTCAGCGCAAGCGCCAGTTCCGCGCCCTGTGGATCGCACGCATCAACGCCGCCGCGCGGGAATGCGGGCTTTCCTACAGCCGCTTTATCGATGGTCTGCACAAGGCCAACATCGAAGTGGATCGCAAGGTACTGGCTGATCTGGCCGTGCATGACATGGTTGCCTTTAGCGCGCTCGCCGAGCAAGCCAAGGCCAACCTGTCCGGCTAGGATCGATCTGGACCCGATGACGCCGTACGCGGCGTCATGACAAACGGACACGAAGAGGGAAGGCCTGGTTGCCTTCCCTTTTTCGTCTGTAGAAAACGAAAACGATGTTGTGGTGGTGGTATTCGAGCGCGCGCGAAGCCATCGAAACATTTTGCCGGCGTGACATTGTCGGTCCATGACAAATCTGTAGACAGAGAGTTCTGTAGGAGCGCCGCCCTCGGCGCGATTGTATGAATCGTTTGTTCGGGTATCGCGCCGAGGGCGGCGCTCCTACAGGTAGTATTTCAAGCTTGCCTGGTTTTTTAACCTGGTGCTTAAAAAAAAACAGATGAAGAAACAACTAGACAAACTGGTCAAGGACGCCCTCGGCGAGATCGCCGCCGCGGGTGATGTGCGTGGTCTCGATGCCGTGCGTGTCAAATATCTGGGCAAGAAGGGCAGCCTGACCGCGCAAATGAAATCGCTCGGCAAGCTGTCGGCCGAGGAGCGGCCCAGGGCCGGGCAGGCCATTAACGCAGCCAAGGAGCAGGTGCAGCAAGCGCTTACCGCGCGCAAGACCGAGCTGGAAAACGCCGCCATGGCGGCGGCGCTGGCCAGCGAGACCATCGATGTCACCCTGCCGGGGCGCGGTGAAAGACCGGGCGGCCTGCATCCGGTCACACGCACGCTCGATCGCATCGAAGACCTTTTCACGCAACTGGGTTTCGTCGTCGCCGAGGGTCCGGAGATCGAGACCGACTGGCATAACTTCGAGGCGCTCAATATTCCGGCCTCGCATCCCGCGCGTGCCATGCACGATACCTTCTATATCGACGAGACACATCTGCTGCGTACTCACACCTCGCCGGTGCAGGTGCGCGTCATGCTGGAGCAACAACCGCCGTTGCGTATCATTGCGCCGGGGCGCGTCTACCGCTGTGACTCGGATCTGACCCACACGCCCATGTTCCACCAGGTGGAAGGCCTGATGGTGGATGACAATGTCACTTTCGCGCACCTCAAGAGTATCCTCGATGACTTCCTGCATTACTTTTTCGAGCGCGATGATCTGGCGGTGCGCTTCCGGCCCTCGTATTTCCCGTTTACCGAGCCCTCCGCCGAGGCCGACATCCAGTGCGTCATCTGCGGTGGTGAGGGCTGTCGCGTGTGCAGCCATACCGGCTGGATCGAGATCCTCGGCTGCGGCATGGTGCATCCGCATGTCTTCGAGCATGTGAACATCGATACCGAACGCTACACGGGTTTCGCCTTCGGCGTGGGCGTCGAGCGTCTCGCCATGCTGCGCTATGGCGTCAATGACCTGCGCCTGTTCTTCGAGAACGACCTGCGGTTTTTGCAACAGTTCAATTGAGTTTTTAATACTAAAGATATTTACCACGGGGAACACGGGGAACACGGGGAACACGGGGAAAGCTTTATCAAGGGCGAGAAAACCAGGACGCGATCCCGGCAAGGGCGAGGCCCTGGAATGAATTGAATGAAAAGACATTTACCACGGGGAACACCGGGGACAA
>DRKU01000153.1 GCA_011051615.1 Gammaproteobacteria bacterium
CGCCGCAGGTGCCGCTTCGGGCGCGGCCTCGGCCGGTGCCGGCAGGTGTTCGATCTTGATCTGGATGTACTGGCGCTGGCGGGGGTCGCTCATGCCCAGCAGGGCGACGTTCCAGGCGTCGCGCGCCTCCTCGGGTCGGTTCAGCGCCAGCAGCGCATCACCGCGGATCTCCTGGTAGTCGGCGGAAAAGCCGTTGTCGGGCAGGTCGGCGATGAGCTTGAGTACCGCCTCGGCCTGGCCCTGGGCGAGCATGACCCGTGCCAGGCGCGTGCGCGCTACGTGGGCAAGGGCGTCGGTGGCGGCATGATCCAGTGCCCATTGCAGACGTTCGGCCGCGGCATCCAGCTTGTCCTCATCCACGTGCACCCGGGCCATGGCCAGCGCCGCGAGGGTGGCATAGGCCGTCCCCGGATACTCGCGCACCAGGCGGTCGCCGGTGCCGAGCACGGTTTCCTTCTTGCCGCTGGTGAGGGCTTCCTGCAGCGTGACATAGATATCCGAGGCCGCGGTGGCAGTCTTCGTCGTGTAGTAGTCCCAGTAGCGGTAGCCACCGACGGCGGCAACACCCAGCAGCACACCGACGATCACGGCGCGGCCGTTGTCCTTCCACCACCTTTTCAGGGCCTCGAGTTGTTCTTCTTCGGTCAGATTCTGATCCACGTGCTGCTCCGTATGTATTTCAGGTCCGAGTGATCGATTGCGGTCAGGCCGAAGCGCAGACCGGCAACAGGACCTCGTTCAGTTGCTGTTGTGAGACGGTTTCCTGCGGCCGGTCTTCACGCAGGTACTTGATACCGATGGCATTGTTCTGCATCTCCTCTTCACCGAGGATCAGCGCCACCTGCGCGCCGCTGCGATCGGCCTTCTTCATCTGGCTCTTGAAACTGCCCCCGCCGCAATGGGTCAGCAGGCGCAACTGCGGCAGCGCATCGCGTAACTGTTCGGCCAGCAACAGGCCGTGCGTCTGCGCCGCTTCACCGGCGACGACCAGGTAGGCGTGTGGCCGGTAGCGCGCCAGCGGCAGGCTGTCGACATCGAGCAGTTCCACCAGGCGTTCGATACCCAGCGCAAAACCGATGGCCGGCACGGGCCTGCCACCCAGTTGCTCCACCAGTGCATCATAACGCCCGCCGGCGCATACCGTGCCCTGGGCACCCAGTTCGTCGGTGACCCACTCGAACACCGTGCGCGAATAATAGTCCAGTCCGCGCACCAGGCGCGGGTTGACGGTGTAACTCACGCCCGCCGCATCGAGCCAGGTGCGCAGCGCCGTGAAACTGTGCTGCGATTCCGCGTCGAGGGCATCGAGCAGGCTCGGTGCGGCGGCGATGATCTCCTGCATGGCCGGGTTCTTGGAGTCCAGTACGCGCAGCGGGTTGGTCTCCAGGCGGCGCCTGCTGTCCTCGTCGAGCGCGGCCTCGTGTTCACGCAGATAGGCCACCAGGGTCTCGCGGTAGGCCTGCCGCGCCTCGGCGCTACCGAGGGAATTGATCTCCAGGCGCACCTTGTGCGCGATCCCCAGTTGCTTCCACAGGCGTGCGGTCATGAGGATAAGTTCGGCATCGATGTCCGGCCCGGCCAGCCCGAAGACCTCCACGCCCAGTTGATGAAACTGGCGGTAGCGACCCTTCTGGGGACGCTCGTGGCGGAACATGGGGCCGCCATACCACAGGCGCTGCACCTGGTTATGGATCCAGCCATGTTGCAACGCGGCGCGTACGCAACCCGCCGTGCCCTCGGGACGCAGGCTGAGGCTGTCGCCGTTGCGATCCTCGAAGGTGTACATCTCCTTTTCGACGATGTCGGTCACTTCACCGATGGAGCGCTTGAACAGCTCCGTCTTCTCGACGAGGGGCAGGCGCACCTCGCGGTAGCCGTAGGCCGCCATCAGGGTGCGGTACTCACGCTCGACAAACTGCCAGCGCGGACTCTCGTCCGGGCCGAGATCGTTCATGCCACGAATTGCCTGAATTGCTGCCAACTTGGGGATTCCTGTCAAAGTGCCCGCCTCAGGGCGTGGCGTCGCCGATGCGCAGGCGCGCCACGTCACCCCGAATGAAGGGCGCGCTATCAAATGGCTGGCCATTATAGGTTATCGCCACCCCCGGCGCATAACCCAGCAACACCTCAAACGGGGGAATACCCTGCAATTCCACCTGCGAGCCGGCCTCCATCATGGCGTAGGCCAGCACCGCGCCACTGGCATCGGTCACTTCCAGCCAGGAGTCATCGGTGAAACGGAGTTCCAGCGGTATCCTCGACGATGGGACAGGTGTGGCCTCGGGGGGCGGCGCGGGAGAAGAGGCTTCGTCGGTGGCCGCCCGGGGTCCGGGTATGGATCCGGGTGTCGCCGGCGCCGCTGCTTCAGTCGTTTCGGGCGCCATGACCGCCGGGGCGGCAGGGGTGTCGGTCACCGACAAGGCATCACGGGTGGCGGCTGGCGACAGCACCACACCGGCAGGCCGGGACTGAAACCACCACCACCCTGCCCCGCCGGCAGTCACCAGCAGTACGGCCACCACCAGCCATGCAGCGAGGCCCACGCCGCGCCGGGGTCGGCCCAGATCGACGTTTTCCGGTAACAGTTCGGAGCGCGGTGCCACGGACGAGCCTGCCATGGCCGCCAATTCGTCCTCGTCGAGCTTGAGCAGGCGGGCGTAGGCACGCACGTAACCGGTAATATAGGTGGCACCAGGCAGGCGATTGTCCTCACCCGCTTCCAGCGCGGTGACCAGCCGGGGATCGAGGTGCAACTGGGTGCTCACCTCGGTGAGACTGAGACCTCGGGCCTCGCGTTCACTGCGCAGACGCTGCCCGGCGGCGGCGACACCCTGTTGCGCTACCGTGTCGGTGCCGGGTTCCGCACCGGTATCGCCGTACTTCTCGCCTGCGTCGTCGCCGCTCATGAATCAGAAACGCCCCTGCGCCTCCAGGGTCCGCAAGCGTTGGGCCTCACTGGAGTCCGGAAACTTGACCTTGAGCTTGACGGCATAGGCCTTCGCCGCCGCCATGTTGCCGCGCTGGCGCTCCAGCAGGGCACCGAGCCACAGGCTGGCGGCGCTGTGCTGACCGGCCTCGAGGAAGCGCTTGTACTCGATATAGGCGGCCTCGAAGTGGCCCCGATCGTAGCGTAGCTGGGCCATGGCCAGGCGTGCCTTGGAAAGACGGTGGTTCATGCGCAACGCCGCTTCCAGATGCTTTTGCGCCAGACCGATATTACCCGCCTGCATGGCACACAGGCCCATGTTTTCATGCACCTGGTCCTTGCGCGCATAGACCGGGTCGGCCAGCACGCGCTGGAACAGGCGGTTGGCATGATCGTATTTCTTCTGTGAACACAGGAAGGCGCCATAGTTGTTGGCCAGCGCGGCATCGTCCGGCAACAGCTCCATGGCGCGCCGGAAATGTTCGTCGGCCTTCTTCGCATCGTCGACGCGGCGGTAGAACTCGGCCAGGTAATGATGCGCCTGGCCGTTGTCCGGATTCTGGCGCAGCGCCTTTTCCAGCTTGAACAGTGCCACTTCCATGCGCCCCTGCACCATGTACTGCTTGCCCAGCTCGGCGTTGAGTTCCGAGGCCTTCTTCAGATCGCCCGAGGCGTTGTTATCGACCGTGGCGCACCCCGCCAGTAACACCACTACCGCCACAAGCACAAAGGAGAGAGCAAAGGGAACGTTCTTATTCATCTACGACTCCTGCTGTTGCCCGGATACCATACCGGATACGCGCACGGATGTCTGTGCCCGCCGTAGCGAGCGTTTGGTGCGATCATTGACCGCACCGGCCAGTTGGCCACAGGCGGCATCGATATCCTCGCCGCGCGTGCGACGGGTAATGGTGATGAGGTCCCCGTCGACGAGGATCTTCTGGAACGCGGCCATGCGCTCGGGCGAGGAGCAACGGTATGCGGTATCGGGAAAGGGATTGAAGGGGATCAGGTTGACCTTGGCCGGCAGATTGCGCAGCAGCTTCACCAGCGCGCGGGCATGGGCCGGGCTGTCGTTGATGCCGTCGAGCATGACGTACTCGAAGGTGATGGTGGCGCGGTGCGACTGGGCATCGATGTAGCGGCGGCAGGCGGCAAGCAGCTCGGCAATGGGATACTTGCGGTTGAGCGGCACCAGCTCGTTGCGCAGTTCGTCGTCCGGTGCATGCAACGACACCGCCAGCGCCACGTCCGCCACCTCGCGCAGGCGATCCAGTGCCGGGATGACACCCGAGGTGCTCAGGGTGACGCGCCGCTTCGACAGGCCGTAGGCATTGTCGTCCAGCATCAGGCCGATGGCGCGCACCACGTTGTCGAAATTCAACAGCGGTTCTCCCATGCCCATGAGCACGATGTTGCTGATGCGCCGTTCCTCGGCGGGGATCACCCCCAGCTCGCGGTTGGCGCGCCAGATCTGGCCGATGATCTCGGCGGTGCTCAGGTTGCGGTTGAAACCCTGCTGCGCGGTGGAGCAGAAACTGCACTCCAGCGCACAACCCACCTGCGAAGAAACGCACAGGGTGGCGCGATCGGGTTCGGGAATATAGACCATTTCGATGGCGTTGCCGGAATCGAGGCGCAACAACCACTTGATGGTGCCATCGGCGGAGTGGTGCGCGGCCTCCACCTCGGGGGCACGGATCTCGGCAATCTCGGCCAGCCGCGTACGCAGGGCCTTGCTGATGTTGGTCATGGCCGCGAAGTCATCGACGCCGTACTGGTGGATCCACTTCAGCACCTGGGTGGCGCGAAACGGCTTCTCACCCAGTTCGGCGAAGAAGGCACGCAGGCCGGCCTCATCGAGATCGAGCAGGTTCTGTCGCGTGGGGGTGGACATGACGGCGGCCATGGGCATCTACCGCGTGCGCGGGCAGATCTCCGTGTCCTTGAAGAAGAAGGCGATCTCGGCCGCCGCCGTCTCCGGCGCGTCGGAACCGTGCACGGCATTCTCGGTGATGTCGGTGGCGAAATCGGCGCGGATGGTGCCGGGCGCGGCCTCCTGTGGGTTGGTAGCGCCCATCACTTCGCGGTTGCGGGCGATGGCATTGTCACCTTCGAGCACCTGCACGAAGATGGGTCCCGAGGTCATATATTCGACCAGCTCGCCGAAGAAGGGCCGCTCGCGATGCACGGCGTAGAACTCGCCGGCCTGCTCGGCGGTGAGATGCAGCATGCGCGCGGCGACCACGCGCAGGCCCGCCTTCTCGAAACGGGCGATGATCTCGCCGATGACGTTCTTCGCCACCGCGTCGGGCTTGATGATGGAAAGGGTACGTTCTGTGGCCATGGGCTACCTCGGTCGGAACTCAACATAACACAAACCCGCGCCGGGGCGCGGGTTTCGGGGAAGGCGGGTAAATTTTAGCGTTTTCAGTGTGTTGTGACAACCAACATGCTCACGCGGGACGCCGTCGGCAGGCGGCGGGGGTCAGTCTTTCTCCTCGATCCAGGCCATCTGGATGGCCTCGAGGATGCGCTCGCTGGAGTGCTCCGGCGCATCGTCGAATTCATCCAGCGCCAGTATCCACTCGCGCAGGTCGGTGAAACGCACATAACGGGGATCCACGTCGGGATGGGCCTCATCCAGGGCGATGGCGATCTCCAGGCTGTCGGTCCATTTCATCGTCACCCTCCTCGTCTCAGTGGTTCTCGGACACCATGTTGATGGTGTATTTGGGCAACTCCACCACCAGGTCCTCATCACCCACCACCGCCTGGCAACTGAGGCGCGAATCGGGCTCCAGTCCCCAGGCCTTGTCGAGCAGGTCATCCTCGCACTCCTCGATCTCGTTGAGGGATTCGAGACCTTCGCGCACATAGACGTGGCAGGTGGTACAGGCGCAGGATTTCTCGCAAGCATGCTCGATCTCGATACCGTGGGCCAGCGCCGCGTCACAGATGGTGGCGCCGGGTTCGGCTTCGATGACCGCCCCCTCAGGGCAGAGATCTTCATGGGGCAGAAAAATGATTTTCGTCATGGGGTTCTCAAACTCACGGCTTCGACGCCACCCGGGGCGTCAGTTGAATTCATCCACACGGTGGCCGGCGAGGGCCGCCTTGATGCTGTTGTCCATGCGTCGCGCGGCGAACTCGGTGGTCACCGTGTTGAGCGCCTCGATGGCCCGCTTGATGGCACGGTCATCGTCACCCTGCATGGCGGTACGCAGTGCGTCGGTGGCCGCATCGATGGCCGCACGTTCCTCTGCATCGAGCAGCGCCTCACCGTCGGCAGCCAGTGCCGCTTCCAGTGCGGCGAGCACGCGTTCGGCCTCCACCTGCTGCTCGCGCAGCTTGCGCGCCGCCACGTCTTCGCTGGCATGGGCCATGGAATCGGACAGCATCTGCGCCACTTCGTCGTCGGACAGGCCGTAGGACGGTTTCACTTCGATACTGCTCTGCACGCCGCTGGTCTCCTCGCGCGCGGTCACCGACAACAGACCGTCGGCATCCACCTGGAAGGTGACACGAATGCGTGCCGCACCCGCCACCATGGGCGGAATACCGTGCAGCGAGAAACGCGCCAGCGAGCGGCAGTCCTGTACCAGTTCGCGTTCGCCCTGCAATACATGCAACGACATGGCGGTCTGACCGTCCTTGAAGGTGGTGAAGTCCTGCGCACGCGCCACCGGGATGGTGGTGTTGCGCGGAATGATCTTCTCCACCAGCCCGCCCATGGTCTCCAGTCCCAGCGACAGCGGAATGACATCGAGCAGCAGCAGTTCATCACCGGACTTGTTGCCCACCAGTACGTCGGCCTGCAGGGCGGCGCCGACGGCGACAACGCGGTCGGGATCGATCTCCACCATGGGCTCGCGGCCAAAGAATTCGCCCACCTTCTCGCGCACCAGCGGCACGCGCGTGGAACCGCCCACCATGACCACCGCGTCGATGTCGTCCCGGTTCAGGCCGGCATCGCGCAGGGCGCGACGGCAGGAAGCCAGCGTGCGATCCACCAGCGGCGCGGCCAGCTCGTCGAAGGTGGCCCGCGTCAGCTCGCCTTCCCAGCTCGTGCCGTCCTCGCGCGGTACGCGCACCGCGACACTGTCCGCCGTGGTCAGGGCTTCCTTGGCACGTCGCGCCTCGTCGAGCGCCTCGCGGCGCTGTCCGTGATGCCCCTCGGCACCGGTGCCGGCCTGCTCGCGCAGCCAGTGGGCAATACGCTCATCGAAGTCATCACCACCCAGCGCGGTATCGCCGGCGGTGGCCACCACTTCGAAGACGCCCTTGTTGAGATGCAGAATGGAGATATCGAAGGTGCCGCCACCGAAGTCGTAGATCGCCACCGTGCCATCGTTGCGTTGGTCGAGACCGTAGGCCACCGCCGCGGCGGTGGGTTCGTTGAGCAGGCGTAGCACCTTCAGCCCGGCAAGAGTGGCGGCGTCCTTGGTGGCCTGGCGTTGGGCATCGTCGAAATAGGCCGGCACGGTGATGACCACACCTTCCAGATCGCCACCGAGGGTCTTCTCGGCGCGTTCACGCAACACGCGCAGGATCTCGGCCGAGACCTCCACCGCGCTGACCTCGCCGGCAGCGGTCTGGATACGCGGCACGGTGCTGTCGCCGGTCACCAGCTGGTAGGGCAGATCGGGATAACGTTTGCGAATGTCTTCCAGGCCACGGCCCATGAAGCGCTTCACCGATACGATGGTGTTGTGGGGATCGGCACTGGCCTGTTCGCGCGCGGCGGTGCCCACCACGGGGCGTCCCTCGCTGGTATAACGCACCACCGAGGGTAACAGCTCCTCGCCGTTCTCGTCGGGCAGGGCCTCGGCCACGCCACTGCGTACTGTCGCCACCAGTGAGTTGGTGGTGCCAAGATCGATCCCCGCGGCAAGGCGGTGCTGGTGAGGCGCGGTGGACTGACCCGGCTCGCTGATCTGAAGTAGTGCCATGATTTCCTGAAAGGTGAACGTTTAGGGTGCGTCGAGCAGCGTTTCCTCGAGTTCCTGGGCTTCGCGGTGCAACTTGTCCATGAACTGCATCTTCAGCACCAGCGCCTTGGCCTCGTCGCGCGCCTGCGCATCGTCGCGCTCGAGCAATTCCGCCACGTGTGCTTCCAGTTCACTGCTGATGGCGTCGAGCCGTGCGACGAAGGCATTGTACTCCTGCATGGGCTCGGTAGCAGCCGCAATTTCCGCCAGTGCCTCGCGCAGTTCCATCTGTTGCATGAGAAATTCAGCATCGACGGCGGTATCACGTTCACCATCGAACTCCACGCCCTGCAATTCGAGCAGGTAACGCGCACGCGACAGGGGATGCCGCAGGACCTGGTAGGCCTCGTTGACCTGCGCCGCCTTCTGTACCGCCATGCGCCGTTCCTGGTCACCGGCACTGGCATAGCGATCGGGATGGGTCATGCGCTGCAACACACGGTAGCGCTGCGCCAGGTCGCGGGAGTCGAGGCGAAAGCCGACCGGCAGGTCGAACAGTTCGAAGAAGTTACGCGAGAGATCAGACCCCATTACTGCGAGGAAGCCGGCCGTGGATGCATTCAGACGGTGAAGCTTTCGCCGCAGCCGCATTCATCCTTGACGTTGGGGTTGTTGAACTTGAACCCCTCGTTGAGGCCTTCCTTGCCATAGTCCAGTTCAGTGCCATCCAGATAGATAAGGCTTTTCGGATCGACGATGATCTTCACGCCCTTGTCCTCGAAGACTTCATCTTCGGCTTCAACATCGTCGGCAAACTCCAGCACGTAAGCCATGCCGGAGCAGCCGCTGGTGCGCACGCCGAGACGCAGCCCGACACCGCTGCCGCGGTTGGCAAGAAAGTCCCGCACGCGTTCGGCGGCGGTTTCGGTCAATGTGATTGCCATGGTGAGATCCGCTACTCCGGGTTCAGGCCGACCTGGCCTCGTCCTTGTCGCCCTGCTTCTTCTGGTAATCTTCGATGGCCGCCTTGATGGCGTCCTCGGCAAGTACCGAGCAATGGATCTTCACTGGCGGCAGTTCCAGTTCCTCGGCGATCTGGGTGTTCTTGATCTCCAGTGCCTCGTCGAGGGTCTTGCCCTTGACCCATTCGGTCAGCAGCGAGCTGGAGGCGATGGCGGAACCGCAGCCGTAGGTCTTGAACTTGGCGTCTTCGATGACACCATTGTCACCCACCTTGATCTGCAGACGCATCACGTCACCACAGGCCGGCGCGCCGACCATGCCGGTACCGACACCGGCATCGTCCTTGTCCATGGTGCCGACATTGCGCGGATTCTCGTAGTGGTCAATTACCTTGTCACTGTATGCCATGATTGCTCACCTTCTCACAGTTTGATTCAGTTCATGCAGTCCATGCAGCCGGGGCGCCTCAGTGCGCCGCCCATTTGATACTGTTTAGATCGATACCGTCCTTGTACATCTCCCACAGGGGGGACAACTCACGCAGCTTGTCGATGTTCTTGCGGATCATGCCGGCGGCGAAATCGACTTCCTCTTCGGTGGTAAAACGCCCGAAGCTGAAGCGGATCGAGCTGTGCGCCAGCTCGTCGCTGCGGCCGATGGCGCGCAGCACGTAGGAAGGTTCGAGACTGGCGGAAGTACAGGCCGAGCCCGACGATACCGCGAGGTCCTTGAGTGCCATGATCAGCGACTCACCTTCGACGAAATTGAAACTCAGGTTGATATTGTGTGGCACGCGCTGCTCCGCATCACCATTGAGATAGGTCTCCTCGATGTCGCCGAGTTTTTCGAGAAAACGATCGCGCAACATGCGGATGCGCTCGTTGTCGGCTGCCATCTCTTCGCGCGCAATGCGGAAGGCCTCGCCCATGCCGACAATCTGATGGGTCGGCAGGGTACCGGAACGCATGCCACGCTCGTGGCCGCCACCGTGCATCTGCGCTTCGATGCGTACGCGCGGCTTGCGACGCACGTACAGGGCGCCGATACCCTTGGGGCCATAGACCTTGTGCGCGGAGAAGGACATCAGGTCCACTTTCATCTCCGCCAGGTCGATGGGCACCTTGCCGGCGCTCTGCGCCGCGTCCACGTGAAAGATGATGCCGCGTGAACGGGTCAGTTCACCGATGGCAGTGATGTCCTGGATGACACCGATCTCGTTGTTGACGTGCATGATGGAGACCAGGATGGTGTCATCGCGCATGGCCGCTTCCAGCTTGCCCAGGTCGATGAGACCGTTCTCTTCCGGGTCCAGGTAGGTGACATCGAAACCCTCACGCTCGAGCTGTCGGCAGGTATCCAGTACCGCCTTGTGCTCGGTCTTGCAGGTAATGATGTGCTTGCCCTTCTTGTGATAGAAGTGCGCCGCGCCCTTGAGGGCGAGGTTGTCCGATTCGGTGGCACCTGAGGTCCAGATGATTTCCCGCGGATCGGCATTGACCAGCATGGCGACCTCGGTACGTGCATTTTCCACCGCCTTCTCCGCCGCCCAGCCGTAGGGATGGGAACGTGACGCCGGGTTGCCAAAGTCCCCGTCCAGCGTCAGACAGGAACACATCAGCTCGGCAACGCGCGGATCGACCGGCGTGGTCGCGGAATAATCAAAGTAAACCGGGGTCTTCATTCACACATTCTCCACACTCAATACAGACCGGGTACCGGTGGTACCGGGCAGGTAATACATCGTTCCAGCTCAGGCGAAATTATCCTTGCGCATGGCCACGGCATCAATGCCGGAACCGCCCTGACCGCCCTGCTCCTGGCGCATGGCCACTTCCTGTACGCCCTGGCGGGCCACCAGTGAACCCAGCGAGATCCCGTTGAGGAAGGTGTAGATCTGATCGCTGAGATCGGTCCACAACTCGTGGGTCAGGCAACGCTCGTCGTCCTGGCAGTTGCCCAGGCCGCCACAGCGCGTGGCATCGACCTTCTCGTCCACTGCCGTGATGACCTCGGCCACGGCGATCTCGTCGGCACTGCGGCTCAGGCGGTAGCCGCCGCCGGGACCGCGGGTGCTGTCGACCAGGCCGTTCTTGCGCAACTTGGAAAACAGCTGTTCCAGGTACGACAGGGAAATGCCCTGGCGGTGAGAAATATCGGCCAGCGTAATGGGACCTTCATCATAATGCAGGGCCAGGTCCAGCATGGCGGTAACCGCATAGCGTCCTTTGGTCGTGAGTCTCATAGTATCACCCAATATATAAGTAAATTAGAACTTTTGAATACTGACAAACTATCAAGCCTGAGCTTCTTTATCAAGTATTGCCACGGTAACAAACCACAGTATTTTAGTCAATTATTTGGGTGATGTATCCCCGTCTTCGCCCCCGGCCTCATCCTCGGCCGGCTCGTCGGATTTCGACTTCTCTTCCTGTTTCTCCTTGATTTCATTACAGATATCCGCCCCCTCGAGGGTCGGCAGATGCACTTCTGGCAGTTCCACGCCCATTTTCTTGAGGGCGCAGAACGTCACTTCCATCTGGGCGTCGATGGCATGGACATGATCGAGCAGCTTGCCGATGGCATTGGCCACCGGGTCGGGCATGTCCCGCGTGGCACCGTAGGCATCGAAGCCGATCTTGCGCGCGAAGGCCGCGCGGCGCTGATCCGCGTCCGGCCGCCGGGACACCACGTGGGCGGGGATCCCCACCGCCGTGGCCCCCGCCGGCACGCTGTTGACCACCACCGCGTTGGAACCCACGCGGCAGCCGGCGCCGAGGGTCAGCGGGCCGAGCACCTTGGCACCCGCGCCCACCACCACGTCGTTTTCCAGCGTCGGGTGGCGCTTGCCCTTGTCCCACGAGGTGCCGCCAAGGGTGACACCATGATAAAGGGTACAGTCATCGCCGATCTCGGCGGTCTCACCGATGACCACGCCCATGCCGTGGTCGATGAAAAAGCGCCGGCCGATGGTGGCGCCGGGGTGGATCTCGATGCCCGTCAACCAGCGCGCCAGCGCCGAGAGCATGCGCGCCAGCCACTTGAGTCGCCAGTGCCACAGGCGATGGCTCACGCGGTGCATCATGACTGCGTGGATGCCGGGATAGGCCGTCAGCACCTCGAAGACATTGCGCGCGGCGGGATCGCGCTCGAAGACGCACTGAATATCCTCTCTCAGACGTTTGAACATGGTCCTGCTGTCGTATCGGGTGGCGCCGCGCGGCGGTGAGGCGCGCTATTAGATAATTGTTGACCGTGAGTGTCAACTTAGACCGTGTCCGCCCCCTGGCCGCCCCGGCGCGCGGGTGAAGCCTGGTTACGCGAGGCGGCAGCCTTTTGCGCGGCGGTGAGGATGCCACGCAGGATGTTGACCTCCATGCGATCCAGGCGGGCGCGGTTGAACAGGCGGCGCAGGCGATGCATGAGCTGACGCGGATTGTCGGGATCGTAGAACTCCAGCGCCGTGAGCGTCTCGGTGAGGTGGGTGTAGAAGCCCTCCAGGTCGGCCATGCTGGCCCAGCCCTTCTCCGGCGCCATGCTGGCCGTCGTGCCCGTGTGGGGCACGGCAGCGCTGTCGGCGGCCTCGCGCCAGGCCAGGTACATCTCGTAGGCCACCACCTGTACTGCGGCGGCCAGGTTGAGGGAACTGTAGTCGGGATTGGCGGGAATATGCACCAGGTAGTTGCAGTGGGCCAGCTCGGCGTTACTGAGCCCGGCGGTCTCGTTGCCGAACACCAGCGCCACAGGTGTGCCGGGCGAGGCCTCGGCCACCTGGGCGGCGCACTGGCGCGGCTCGACGCTCGGCCAGTCGATGGAACGCTCGCGCGCGCTGGCGCCGAACACCAGCCCGCAGTCAGCCACCGCCTCGGCGAGGCTGTCCACCACCACGGCGTTGTTCAGCACGCCCACCGCCCCCGAGGCCCGCGCGCGGGCCTTTTCGCTGGGAAACCGGTGCGGCGACACCAGATACAGGTGTTTCAGGCACATGTTCATCATGGCGCGCGCCACGCCGCCGATGTTGCCCGGATGGCTGGTGTTGACCAGCACCACGCGAATGTTGTTCAGCTCCAAGTCGTTCTCCCCCGCCCGCGGGCGATGATGGTGATGGCAGGCTGCTTTTTTCCCGCAGCCTGCTAGAATACGCGCCCGGTCCCCGTCGTGGCGGCCGGTCGAAGCGGCGCGCGACGCCGCCCCACTGCTCTTTAACACAGGCTGAGAAGGATAAGACACGTGCAACCCATGTTAAACATCGCGGTGCGCGCGGCGCGCAGTGCCGGCGACATCATTGCCCGCGCCATGGACCGGCTGGACACCCTCACGGTGACCACCAAGTCGCGCAATTCCTTCGTCAGCGAAGTGGACAAAATGGCCGAGGCGGAGATCATCGCCATCCTGCGCAAGGCCTACCCCGACCACGCCATCCTCGCCGAGGAGAGCGGCGAGCAGGCCGGTGACGACTACCAGTGGATCATCGACCCGCTCGATGGCACGACCAACTTCCTCTTCGGCTTCCCCCAGTTCGCCGTCTCCATCGCCCTGCGCCACAAGGGCCGCCTCGAACAGGCGGTGATCTACGACCCGGTGCGCGACGAGCTGTTCACCGCCAGCCGTGGCAGCGGCGCCCAGCTCAACGGCCGCCGCATCCGCGTCAGCAACCGCCACAAGCTGGAAGACAGCCTCATCGGCACGGGCTTCCCCTATGCCGACATGCGCTACCTCGACCCCTACATGGACATGCTCAAAACCGTCATCCCGCGGACCGCCGGCGTGCGGCGCGCCGGCGCGGCTTCGCTGGATCTGGCCTATGTGGCCGCCGGGCGCCTCGACGGCTTCTGGGAATTCGGTCTCAGCCCCTGGGACATCGCCGCCGGCGTACTGCTCATCGAAGAGGCCGGCGGACTGGTGAGCGACTTCTCCGGCGGCCAGAGCTTCATGGACACCGGCCACATCGTCGCCGGCAATCCCAGGCTGTTCAAGGTCCTGCTCCAGACCCTGCAACCGGCCCTGCCCGCGGCGCTGAAATAACCGCCCGCTCAAGAAAGCCCGTCGCCGTCCGACAACCACTCACAGAACCTGTGAGGCCGGGCCATGTCGTACACCAGTCGTAAAATCGCCGATAAGGCCCTTGAGATCCGCATGCGCGACGCCCTCGAGGGCCTGGCAGACTTCGCCACCCGCTTCGCCTTCACCTCCACCCCTGGCACCCTGACCATTCTCTCCATCGAGGCACCGGCCGCGATCCCCGCAGAAGCCCCGCATACCGCGGCCGCCGCGCGCCGGCGTGCGCCGGTCATTCCCGTTGGCCGCCGACGCAGCCGCGACGTGGTGAGCTTCCTGCTCGAGCGCGAGGCGCGCAGCGAGCAGGCGCTGGCCCGCCGTACGGCCGTAGCCCTGAGCGCCTGAGTCCCCCCGGCCGTCGTCCCGTCGCGTTTGACCCCCGTCGCGTTTTCGTGATAACAAGTAGTCATCGCCCCGTGCGGTGCAGGTGTATTTCCTCAGCGCGCGGCCAGACCATGAAATCAGCCAGGGTTCGGCAGACACGATAAAACATTAGGGAGCGGGATATGCTGAAACGGGGTCTCTTGTCGTTACTGGTGCCGCCACTGGCGGTGTGTCGCTATGGTTGCGCCGGTTGTTGCGCCGCCCCCATCGCCGTGTTCTGGCTGGCCGGCATCACCGGCATCGTCTACGGCTTCCTCGGCGGCCCCGCCGAACTCCCCTACACCAGCTGGACCACGGTGGGCCTCGGCGTCATCCTCTGGGCCATCGCCTCCGTGTGGGCCTGGACCACCATCCGCGGCGTGGAGAACGATACCGCCGATCCCCAGTGCCAGGGGAACGCCAGTACCCTGTGTCGTATCGTGCCCAACCGCAAGCTGGACAGCGATCCCTTCGACGAAATCAAGAAATTCCAGTAACCGTGGCCCCGCAGCCATGCGGCGGGCGCACACCCCTCACTTTCCCATGCCGTCCTGATATATTCCTGCCGGGAATATTACCGGATAAATATTCATTTGCGTGGCCACATTCAGGCCATTAGTATCTCTCGCCAATTTTGCCGTCTGGCGCCAACATGGTGCGGGGCGGAATAACACCATATAAAACGACTTTCTTTCCGTACCGGAATATCCGATCAAGACACCGGAGTATGCCCTATGACTGCCCTGGCCGATGAAGCCCAAGTCCACCGTCCCGCCACCGGTCTGTCGACCCGACAACTGGTTGCCGCCGGGATCTTCGTGCTGCTCGGTATCTGGCTCGCCTCGGTGGCGCCGAGCATACAGATCGCCTGGGTTAGCGGCATCCTGCTGCTGACCATCTACCTGTTCGCCTTCGAGATCGTCGAGGTGGACGTGGCGGCGGTCTCCATCATGGTCCTGCTCGGCCTCACCAGTGTCCTCTACCCCTGGATGGGGCTCGAGAAGGGCGGCCTGGTGGACGTGGAGCATCTCTTCGATGGCTTTGCCTCCAACGCCGTGATGTCCATCGTCGCGGTCATGATCATCGGCGCGGGGCTGGACAAGACCGGGCTGATGACCAAGGTCGCCGGCTTCATTCTGCGCATTGGCGGCACCACCGAGGGACGCATCATTCCCATCATCTCCGCTACGGTGGGCGTGATCTCGTCCTTCATGCAGAACGTCGGCGCCGCGGCCCTGTTCCTGCCGGTGGTCTCGCGCATCTCGGCGCGCTCCGGCCTGCCCATGTCGCGCCTGCTCATGCCCATGGGCTTTTGCGCCATCCTCGGCGGCACCATGACCATGGTCGGTTCCAGCCCGCTGATCCTGCTCAACGACCTGATCCTCACCTCCAACAAGACCCTGCCGCCGGAGCAACAGATGGAGACCTGGGGCCTGTTCTCGGTGACACCCCTCGGTCTGGTAATGATCGCCGCCGGTATCCTGTACTTCATCATCGCCGGGCGTTTCGTGCTGCCGGTCTCCAGCAAGGAGTCCAGCACCAGCGGTTCGGATCCCATGGCCTATTTCCACGATGTCTACGGCGTGGACTATGCCATGCGCGAAATCGTCGTCCCCGAAGGCAGCCCGCTGATCGGTGAAACCCTCTACGAGACCGAAACTGCCAACCGCATTCGCGTCATCGCCACCAAGCGGGCCGGTGAGGAAACACGCATGGGCCCGGGCACGGTGGCACGTGATACAAAGTTCGAGGCCGGCATGGTGCTGGGCGTAGTTGCCGATCCCCGCGACCTGGACGCCTTCGTCGAGAAGTTCAAATTGAAGAAGCGTGATAACCTGCGCACCTTCGCCGAGTCGCTCTCCGCCCGCAAGGCCGGTATTGCCGAGATCGTGATCCCGCCGGGCTCCAAGCTCATCGGCAAGAGCGCCATCGACATCTGGATGCGCAAGACCTATGGCCTGTCCATGGTCGGCCTGCACCGTGGCGGCAAGACCCTGCGCGAAGGCGACGATATTCGCAACATGCCCTTCGAGGCCGGCGACACCCTCATCGTGCACACGCCGTGGAATGTCCTCGAACGCCTTGAGAGTGACCGCAACTTCGTCATCGTCACCACCGAGTACCCGCGCCAGGAAAAGCTGCGCCCGGAGAAACTGTGGTGGGCACTGGGCTTCTTCGCCGTGGCGCTGATCCTGATCTTCGTCGACATGCGGCTCTCCGCCGCCCTGCTCACCGGTGCCGTCGGCATGATCCTGTCACGCGTGCTGACCATCGAAGAGGCCTATGATGCGGTCAGCTGGAAGACCGTCTTCCTGCTGGCCTCGCTGATCCCGCTGGGCGCGGCGGTGGAGACCACCGGCACCGCCAAGTGGATCGCCGACCAGGTGCTGTCGGTGGTGGGGGATGCGCCCATCTGGGTCATCCAGCTGGCCATTGCCGCGCTGGCGACCTTCTTCACGCTGGTCATGTCCAACGTCGGTGCCACCGTGCTGCTGGTACCGCTGGCGGTCAATATCGCCGTCGGGGTCGGTGCCAGTCCGGCATTGTTTGCGCTGACCGTGGCCATTGCCACTTCCAACTCCTTCCTGATCCCCACCCATCAGGTCAACGCGCTGATCATGGGACCGGGCGGCTACCGTGTGCCCGATTTCATCCGCGCAGGTGGTATCATGACGCTCCTGTTCCTCGTCGTGATGATGGTGATGATGAACCTGATCTTCTGAGTCTGTCGTCCCCGCAAAGGAGAAATCGTGAAGTTACACCGCCTGTTTTCCGCCCCGTCCCTGGCCGTCACCCTGGGGGCGGCACTGCTCACCTGCGCCCCCTTCGCGCTGGCCGCCGGCCTGCCCGCTGCGGCCATCATGGAGCCACTGGATCTGACCGGCGCGGGCGTCGGCTTCTTCGCCCTCGGCATCTTCGTACTGGCCTACGCGCTGGTGATGGCCGAGGAGTTCACCCACCTGCGCAAGTCCAAGCCGGTGATCATCGCCGCCGGCATCATCTGGGGCGCCATCGCCTGGACCTATCACAGCCAGGGCCTGCCGCCGGAGTTGCCCGAGGAGGCCATTCGCCACAACCTGCTGGAATACGCCGAACTGATGCTGTTCCTGCTGGTGGCCATGACCTACATCAACGCCATGGAAGAGCGGCGCGTGTTCGAGGCCCTGCGCGCGAAACTGATCAGCTCCGGCTTCGGCTTCCGCGCCCTGTTCTGGATCACCGGCACGCTGGCCTTCTTCATCTCGCCGGTGGCGGACAACCTCACCACCGCCCTGCTCATGTGCGCCGTGGTGCTGGCGGTGGGCGGCGACAACCCGCGTTTCGTCACGCTGGCGGCCATCAACATCGTCGTCGGCGCCAATGCCGGCGGTGCCTTCTCGCCCTTTGGCGACATCACCACGCTGATGGTATGGCAGAAGGGCATCATCGATTTCCAGGGCTTCTTCGTGCTCTTTCTGCCAGCGGTGGTCAACTTCCTCGTGCCGGCCACCATCATGCACTTCGCGGTACCCAACGAGCAGCCCACCGCCGCCAACGAGGCCGTGGTGCTGCAACGCGGTGCACGACGCATCATCCTGCTGTTTCTCGCCACCATCGCCACCGCCGTGTCGTTCCATAACTTTCTCCATCTGCCGCCGGTGATCGGCATGCTCACCGGGCTGGGTTACCTGCAGGTGTTCGGCTTCTTTCTCAAGAAGACCGCCCAGCGCGACCGGGTGCGCCCCGACGACGCCGAGCACAACGGCCAGATGGGCAGCCCGGTGGCCTTCGACGTCTTCGAACCCGTGGCACGCGCCGAGTGGGACACCCTGCTGTTCTTCTATGGCGTGGTGGCCAGCGTTGGCGGCCTGGGTTTTCTCGGCTACCTGGAGCTGGCCTCGACGGTGATGTATACCGAGTGGGGGGCGACCAACGCCAACGTTGCCGTGGGCGTGCTCTCGGCCATCGTCGACAATATCCCGGTGATGTTCGCCGTGCTGACCATGAACCCGGACATGTCCAGTGGACAGTGGTTGCTGGTGACCCTCACCGCCGGGGTCGGCGGTTCGCTGCTGTCCATCGGCTCCGCCGCCGGCGTGGCACTCATGGGCCAGGCGCGCGGCAAGTACACCTTCTTTGGTCACCTCAAGTGGACACCCGTGATCGCGCTCGGTTATGCCGCCAGCATCGCCACGCATCTGTGGGTCAACGACGCCCTGTTCTGAGCACGGTTCGTTCCCAGTTTCCTGATTGACAACGAAAAAGGCGCGCGCGGCGCGCCTTTTTCGTTTGCCCGTCACCCGCCGCACGTCTCTCCCAGTGAGGGCCTCGGGAATTAAATGTGACGCAGTTCAAATTTTTTTAATAAAGCTTTGTCCCCACTGGACGTAATACATTGGTACTAACTGACCTTTTCCAGTGAAGGAAAGAATCTCTGTGGGGCTATCGCGTTTTTCAATCCTGCCCCTGGGTTTGCATGACACGGAACTCAGGGTGCTCAAGGTTTCCATTTCCATGCTCAGGGACGAGGGCCTGGACTGCCA
>DRKU01000154.1 GCA_011051615.1 Gammaproteobacteria bacterium
GAAGGCGAGCTGGTGCCGGCAGCGGCCTCGCTCTATACCCTGCGCAACGATGACCTGGGCATGCTCGACCGTTTCGGTGAAACCAACACACGCATCATTGCCATCGATCTACCGCAGGATCCACTTCCGCGCAGTGAAATACTGGCTCAGGCCATGCGCGATGGCCTGCCACTGTATGACTATCCGGATCTGTTCCGCAAACCGCGGCCGTCGGATCTCAGGCCACGCAAGGGCGAACCCCTGACACTGGAGAAACTGGCGGCAAGGGATGGCGCAGCGGCACACAAGGTAAGTGCCTTCGTGGCAAAATACCCCGACGCGGACAGCCGTTTCCTGTTCGTGCCCATGCGCACGCGGTTTGCGCTATGGGTCGCCGCCGTCGAGCGTGACACACTGCAACTGGCAGATGTTCTCGATATTCCGGTTGCCGCAGAGATGTGATCGGCGATCCATCCGTCGCCTACAGGGACACGGAAACAGTCATATCCGGATTGACGTCGCCGTAGTCGAAACTCAGTGTCCCGGTCGCCGCATCATAGTGTGGCAGCCGCCCGGTGACGATGCTGCCGTAGACCTCCGCATCGAGGCCAGCGAGAAAACCGTCGATCGCCATCTTACCGACACCCTCACTGCGCAGCAGCCACTTGACAGAAATGAGGCGGCGGCGATCTTCGAGCGCAAAACCCCGCTCATAGAACTGCTGGTATGAGGGGACAGCGATGGCCGACAGCATGCTGTCCACGAAGTTCGTATACATGTCCAGCAGGGATGGTTCGGCGAAGCGCGCCTCCAGCCAGGTGGCCATCTCGTCGCGCGCGGCAAGATAGTCACGCGGCGGCAGGCCCGTCAGCTGCGAGAAACGACTGAACATTTCCCACAGACTGTTGTGTGTAGTATTCGGTTTGTAGAGCATGGCCGGCAGCCATCCCCAGACGTCGGCCTGCTCTGCCAGGGTATCTGTAGACTCGCCTGCATCCGGCAACTGCGAGGCGATCCAGGCAAACTCCCAGAGATACACATCGCGCAGCGATAACTCGGCGTTACGGAACTCCCTCAAAATGGCCGAGAGTGGTTCGGCATGCACGCGACAATCGCCACAGTCCTGAAGAATATCCTCCAGCAGGGAATAATTCTGCTCGATTACCGCCACCGCAAACATGTGTGTCAACAGACTGGTCTGTGATGTCGCCACCCCCCGCCAGAATGCCTGTGCCCGTGCCAGTCGCTCCAGTGCCGCCTGTTGCCGCCCGTCCTGCCAGTCGGCAGCAATGCCGGCAAGATACAGCCTGTGCAAACGGATCACATTGCCCGGCCAGGCCACACCACCCACAATGGGTTCACGAAACTGTCGATAGGCCAGCAGGGCATGGTAGCGTGTCAGCAGTACTTCATTGTCCTGCCGGGCTTTACGCCATGCCGCCCGGTTCTCGCGTACCGCCATCATGCATCTCGAGGCCATCTGACCACCACAATCCGGCAAATTTTCGCCCTGCAGAACAAGATGGCCGTGAGTGGTGTAATCCTGCTCATCGAGGAAGGCACTTGCAGAATTGTCCATCCGCTGCAAAAAGGTTCCGTGAATCGCCACCCCGGTTTGCAACACATCTTCCGTCTCTTCTCCCGCCCACATACCAATGACATAAAAGAAGGCGTTGCCTTCCACGGGTACCGGCCTTTCCAGATCCGCCAGCAGCGGCGCGATCTCGGGATTGAGTTCCTCGTCGATGCTGTTGGCAAGGAAAAACCCCCCGACAAAAACCACGAGGAGGAGAACAAGAACTTTGAGCGTTTTTTTCAGGCCCGGCCACATTGTGTCTATACCTCCAACTATATTTCCAGGTTATCGGTGCCCCTCGCACAGAACGGGGTCAGCCATTCACGTTATTGCTATTGTTTCCACAACAGTCATTTCAATGGCTCACAAAACCCCTCGCTGGCCACCACGGGAGTGCGGTAGGTTCGCAGGCGCATACCCTCGATGGCCTGCCAGGTGCCCGTGGCGGCCCGTTGTTCTGCCAGCAGTCGACACTGGCCGCCCTGGCGCGAT
Source organism: Gammaproteobacteria bacterium (assembly GCA_011051615.1). GTDB lineage: Bacteria > Pseudomonadota > Gammaproteobacteria > CAMYNG01 > CAMYNG01 > HyVt-448. The sequence continues at coordinate 2,048 of DRKU01000154.1, forward strand.
AGCTGGAAACGATAGCTACCGCCGGCCACCGGCCTGAAGGTGACCCCGATGACGCAATACCAGCCGCGTTGACCAAAACCACCGCCCGCCCCGGTACGCACGAACAGGGTAACGTCCTGCCCGGCGGAAACTTTAAAGCGGGTGGGATCGTCGGGGCGATCGGTGGCGCGCATGATCGCCGGGTTGATACAGTTGGCACCCTCGTAATGGGACACGCCCATGCCTGGCACGCTGCTATCCCAGCTGAAACTTACCTCTGCCACGGGTCCGGTAACAGGTTCCTCGTAGGCGCCACCCCCTGTGGCACAGGCGGAGAGTCCGCCCATCATCACCAGTAAGCACATCCCCGTCCTGAAATTCATGTGCGTTCTCCTCTGATATTCACGTCCATCGGATCAAAGCGATGCCAGGTACATCAGGCTCAGCAACAACAGCACGATCAAAAAAATGATTAACCAGCCCGGCACACCTGATCGCCGGCTGTCCGCACCGGCCGCCTGTGGGACGCCCCGGCGCGGGCGGGCAGCCTCATACTCGGCGATCACCGCGGCGGCCGCGGCGGCATCCTCGTCGGCCACCTGGACATTGGCGAAACCGGTCGGCGCCAGTTCGCCCACGC
>DRKU01000155.1 GCA_011051615.1 Gammaproteobacteria bacterium
GACGGCCGGCACAACTGTCGGTGGGACGGGAACTGGCCGGCCATCTCGACGAAAAGCGGCAGGGCAGCATCGACAGCAGGCTGAGGGAGGCCTGGCAGATCCTGTGCGATGCCGTTGCCGAGGCCCCGGTCGGAATGCTGACACGACCGCGCACCGAGGGGACGCTCTCCGCGCGCGCCGCTGTCAGTGTTGGCCTGCTGTTCGTTTCGCTGGCCGGCCTGTGGCTGTACTGGCGGCTGGTACCGTGATCATGCGTTCCACCGGTGTCGGCAGTGGTATTCAAGTCCTTCCGAGCTGTGCCGAAAACACCAGTAAGTTCAGTGGCTTGCCTTCCCCTCGTTGCTGCCGCCGCGGGAATGGGCATGATATGCTTGATGGAATACGGGCAGGCCACCTCGGCCTGTGAAACAGTTGACAGAGCCAGGGAGCAGGAAGGGCTAACGTGCGAGCAATGGTGAGCCGGAATCACAGCAAGGGCGGTCTACGGTGGCTGGCACCGATCTGCCTGGGCCTGCTGGTTCTCTATACCGCCCACGCACGGGTACCTCAGGGCAGGGTGGCGCGGGCCCTGTTCACCACCGGGGTCGTCGAGCGTGAACCTGTGGACCGCGTACTGGTGGCCGGACCGGACATCAACAGGATCTATTTCTTCACCGATCTGCGTGGCATGGAAGGACAGGTGGTTTCCCATCGCTGGGAATATAACGGCGAGGTGGTGTCAACGGTGAAGTTCGAAGTCAAGGGGCCGCGCTGGCGGGTCTATTCGGCGCGTGAACTTTCCCCCGCTCAGACCGGGAAGTGGACCGCCATGGTGGTGGACGCCGACGGCTGGCCGTTGCGTGCCGTGGTCTTCGAGTACGTGGTGGATGTGAGCGAGAAACCGGCGGTGATCCTGCCGTTGAACTGAGCGAACGGTAACGGCCTGGTGGGTACTGTCACTGTCCGATCCGCAGTGCCCGCTGAGATCTACTCTTCCTCTGTTATCCCCGCATCGGGTGCAGGACTGTCAGGTACGACCTCGGCCTCCGGCGCGACGGCCGGTGCGAGTGTTTCGGTGGGTGCGGCCTCCACGGTCTCGGCGACCACGGCTTCCTCGATGGCGCTCTCGGGCACGGCGTCAGCCGCGATGGCGGCATCATCGGCGGCGGGCTGTATCTCGGTGGCTTCCCATTCCTGCAACAGGCGATTGAACTCCTCTTCCGCTTCCTGCTTCACCCGGGCTACGGCGCGGGTGCGATCGCCCAGACCGCCCACCTGCTTTGGATCACCGCCGGCACCATCGACGATGGCGGCAATATCCTCCACCTCGGTGGCATCCTGGGTCAGTGCGAAATAGCCACCCCCCAGCACCAGCACCAGGCTTGCGGCCATGGCCATGAACATGCCTTTCTTGCGGTTGCCGTTACCGGCGGTGCGCTCCCGTTCAAGGGCGGCGTTGCCCGAAGTGCCACTGGCGGCACCGCGCATGGGAGCGATGTCGCTGAAGTCGAATTCTCCGGAGGTGTTGTTGTCACCTGCGGCACTGACCTTGAAGGAGGGCAGGTCATCGTCCGATCCACTGCCGACGGCATCGCGGGGACCGGTAATTTCGATGTGTTCGATCTCGTCTTCATCGTCGTCGTCATGCCCCTCGCGATCGGCGCGCGGCGGCTGGAAGATGAAGATGTCTTCGTCACCCTCGAGGATGGTGCGTCCACGGGACTCGCGCACGCTGGTGGGCGCCAGCGTCATGCCCTCGGCCTCGGGGTCCTCGCCCGCCTTGCGGGCCTGGTCGGCGCTGTGCAGTTTGGCAACGATGTCTTCGGCCATGGAGCGGGCCTTCGCCTCGCTCTTCGCCTGGGCGGCGAGGCGCTGTTTTTCCTCGGCCAGGCGCTGGCGTGCTTCTTCCTCGGCCGCAGCCAGTTCCTCGGCCCGGCGGCGCGCAGCTTCGGCCTCGGCCCGCGCGCGGGCACGCGCCTGTTCTTCGGCACGGGCACGGGCCTGTTCCTCGGCGCGAGCCCGGGCGGCGGCCTTGGAGGCGGCCTGTTTCTTCGCCAGCACGGCCTGTTCGGCCTGGATACGGCGGGCCTCTTCCTCGGCCTTGCGCATGGCCTCGGCGGCCAGTTCCGCTTCGATACGCGCCTGGGCGGCGGCTTCGGCGGCGGCCTGGGCCTCGGCGGCCTCGCTGGCCTCACGGCGCAGGCGCGCGGTCTCCTCGGCCTCTTCGCGGGCACGGGCGGCCTCCTGGGCCATCTGGCGGCGCGTGGCCTCCAGTTCGGCACGCAGGCGTTCGGCCTCGGCCTGGGCCTCCTGACGGATGGCCTCGGCCTCCTGGCGCAGACGGCGGGCATCGCGTTCGGCCTGGGCGCGGGCCGCATAGGCGGCCTCGGCGGCAGCCTGGGCCTCGCGCTTGGCGCGCTCGCGTTCGGCCTCCAGTTCCCGTTGCCGTTCGGCGGCGCGTTCGGCTTCAAGGCGAATGCGCTCCAGTTCCTGTTCGGCCATCTGCCGGGTGGTCTCGGCCTCCTGGCGCAGGCGCTCGGTCTCTTCCACCACCTGGTGCTTGATACGCTCGGATTCATCGCGCAGCTTTCTGGCCTCGCGCTCGGCGGCCTTGCGGGCCTCTTCGGCTTCCTTGGCGCGGCGTGCCTCCTCGGCGGCACGGCTCTGCAGGCCGGTGAGTTTTTCGTCGAAGTCGGATTTGAGTTTTGACTTGAGGGCCTCGGCCTCGGCGATGGCACGCTGGCGGGACTCTTCCGCCATCTTGGCGCGAATGGCTTCGTCCTCGGCGCGCTTGCGTGCCTCTTCCAGCTCCGCGTCATACTTGGAGCGTTGATTGCTTTTCATTTTCTCCGCTTCCTGGAGTGCCTTCTGACGGGCTTCCTCGGCGGCGCGCGCGCGGCGGGTCTCTTCCTCGGCCCGGCGCAGGGCGGCTTCCAGTTCCTTCTCGTGGCGCGACTGCTTTTCCTTCTTGATACGTTTGGCCTCTTCAAGGGCCTTCTTGCGCGCCTCTTCGGCCTCCTTGGCGCGACGGGCCTGCTCTTCGGCCTCCTTGCGGGCGGCCTCCAGTTCGGCTTCCTTGCGGGCGATCTCTTCCTTCTTGACCCGTTCCAGTTCCATGCGCGCCGCTTCGCGGGCCTTTTCCGCTTCCTGGGTGCGGCGGGCCAGTTCTTCGGCCTGCTTGCGCAGGGCCTCGGCCTCCTGCTGGGCGCGCCGCTTGGCCTCTTCAGCCTCATCGGCCTGGCGCCTGGCTACCGGGCTGACCACGTCCTTGAGTCCGCTGCCGGAACGGCTCGCTGCGGGCTTTGCAGCCCCGGTACGGGTCTTTGTGGTATCGGCACGGGGCGGGCTGGCTTTCGACGTGGCCTTCGGGGCGGCGGCGGGCTTTTTCGGGGCGGCTTTGGCCGGTTTGGCGGCGGCCTTCCTGGCTTTTGCGGCGGGCTTGCTGGCCTTCTTGCTGGCCGCGGCCAGGCGGCTGTTCGCCAGCCCCCCCTCGAGGACGCGGCAGGTGAGCCCCTGCTGGGTCATGAGGAAGGCGGCGGCCGAGCTGTGGCTGCCATCTTCGCAGTAGACAATGTAGTCGCGGTCCGGATTGAGGCTGGTGACCCGCGTGCGCAGGGCGGAGAGCGGGATGTTGGTGGCGCCGGGCAGGCCGTTTTTCTCGAACTGGTCGTGGGTGCGCACATCGATGAGGTGGCTGCCACCGTTGATGAGGGTCTCGGCGGCATCGTCGTTGATAAAGTCCAGCAGCGGCGTGACCAGCAGCGGGATGAAGTCATCCTTGTGCAGGCGCATGAGCTTGCCGTCTTCGAGCATGGTGACGGTGGCGTTGCGCTTGCCGTTGGTGATGAGGGCCTCCTCACCGAAACCGTCACCGATGGAGAGGATGGCTACGCGCACGTCTTCGGCCTGGGGGGCCGGGCGGCGTGACACGGCGCACTGCCCACGCTTGACGATATAATAGTAGTCGTCGCTCTCGCCCTGGCGGACCACGGCCTTGTCCTTCCTGACCCGCACTTCTTCCATCTTCATCAGCATGCGCTGGATGTTCTCGGTGGGCAGGTTGAGGAAAGTGCTGGAATTCAGGAAGCGCAACATCCAGTCGTTGGCTTCGTCCTCGGCGCTCAGTTCGGTGACCTCGATGGCATCCGAGGAGGAGTGCTCGCACAGCAGCATGTCGAGCAGGTCGATGTCGGCAATGAAGACAGTGGCGCCCTTCGATTTGCAGGTGCAACTGCGCGGGATCTCGTTGACCAGTGGCTGCTGGGCTTCGCGGGTCTTGGCCTTGATGAGGGTGGTCTTGGGTCGGCCCAGTACCGACAGCTCCACCTGACCCTGGAGCAGGAAATAGGCGCGTTTGTCGCGGTCACCCTGGCGAAACAGGTTGCGGCCCGCGGGGATCTCCTCGACGGTCGACTTGTCGATGATCTCCTCGAACTTATCCGCCGCCAGCTGATTGAGCGGATCGAAAGTCCGGAGCAGTTTACGGTCGATCTTCTTGTTTGCAGTGGCCATGTGTCTTCCCGGGTGGGGGGCTCCCCGAAGCAGTGTGCGTGTCAGCAGGGTTCGGGTTGCCGTCAGGCACCTTTTCCCTGTATTTCAGGAGGGTTTAAAACAGCCGGTCACACCCACCCATGTTCATGGAATCTAGTGGATATTGACAGACCCTGTTGTGATTTCTCTCACATCTGGGCCAATCTTTCCCACCGGCACGGGATCCGCGCCGGGATCTGTGAACCCGTCGACCCGCCCCACCTGTTCCTTACATTTGCTGTGGAAACCCCGGCCGGGGTGGCCACGGCCACTTCCGGTGCTACGACGGCAGGAAGACCACCGGGTAGGTGACGGTGACGGTGCCCACGGGTTTGGCGCCGAAATTGAACAGCTTGATGCGGGTCATGAGTCGCTTCTCCAGCGCCGGGTTGTTCATTTCACTGGAGACGATGCTGATCTTCGTCACCTTGCCCGAGGGCGCGATGGTGAGCTTGAAGACGATCTTGCCCTGCAGGGTCGGATCCCGGCGCAATGCCTTGTTGTAAATACGGTCGATGGCGCCCTTGTAGCGGTCGAACACCAGCTGGATATCCTCGTCGGTGCGGCTGGCGCCACGTCCCCCGCCGCCGACGGGCCGCTGGCGCGAGCTGGGGATATTGCTGGCCACGGCGGCCGCCTCCCGGTCGGTGAGGTGGGTGTTACCGGTGGGCTGGCCGATGGCGCCGGTATCGATGCCGGCGCTGGCGGTGCCGGCGCGCGCGGTGAGGATGCCATTATCCGCGGGCGTGGCCGTCGCGGCAGCGGGTTTGGCCAGGTTGCCCTGCACGTCGGCGACATCGAACTCGCGCAGATCCTCCAGTTCGTCCGCCCAGGCCATGGCCTGCATGGCGCGCTGACGCGCGGCATCCACCTTCGGTTCAGGCTTGGGCTTGGGTTTCGCCTTGGGTTTTTCCTTCGGCTTGGGTTTTTCCTTCGGCTTGGCCTTGGGTTCCTCCCTGGGCTTCGGTTTGGGCGGTGGTGGTGGCGGTGGCTTCTGCCGATCCTGGATTACCTGGACCAGTCGCGGCGGGATCTCGTCGTACTGATCGCGATCGATTTCCGGTACCGGGATGAGGGGCAGGATGAGGCCAAACACGACGCTGGCGATGAGGCAGATGCGGACGATCTTTCGGAAGCGACGATCGCCCTCGCTGTCCGACCAGGGCAGTTGCGGATCGCGGGGGTAGTAGTCGGCATAGGCCATTATTGCGCCCCTCCCGCCGTGTTCGAGCGTTGCACCACGGCCAGCGCGATATCCGGGAAACCGGCCTGCGAGCAGGTCAGCATGATGCGCTTGAGCAGGACATAGGGAATGTCACGATCACCCGCGATGGTGATCTTGCCGCGTTTCTTCGGGTCGCGGTGGATACGCGCGGCCCGTTTGGCGTGGAACTGCAGTTCCTTGAGCAGGGCGGGGATCACGCCCTGGCGTCCGTCACGCATGATCCTCGGCACCTCGGCGACACGCTTGCCCTGCACCAGCAGGTCCTTGTTGTTGACGACGATGGCAACGGTTTCGCGCGGCTTGGCTTCGGCGGCCGACTCGGGCAACTTGATGGCCTTGGTGCTGGGCACCACTTCCACTTCCGAGGAATTGACCAGCAGGAAGAACACCAGGATGGTAAAGATATCCATCAGCGAGACCATGTTGAGCGCGATCAGGCCTTTCTTCTTGCGTTTGTAATGTTGTTCCATGCGCTTGGCACGGCGGGACATCTTCATTTCAACTAAACCTTCTGCATGCGCTAACGCCGTGCCGGCGCGTCACCGATGGAAATATTGGGAAACAGTTCGGCATTGACGGCGTTGCCGGCGACCACGGCCTTGTACATACGCACCGTGTCCATCACCTGGATCAGCGTGTCGTAGGGCGTGTTCTTCTCCGACAGAATGGTTGCCGCGGTTTCCTTGCGGAAGGCGGCCTTGACCGTCTGGAGCAATTTCGACAGTGCGCGGTAGTCGTGCTTGCCATTTTTCATGGGAATACGTTTGATGCCACCGCCCCGCTTGTAGCTCACCAGGAGCGCTTTCGGGCGAATGATGATCTGGAGCTGAAATGCAGGTGGTTTGGGCGGAGTGGCCGCATCACTGGCGGTGGGCAGATTGAGTTCGAGGATCGCCACGCGCGAGAACACCGCCGTAATCAGCAGGAATGGCACCAGGATCACCATCAGGTTCATGAAGGCGGTGATATTGATCTCGACGGTGTCGAGATTCCGCCGGCGTCGCGAACGTCGCATTACTTGCTGCTGCCCTTGTCGGTGATCAGGTTGACGAATTTAACCGCCGCCATCTCGAGGCTGTCGATGATTTCGGTGGTCTTGGTCTGGATGACGGTGTGCACCAGCAGCAGGGGAATCGCCACCATGAGGCCGAAGGCAGTGGTGTTCATGGCGGTGGAAATACTGGCGGACAACAGGTCGGCCTTCTGCGAGGGATCGGCCTTGGCCACCGCGGTAAAGGCGTTGATCAGACCAATGATGGTGCCGAGCAGGCCGAGCAGCGTGGCGAGGTTGGCATAGGTGGCCAGGTAGTGGGTGCGTTTTTCCAGCCGCGGGATGACTTCCATCATGCCTTCTTCCATGGCCATTTCGATGTCATCACGGTGCTTGGCGGTCTTCATGCGCCCCAGCCCGTAGGACAGGATCTGACTGATGGCCTGCTTCGACTTGCTGGTGGCGTTGTACACGCCCTGGAAATCACCACGCTGGAGCATGGGCATGAGTTCCTTCATGAGGCGGCGATTGGCGCCTCGCGAGACGGACAGATAGATATAACGTTCAATGGCGATGGCGGCACCGATGGCCAGTACCAGCATGATGGGATACATGAAGATCCCACCTTCCTGGAAAAATCGCACGATACTGTTGAAAACTTCCATTCCTGCTTACTCCCGACAATAAAGTGTTCTGATGGAAAAATATGTTTGGCGCCGCGGCTAACGGCTCAACTGGTAGTGAAACTGTATCTGGCGCTGGAATACATCGCGCTCGATAGGCGACAGGGCGTCGTTGATCAGCGTGTTGAGCGGCAGATCGGTCATATCCGGCAGTTCGGATTCCTGCCATGGCACGATATAGAGTACCTTGGGCAGCTCGCGGTTGCCCACCACGGTGGTGCCCTCGAGGCTGATGACTTCCTCCTCGACCGCCTGCGCGGTGGTCGTGAACAGGGCCAGCAGCAGCGGCATGGCGAGGTGACTGAAACGTTTCATGGCATGTTCCTCTGCGGTTGCTCTATCCGTTTTCGGGCTTTGCGGCGCGACGTTCAAGGTCAACTATCCATTTTGCGACCTGGGTATCACTTTCGCCGGTCAGTGACTGGTAACGGCGATAGTGCTCCAGCGCCTCGTCCAGCTTCTGAAAGTAGATATCGTACAGGATCCCGATATTCAGGTGGGCGATGGCATAGTCGTCGCGGATGGAAAGCGCCTTCTGGTAGGCCGCCAGCGCTTCCTCGAACTTGCCCGCGTGGCGCAGCACGATGCCCAGGTGGTTCCAGGCCGCGGCATTGGCCGGGTTGAGTTCGATGGCCTTCTGCAGGGCGGCCTCGGCTTTCTCCCAGCGCCCGGCACGCATGTGCAGAATACCGAGGTTGACGTGTGGCCCGGCCAGTCGTGGCTCCTGTCGCGCGATGCGCTCCAGCGCCGCCTGCGCCTGGCGGTCCTGGCCCGATTTCATCAATGACAGGGCGTACTGGTAGTTGGTCTGCAATTCGGGGCTGACCTTCGGCGGCGGCGTAGCGACCAGCGGTGCCGCCGACTCGCAGCCGCCCAGCAGCCAGGGCAGGAGCAGCACGGCGACGAGGGTGAGTGCACGCTTCACGCCACGGCCTTTGGTCTGGTGGTATTCAGTGCAGGGCATTGATCGCATCCTCGGTCATTTCCTTGCGCGCATAGCGCACCGGTTGCAGTTTCGCCAGCGCGGCGAGACTCTTCTCCACCCAGCGGTCATAGATGCCGTCGCGGGTACGGCGGACGTTGACCACATGGAAGTCGATGGCCTTTTCCTCGAAGGGATAGGCCTGTTCCTCGAGCAGGATGTCGTACTGCTCCAGTTCCTCGGCGGAGAGCTGTCTCGGCCGCTGTGACTTGAGCAGGGCGCTGGCGAAGTCGTTGTACAGCTCGGCCACCTGGTAGGTGGCGGCCGTGGCTACCGCGGCGACCTTGTAGTCCATGGCCTGCTTGTAGGCCTTGATGGCCGCCTGCATGAGTTTCTTTTTCTTCTTCAGGCTCTTCTTCAACGGCAGGGTCAGTTTCACGCGGCGGTAGGCGGCCACATAGGGCTCGGCCAGTTGCAGGGTGGCGCTGGCGGCGATGTCGCGCGTGCGCGGCGTGCGCAGCCCCGGGTTGGCGCGGTCCACCTTGACGATGTCGCGCAACCAGTAGAAGCGTTCTTTCTGCTTGCGCGCACGGTGGTAGAGCGACGCGAGCTGGAAACGGGCCTCCATGGACTCGGGCATCTTCGTCGGGAATGCCTTTATATAGCGCTTGAATGCGCGGATGGCATTGTTGAGGTTGCCGGTCTCCTTGTACAGGTTGGCGGCCTGCCACATCATGGCGTGGCGCACCTGCGGGTCACCGCTGGCGGCGGCAAGGCGCTCGATCTCCAGCGCCGCGCGGGCCTTCTGGCCGGTTTTCGTATACACCAGGGCCAGCTTTTCGGTGACACCGGCCTGCAGCTTATGCGCCTTCGGGTAGCGCTTGCGGAAATTCTCCAGCACCCGCTGGGCCTGTTTCCAGTCTTCCATCTGGATGAGCGCGGCGGCGGCATCATATTCGGCGGTGGCGGAGATATCCGAGCCGGGCACGCGCTGGCCGACGCGCAGGAACTGGGTCACGGCGGCGGCGAGGTTGCCGCTGGCGCGGTAGGCCTCGCCCTGCTTGTACATGCTCGCGGCGAGGCGGTCGCGCAGCGCGGCGTATTCGGGCTCACGGCGGTTGAAGTACTTGATGGCACGGCCGTAGGCGGCCTCGGCATCACCGTACTGCTCGGTGGCGAAGAAGGCGTGGGCGCGGATCACCAGGCCGTTGCGATAGAGCTTCCTGTTCTTCTGGATGTTTGGCAGGGCCAGCAGGGCCTCGGCGGTGGTCAGGGCGCGCGGGTAATCCTCGAGCTTGAGCAGATCCTCGGCGGTCTTGGAAAGGACTGCCGGTACGCGCTTGTCGGTGGGGAACTGGCTGCCAAAGCGCAGGGCGCTGGCAATGGCCTTCTCCCGCCAGGCGGCACGTTCGGCCTCGCTGGCGCGTTTCTCCAGTGTCTGGTAGCCCACCAGCGCCGCATAACCGGCCGCGGCGCTCTTGTCGTGCGACGGGTAACCGTAGGCGGTCTTCTCGTACTCGGGAATGGCCTCACTGATGCGGCCGCTGTCGAACAGTGCCTCGGCGAGCAGGTAGTTCATGGCCGGGGCGGTGGGATCGTTCGGGAAGGACTGGATGTAGCGGCGGTACCAGCCTGCGGCACGGGCATAGTCGTCGCGCTTCTTCGACTTGCGCGCCACGGCATGATAGTGCGTGGCCAGATCGCGCAGGTGGGTTTGCAGGGTCGGGCGCAGGGTGTCACGTACCGAGGCCGGCTGGGCCTTCCAGAAGGGACTGCCCACGCCGTAGCGTTCGACGAAGCTTTCCTTGGCCGGCAGGATGAGACTGGCGAAGGCGCCCTTTTCATAGGCGGCGATGGCGCGGGCGTGGAACTGCGGCGCACGCACATCCTCGGGGTAGCGTTTCGCAAAGGCAAGAAAGGCATCGGCGGCATCGCGGATGCGTTCCTTGTCCAGCAGCAGCTTGCCCAGGTGTTCATAGATGAGGGCCTCGTAGGGACGTGGTCCACGCTGGGCGAAGAAGCGATCCGCCGCCGGCGCGCCATCGAGGTAGGCGAAGGACAGGCTGATGACACGCAGCACGTCGTTGAGTACTTCGCGTTCGGTGGCGGAGAGATTGATCGCCGGGCCGTCGAAACGGAACTTGCCCTCGGCGAGCTTGTTGTCGAGCAGCTTGAAGAAGGCATCGAGGGCCTCCTCGTGGCGGTTCTGTTTGAACAGGCTCCAGCCGCGCTTGTAGAGAGCCTTTTCGTAGTAGGGCGATTTGGGGAACCGCAGGACGTCGGCGTAGGCCTCGCTGGCGGGGCGGAAGCGCTTGAGCACGAACAGCAACTCGCCGCGGCGGAACTGGATCTCGTCGCGCAGCTTGCTGTCGGGATAGAGATCCATCAGGCGATTGAGGGTCGCCAGCGCGTTCTGTCGATCACCCTTGAGGTCGTAGGCCTTGGCCAGTTGATAGAGAACGGTGTCGGTATTCTCGCGGTCCGGGTAGTTGGCGATGTAGTTCTTGTATAGCGCGATGGCGGCATCCAGCTGGCGGCGCTGATCGGCGCCGAGATTGCCCGAGGCCAGTTCGTCCTGGCCGGCTTCCAGCTCCAGGTCGGCCAGCCGCCGCAGGGCCTCGCGGTACATCTGGTCATCGGGGGCGGCGCTGAGGAACTGGCGGTAGCCGGAGATGACGCGTTCACGGTCTACCTTGGGCGGGGCCGCAGGCGCGGCGTCCAGTTCCACCTTCTGGCGGTCGAGATCGGCAATGGTGGCCGGGCGGTCCTTGCTGGCGCAGGCACCCAGGCCCAGGCCCAGCGCGATGAGCAGCGCGGCGCGCCACAGCGCGGGCCGGAAAGGGGCCCGGGGAGCCGGGTGGCTACCGACAGGGCATACAGGGCGCTGGCTTACCATACCCGTATTTGCAGGCTGGGCGGACGGCTGCCGTCCTGGTCGGCGATGAGCAGTTCGATGATGGTCTGCGCACCGTCGGTACTGATACGCACGGTCTGGCTTTCACCTGCCGGTTTGCCGTTGTCGCCCATGGTGAAACTGGCGCTCAGCTCGTGGGCACCGCCGCGCAGGTCACTGCTGAAGATGCGGTGGCTGCCACCTTCGCGCAGGGCGCGGTTCTCCCGCTCTGTATAGCGGTAGCTGACCAGTTCGCGGCCATCCAGCTTGAGATGCACCGTGTTCAGGTAGGCCGAGGGCACAACGTCGAGATTGACGTAGACGTTGACCCGCGCGGGGGCGAGGGCAGGCATGCTGTTCTCGATTTCCTGCACTTCGGCCTCGATTGCATCGAGGTCACCCGCCAGGGACAGGTTGCCGGCAGACAGGGCCAGCAGGGCGGCGGCTGTCCAGGCCTTCCATCGGATCATTAGAGTGTGTCCTGTGGTCGATTCCAGGTCCCGGGTTTCCTTAATATTGTAAGCCCCGGATTTGTAACAGGATAACGCGTTTGCGCGCCGTTTTGCCAACCATCGCGCCGGGCAGGGGGCGAGACGCATGAAACGGAAACGCGGGTTATCCGGCATTGCGGATGTCCATCTTGTTCAGGCGTCCTAGGGTAGTGTTTTCAAGGGCTTGAGAATGTTAGCCCCATCACAGAAGTCGGCAACCGCGGCCCCTTTTACGCCGTGTCCGGGACCTTCAGGCCTGGTTATGGTGTTGTGGGCGGGGCCAGCCCGCGCGTGAAATGCAGGCGGCCCTGGTCGTCGATGAGCACCGCCTCGATCCCCGGCAGGCTCTCGATGAGGGCCAGTCCCGCCTCGGCGCCGAGCACGAAGACCGTGGTGGACAGGGCATCGGTAGTGGTGGCATCGGGGCCGAGGATGGTGACCGAGCGCGTGCCATGTACCGGCCTGCCGGTGCGTGGGCTGAGGATGTGGTGGAAACGCACGCCATCACGCATGAAGAAGCGTTCGTAGTCGCCAGATGTCGAAAGGGCCGTGTTGCTGAGCGGTAGCACCACCGCCGAGCCCTTCTCGCGGTAGGGATCGCGGATGCCGATGGTCCATGGCCGGCCGTGGTGGTCACCAAGGATGCGGCTGTCGCCACCGGCGGAAACCAGCGCCTCGCGGATGCCGCGTGCCTGCAAGAGGGCGATGGCGCGGTCCACGGCATGCCCCTTGGCGATACCGCCCAGGTCGACGACCACTTCCGGGCGTGCGAAACGAATGCGATGGCCGTCTTCAAGGATCACCTGGTGGTAGTCGATGCCCGGCAGGGCGGCGGCGATCTGCGCGGCATCCGGGGCGATACCGCGGCGGAAGTCGTAGAGGTGGCCGACGCTGGCGAAGGTGATGTCGAAAGCGCCGTCGGACAGGCGCGAGAAGCGCTGCGCGCGGGCGATGAGGTCGTAGAGTTCGGCGCTGACTTCGACGGGGTGCCGTGCCGCCTCGCGGTTGAGGCGCGCCAGCTCGCTGTCGGTGCGCAGGGGACTCATGGCCGCGTCGATGCGGCGCATTTCGGTCAGCACCGCGTCCATCGCCGCGCGGGCCGCGGCGGGGTCCTCGTGCCACAGTTCTACCGCCACGCGGGTGCCCATGATGGCGGCTTCGTCCTTGAACCATGCGGCGTGGGCCGCGCCCGCCACCACCAGCAGGCACACCAGCAGCGCGAGCCGGTGCGGCAGGCCGCGCAGGAGACGCGACGGGGCGAGACGGGCGGGACACGGGACGCTGAACATGGCCCCATTGTGCCAGTTTTCCGGCACCCGAAGACAGCGACCGGATCACGACAGCCCCACTTGCCACAGGTGTTTGACCGCCGCCTTGATTCCCGTGTAAGTTAGTACGCAACAAGACGACCGGCCCATCGAGGGCCAGCCGCGGGGTGGTGTCGCTTTGGGTTTTGCAGGGCATGCCGACCCGCACAAGGGGAGGTTGGACATGGGAGTCAATGAAGAAAAACTGGCCTCGCTGGATGCGGAAGCCGGCCAGGCAGGATCCGGATTGAGTACGCCACCCGCGTCGGCGGACGCGGTCTCGCGCCTGGACCGCTGGATGGCGCGCAAGCTGCTCGACGTGGTGGGCGAACCTCCTTTCTCCATTCACCTGTGGGACGGCAGTGTCGTTCAGCCCGCCGGGGGCGTGGCGCGTTTCTGCCTGCATATCCGCGATCGCGGCGCCCTCTTCAAGGTCATGCTCGATCCCGAGCTGCACTTCGGCACGCTCTACAGCGCCGGGCGCATCGAGGTGGACGGCGACCTGGTGCAGTTCCTCGAGTGGAGTTACCTCGGCCTGCGCGATGCAGGCGAGGGCAGCGCCGCGGCGCGCCTGCTCAAGTGGATCAACAAGCGTCCGCGACGCAACACGCTGAGCGGTTCACGTCATAACATCCATCACCACTATGACATCGGCAACGCCTTCTACGCCCTGTGGCTGGATACCGAGGCCATGCAGTACACCTGTGCCTACTATCCCGAGGCCGACATGACGCTGGAACAGGCGCAGGTGGCCAAGTTGCATCATGTGTGTCGCAAGCTGCAACTCAAGCCCGGCGATACCGTCGTCGAGGCCGGCTGTGGCTGGGGCGGACTGGCGCGTTTCATGGCGCGGCACTATGGTGTGACGGTAAAGGCCTATAACATCTCCCACGAGCAGGTGAAATTTGCGCGCCAGAAGGCCGAGGAAGAGGGCCTGTCGGATCGCGTCGAGTACATCGAGGACGACTACCGCAACATCAGCGGCATGTACGATGTCTTCGTCTCAGTGGGCATGCTCGAGCATGTCGGGCCGCGCTACTATCGTGAACTGGGCGATGTCATTCACCGCTGCCTCAAGTCCGAGGGCCGCGGCCTGATCCACACCATCGGTCGGCGCAAGCCGGGCCTGATGAACGCCTGGATCGAAAAACACATCTTCCCCGGCGCCTGTCCGCCGAGTCTCGCCGAGATGATGGATATCTTCGAGCCGCACGAATTCGCCGTGCAGGACGTGGAGAACCTGCGCCTGCATTACGCGAAGACGCTGCGCCACTGGCTGGAACGCTACGAGGACAACCTGGATACCATCCGCGAATCCTTCGACGAGAACTTTGTACGTGCCTGGCGTCTCTATCTGGCCGGTTCCATCGCGGCGTTTACCACCAACGAGCTGCAGCTCTTCCAGGTCGTGTTCAGCGGACCGGAGCGCCACGACCTGCCCTGGTCGCGTAAGCACCTTTATGAATAGCAGTCATGCTTCATGACGGAATGTGATGTCCTCATCGTCGGCGGTGGGCCGGCGGGCGCGACGCTGGCCCGGGCCTTACATCAGCACGGCCTCCATGTGCATGTACTCGACAAGGCCACCTGGCCGCGCGACAAGGTCTGCGCCGGCTGGGTGACGCCAGCCGTGGTCAGCGAGCTGGAGCTGGACCTGGACGATTACCGCCGTGACAACCTGCTCCAGCCGGTCCACGGTTTCCGTGTCAGCCTCATGGGTGGGCGTGAGATCGAGGCCAGCTACAGCGGTGATGCCATCAGCTACGGCATTCGTCGTTGCGAATTCGATCACTACCTGCTGCGCCGCAGTGGCGCCACCGTGCACGAAGGTGAGGCGGTCAAGTCCGTCGAACGCGATGGCGCGGCATATGTCGTCAATGGCGAGTACCGCTGCCGCCTGCTGGTGGGTGCCGGCGGACACTTCTGCCCGGTGGCACGTCACGTGTTTGCCGCGCGTCCTGGTTCCACCGAGGTTGCAGTGCGCGCCCAGGAGATCGAATTTGCCATGAGTCCCGAGCAGGCGCGTGCCTGCCCGGTGCAGGCGGATGTTCCCGAGCTGTTCTTCTGCACGGATCTCAAGGGCTATGGCTGGGTGGTGCGCAAGGGCGACTACCTCAATATTGGCCTCGGCCGCGAGGACAACCATCGTCTCAGTGAGCACGTGCAGGCCTTCTGTGACTTCCTGCGCGAGGCAGGCAAGATCCCCGCTGAATTGCCTGGCCGCTTCCAGGGTCATGCCTACCTGCTCTACCCCCACGCACAACGCGAACTGGTACGCGACGGCGCCCTGCTCATCGGCGACGCCGCCGGGCTGGCCTATCCACAAAGCGGCGAGGGGATCCGTCCCGCCATCGAGTCGGCGCTGATTGCCGCCGAAGTGATCCAGGCCTGTAACGGTGACTATACCGCTGACGCACTGGCCGCTTATGCGCGGCGCCTGCAACAGCACCTTGGCACGCGCGGGCAGACCACCTTTACCGACCGCCTGCCGGAGTGGCTGGTGCGTTTCCTTGGCCAGCGGCTGCTGGGCATGCGCTGGTTCATCCGCCACATGGTCATGAACCGCTGGTTCCTGCACCGCCAGACTCCCCCGCTGCGCCTGACGGGCGCCACTGGTGGCGACTAGACTTTTATCGACACAATCATTCTCCGGGAGCCTTGTATGCCGTCGGGTGCATCCCCCAGCAAAGCCGAGCAACTTCTCCAGCAACTGCGTGATACCTATGTCCTCGAACTACCTTCGCGCATCGATGCCATCGAAAACGCCATTCTGAATCTGCGCGAAACAGAGGACTTCGAGGCGCAATTCCAGGATCTCTATCGCGACGTGCACAGCATGAAGGGCACGGCCGGCACCCACGGCCTGCAGGTCTTCACCCCTATCCTGCACCTGCTCGAAGATCTGCTATCCTCGCGCCTGGCTCGGGCGACGCACATCGAGGCCGAGAACCTGGAGCTGGCGCTCGCCTGCGTGGACCTGCTGCGTGAGGCGCGGGTGTGCGTGGCGGCCAACGAGAGCGATTTTGCCGCCATCGAAATGCGCATCCAGGCACTGGGACGACGCCTGTCTGCCGGTGCCCTGCGGGTCCTGCTGGTGGACAATTCACGCACCTCGCGCCGGCTCTGTATGCAGGTCCTGCACGCGCTGAATGCGGAAGTGACCACGGCCAGCGACGGTTACGCGGCGCTGGCGCGACTGTTACACGAGCCCTTCGACCTGCTGGTGACCGGCTCGGAGATCGGCACGCTCAGTGGTGATGCGCTGATTGCCGCTCTGCGCCTGTCACGCAGTATCAATCGTGACATCCGTACCATTCTGCTGACCTCACGTCATGGCGCGCCCACGGTAGAAACCGAGCCGGATCATGTTATCGCGCGTGACGCCCGCCTGGTGCAGAACCTCAGTGACTACGTGGGCAGGCTGCAACCCGTGGCCGCGGCTGCATCGGATTGATATTTGTCACTATAATATTTGTTGATTAGCCGTTAACATTGCGCCATCACGTCGTGACGGGGTGAACACCTTGTGTGTGCTGGCACACAGAAAAATACGAATATTGGGGCGCTGAACGTGGAAAGCAGGTCGGGGGACGACAGGAACGAGGGCATACCCGAGCGGCGGCGTGTAAAACGCCATCTGCCGGGGCGCAAGCAGGCGTGGGTGATCCCGCGCTGGGCGGATCAACGGGTACAGTTTCTGACCCGCTACCTGTTTGGCATCCTCGGTGTCATCTATTTCAATTTCGTCTTCGGTGACGATACCACCGACCGTTCCATCGTCAATATCGTTCTGGGCCTGTACTTCATCTGGCTGACGGTTTCCTTTGTTCACGCCTACTTCAGGCACGATTCCATATTCCGTTTCCGGCTTGCCATGTGGGTGGATATACTCGTTGTTTCCATCGTGGTGTATTTCGATCCCTTCGTGGTGCCGCTCAACTCGATGATCTATATCGTTATCGTGCTCGGTAACGGCATGCGTTACGGTATTCGCTGTTTCTCCGAGGCCCTGCTGGGCAGTTTCCTGGCCGCCATGATCTCCTTGTCCCTGCGCTACAGCGGTTCCTTCCATGAGATCAGTTCGGGCGTGGTATTCCTGAACATCTTCGGCGGTATCATCCTCGTCTACGCCTATATCCTCATGCGGCGCGTGGATGCCTCGCACAAGGTGGTGGAGCACAGCAGCCGCCTCGATCCGCTCACCGGGCTGGTGAATCGCAGGATCCTGCAGGATGCCGCCACTGCCATGATCGATGAGGCCCAGCGCAGCGGTTCAGTGTTGACGATCATGTTTGCCGATCTCGACAGTTTCAAGCAGGTCAACGACAGCTTTGGTCATAATGAAGGCGACCGGGTGCTGATCGAAGTGGCCAACATCATCCGCCAGGCGGTACGCGATCAGGACGTGGCCGGCCGCTACGGTGGCGATGAATTCGTATTGCTGCTGCGTGATACGCCACTGGATGCGGCACGGCCGGTGGCGCGGCGTATTCAGCAACAGCTGAGCGAATGGGCGGAAAAGAATGCGCTGGAGATCGGTATCAGTATCGGCATGGGTGAAGCCCCCACCCACGGCAATAACTTCAAGTCGCTCATGGGGGCCGTGGATCGCGCCCTCTACCGCTCCAAGTTCTCGCGCGAAAACGGCGGCATCAGTACCGTTACTGCGGAAGACATCGTATGAGCAGGACGGTCACGGTACGTGCGGCCGTGACCGTCCTGTTGTTTGTTTTCCTGTTGCTCCCCGGTGCCTGCAGCCCGCCATCGGATGAAGACATCCTGCGCCAGTATATCGATGAGGGTGTCAGTGCGCTCAACGAGCGTGATCGCCGCGCGGCGCTGGAACATGTGCGCGCGGGCCTGATGATCAGGGGCGAGGGGCTGGCCATCGACGCCAGGCGCCTGATGTTGATCTACTTCCAGCGCTTCCGCAATGTCCACGTTTTCGTTCACGACCTGGAAATCGAACTCGCCGACGGGGAGGCTGAGGCGCGTTTCACTGCCATCCTCATGGGCAGCAACGCCACGCTGCCCGAGCACCTGGACGTCTTTGCCGTCACCAGCCGCTGGGAAAAGGACGATGACTGGTGGCTGGCCGATCTGACCTGGCAGCGTCGCGACGAACTGCGGCGTCTGCCCGAAGCGGTGCGCCGCTGGCTGGAAGGCAGGGACGACTGAGGCACCGCGCCGACATCGCGTTCAGTTCAGATTGTCTGTCCACTCTCCTGCGGGGGAGGGCAGCTATCTGGCTCTTGCCCCTGCTCAGGATCCCGCCGCCAGGCGGTTGGAACGATCGATGGTGCCCATGTGGAAGGGGAAGTTGCCACTGCGGCGATCGGCGAAGTAGTGGCGCAGGGTTTCGACGATGGTGCGGAAAGCCAGTTGTTGCCAGGGGATCTCCGTCTCGGTAAACAGCGCCACTTCGAGGCTTTCGGGTCCGGCGGCAAAATTCTGATCCTGCAGTTGCGCGCGAAACAGCATGTACACCTGGTTGATGTGCGGCAGACTGTAGAGGGTGTAGAGTCCGTCGATGTGCACGTTGGCCCGTGCCTCCTCCCAGGATTCGCGTAGCGCGGCCTGTTCCACGGTCTCGCCGTTCTCCATGAAACCCGCCGGCAGGGTCCACAGGCCGTACTGCGGTTCGATGGCGCGGCGGCACAGCAGTACGCGGTCTTCCCACACCGGCAGGCAACCGGTAACGATCTTGGGGTTGTGGTAGTGAATGGTCTCGCAGGCCGGACAGACGTGGCGCGGCAGGTTATCACCCTCGGGCACGCGCTGCTCCACGGCATGGCCGCACTGACTGCAGTATTTCATGCCCGAGTCCTCGTTCGTTGCCCGCCGCGGAGCGACTTACTTCTTCTGGCCCTGGGGCACGAAGCCCTCGGGCATGCGGCCGAGATCGCCTTCACCAAAGAGAAAGCCGAGCATGTGCTGTTCGATGACTTCGAGACTGCCGGGGTCGGCGGTACTGATGCCGTTTTCGTTGAGGATGATGGTCAGACGCTCGAGCCATTGTTTCCAGCCTTCGGCGGAGACATTTTCATAGATGCGCTGGCCCAGTTCGCCGGGATGAGGTGGGGCATCGAGCCCTTCGGCTTCGCGTTTGAGTACCTGACAAAAGACCGTATGTGTCATGAGTGTATTCGTATCCCTGTAGGGTTGCCTGTCACTGCCAACCTGAAGACGGATGAAAGTTGCGCTATTCCGGCGGGCTGGTGATAAAATGGGCGTATAATTTACCGCGATGCCGCCAGGCTTACCAGTAGCGCTTGCCACGGGAGCCAGATTGGCGCGCGCTGTTGCCGGAGAAGATACCCATGAGTGAAGCAGCCGTTCAGTTCGACCCCCAGTTGAAGCCCGAGGAAGTGACCGTTACGCCTGCGGCGGCGGAACAACTGGCCCAGTTGCTGGCCCAGTCGGAAGACGAGATGGCCGGCATCCGCATCTTCGTCAGTGGCGGTGGCTGCAGTGGCCTCACCTACGGCATGACCTACACCGACAGGACGACACCCTTCGACAAGATCCTCGAAGGCGACGGTTTCCGCCTGATGGTGGACTCGGTGGCACTGGGTTACCTGCGCGGTTGTGAGATCGATTTTCGCCAGCAGGGTCTCAACGCCAGCTTCGTCTTCAACAATGTCTTCCAGAGCGTCGGCGGCAGCGGTGCCTGCGGCGGTTGTGGTGGCGCCGCCGGTGGCGGTTGCGCCTGACGCCCATCATCCCTGCCGACGCCTCGCTTGCCCAGTCCCTCCGAGCCCCACCGGCGCGTCCTGCTGATCGCACCCCACGGCAGCTACCGTACCGGGCCTTTTCTACGCGCCGCCCGCGAACTCGGCCTCGCCGTGCTGGTGGCCTCACGCGGCGAACACTCCATCGTGGCCAGTTACGCCGAGGGGCTGCACATCGATTTCGCCGACCGTGATGCCGCGCTGGCGCGGATCCTCGCTGCGGCCCGCGCGCAGCCGTTCTGCGCCGTCATCGGCACTGACGACAGTGTCGTGGAACTGGCCAGCCGTGCCAGCGCGGCGCTGGACCTGCCGCACAACCCTGCCTCGGCCACGCGTCTGACACGGCGCAAGGATCAGGCGCGCATCTGTTTGCACGAGGCAGGCGTGCGGGTGCCGGTCTTCGCCACCGTGAGCGTGGCCGACGACGTCGCGACTCTGGAGCAGGTCGCGGGCACGGTGGGTTTCCCGCTGGTGATGAAGCCGCTCGCCCTGTCGGCCAGTCGCGGCGTCATGCGCGCCGACAACACCGATGAACTGCACGCCGGGCTGGCGCGCCTGCGCGCCATGCTGGGCTGTGAACCAGGGCTGGACGAAACCGAACGCACGACGGTCCTGCTGGAGCGCTTCGTGCCCGGCGTCGAGGTGGCGGTGGAGGCCATGTTGCAGGACGGGCATCTGCAACTGCTGGCTATCTTCGACAAGCCCGATCCCCTTGATGGGCCGTTCTTCGAAGAAACTCTCTATGTCACGCCCTCGCGCCTGCCGGCGCAGACCGTTGCCGCCATCGAGCAGGAAGTGGCTGCCGCCTGTGCCGCCTTTGGCCTGCGCGAAGGGCCGGTGCATGCTGAATGCCGTGTCAACCAGGCGGGGGTGTGGATCATCGAGCTGGCGGCGCGCACCATCGGCGGCTTGTGCGGACGGCTGCTCCGTTTCGGCACCGGCCACACGCTGGAACAACTGGTGCTGCGCCATGCCAGCGGCGCTCCCGCCATCGCCCCGGCCGGTCTCGACGGGGCCGCCGGGGTGATGATGATCCCCATTCCCCGCGCCGGGGTGTTCAAGCGCGTGGAAGGGATCCTTGAGGCCCGGCGCGTGCCCGGCATCGACGACATCGATATCCAGATCCGCGAAGGCCATGAACTGGTGCCGTTGCCCGAGGGCGCCAGTTACCTGGGCTTCATCTTTGCCCGCGCCGAGACGCCAGCCGCAGTGGAAGCCGCTCTGCGCGAGGCCCATGCCCGGCTGCGTATCGTCATCACGCCGCTGTGGAAACCACTCGCGGCCAGCGCCTGAACGGCCAGCAGGAGACAAGCCATGAGTCGCAGTGACAATTCCACGCCGCCCGAGGACTACCAGCTGGTGACCACGCGCCTGCAGGAACCCTGTGCCGACGGCACGGTGCGCTGTCACCTGTGCCTGTGGCGCTGCAAGCTGCGGCATGGCCAGCGCGGTTTCTGCCAGACCCACGTCAACCGCCACGGCACGCTCTACAACCTGTCCTATGGCATCCTCTCGGCCATCGACGTGGGCGCTATCGAGGACAAACCGGTGCGTCACTTCCGCCCCGGCACGCGGGTCATGTCGGTGGGCAGTTATGGCTGCAATTTCCGTTGCCAGGGTTGCCACAATCTCGATATCTCCTGGGGTGTTACCGAACTGGATCGCCTTGCGCGTGGCGAATCGGATGCGGCCTGGGTGCCGCCGGAGAAACTGGTACAGACCGCGCTGGCCTGGGGCGTAGCGGGGATCGCCTTCACCTACTCGGAGCCGGCGGTGTGGCTGGAATACGTCCTCGACGCGGCGCGCGCGGCGAAGCAGGCCGGCCTCTATACGGTCTACGTCTCCAACAGTTTCGTCACCACCGAGGCGCTGGAGCTCATCGCGCCGGTTATGGACGTGCTGTGCTCGGACATCAAGAGTCTCGACGACGACTTTTACAAGGGGATCTGCGGTGCCGCCTCGGTGGAAGCGGTCCTCGATTCCATCGCCGCCGCCCATCGCCTGGGGATCCACGTGGAGACGCGCACCAATATCATTCCCGGCCACAACGATGACGAGGACGGTCTGCGCCGTATCAGTCGCTGGATCGCCCGCACGCTGGGTCCCGACAGCCCGTGGCACATCACGCGCTTCTTTCCCGCCTACCAGCTCAGTCACGTGCCGGTGACGCCGACGCCCATCATGCACCGTGCCGCGGCCATGGCGCGCGAGGAAGGCCTGCAACACGTCTATGTCTACGACGACAAGGGCTGTGACTGTGCGCAGGACAATCTGCCGGTGGCCGACTACCTGCGCGCCGATCCGGAAACGGTTCACGTCACGCGCAAGTGTCAGGCCTCCTGTTGTGGCGAAGAAGGTATACTGCTGAAGAAATACGAAAAGGCGCAACGCCGGGACTAGCGGGCCGATACACATTCGGCCTGCTTGCCAGGCCAGTTTACGAACGAAGCATCATGAGTAACCACATCCATCCCACCGCCATCATTGCCGACAGTGCCCGTCTTGGGCAGGGCAACCACATCGGTCCGTACGTGGTGATCGAGGATGACGTGGTGCTGGGTGATGACAACCGGCTGGCCAGCCATTGTGTCATCAAGCGCTACTGCCGCATGGGCAACGGTAACCGCGTGGCCGAGCATGCCGTCATCGGCGGTGATCCCCAGGACCTCAGTTTCGATCCCGCCACGCCGAGTCGCGTGGAGATCGGCAACGATAACGTGCTGCGGGAGTATGTCACCATCCATCGCGGTTCGAAGGCCGGCATCGTCACGCGCCTCGGCAACACCAACTACCTCATGGTCGAGGTGCATGTCGCGCACGACTGCCAGCTGGCCGATGACATCGTCATCGCGCCGGCCACCGGCATCGGTGGCCACGTCCATATCGAGACACGCGCCTTTATCTCCGGGGGCGTGATGGTGCACCAGTTCGTGCGCATCGGCCGCCAGGCCATGATCGGCGGCAACACCAAGCTTACCCAGGATGCCCTGCCGTACATGATCACCGACGGTGTGCCCGGCAGGGCGCGGGGCCTCAACAGCGTCGGCCTGCGCCGTGCGGGCTTCGGCCGTGAGGACATGCGCGCCCTCAAGCAGGCCTGGCGGGTGCTGTTCGAGGGGCACGACAGCCTCGACGCCATCCTCGCGCGCCTGCGTGAGCTGGACTCGGCGCATTGTCGCTATCTGGCGGATTTCATTGCTGAATCGAAGCGCGGCTTCCACCGCGCGGACGGCTGAGGCGGGAAATGCGGCTTTATTTAATGGGTAGCCCTACCGTAGAATAGCGCCCCTGAGCACCTTCGCGGTGCACCTGGTGGGGCATTCCCTAACCCGAGCAGACAACTAAAGTATAAATCCTGATGAGTACTGTGATACAGAATTTCGAGCGCAAGAGCAGTTACGATCTCGACGAACTGCTGGCTTGCGGTCGTGGCGAGCTGTTCGGTCCGGGCAATGCCCAGCTTCCCCTGCCGCCGATGCTGATGTTCCAGCGCATCCCGCTGATCGCCGAGACGGGCGGCAAGTACGGCAAGGGGCAGGTGATCGCCGAGATGGATATTACCCCCGACCTGTGGTTTTTCGAATGCCATTTTCAGGGCGACCCGGTCATGCCTGGCTGCCTTGGCCTCGACGCCCTGTGGCAACTGGTAGGTTTTTACCTCGGCTGGCTGGGTGGCCCGGGTCATGGCCGCGCGCTGGGCTCCGGTGAAGTGAAGTTCACCGGCCAGGTCACGCCGGAGAAGAAGATGATCCGTTACATCGTCGATATCAAGCGCATCATCATGCGCAAGTTGACCATGGGGATCGCCGATGCACGGATGGAAGTGGACGGCAAGGAAATCTATACGGCCAGGGATCTGCGGGTCGGATTGTTTACGTCAACAGAAGGTTTCTAGTTCCCATGTCTCAACGCCGTGTGGTGGTTACCGGTCTCGGCATTGTTTCGAGTATCGGCAACAACAAAGAAGAAGTCACCCAGTCACTGCGCGAAACCCGCTCCGGCATCGTCTTCAGCCAGGAATATGCGGACCTGGGTTTTCGCAGCCAGGTCCATGGTGCGCTCAATATCGATACCAGTGAGCTCATCGATCGCAAGCTCAAGCGCTTCATGGGCGAGGGTGCGGCCTACAATTACATCGCCATGCAGCAGGCCATCGACGACTCGGGCCTCGACGAGGCCGACGTGGTCAACGAGCGGTCCGGCCTGGTGATGGGCTCCGGCGGGCCGTCCACCGCCAACATCGTCGCTTCGGCAGACATCCTGCGCGAAAAAGGTGTGCGTCGCGTCGGGCCCTACATGGTGACGCGCACCATGTCGAGCACCAACTCTGCCTGCCTGGCGACGGCCTTCAGGATCAAGGGCGTCAACTATTCCATCAGTTCCGCCTGCTCCACCTCGGCCCATTGCATCGGGCACGGCGCCGAGCTGATCCAGATGAACAAGCAGGATATCGTCTTTGCCGGCGGTGGCGAGGAGCTGCACTGGACCCTGTCGGTGATGTTCGACGCCATGGGAGCCATGTCATCGAAATATAACGAGACCCCGGAGCGCGCCTCGCGAGCCTTCGATGCCGATCGCGATGGTTTCGTGATCTCCGGCGGTGGCGGTGTGCTGGTGCTCGAAGAACTGGAACACGCCCGTGCACGTGGTGCGAAGATCTACGCCGAGCTGGTGGGCTACGGCGCCACCTCCGATGGTTTCGACATGGTCCAGCCCTCGGGTGAGGGCGCCGTGCGCTGCATGCGCCAGGCGCTGGCGACGGTGGACGACAAGGTGGGTTATATCAATGCCCACGGTACCAGTACCCCGGTGGGTGACGTGCGCGAACTGGAGGCCATCCGTGAAGTCTTCGGCGAGGACATTCCCGCCATCAGTTCCACCAAGTCGCTGACCGGCCATGCCCTCGGCGCGGCGGGCGCCAACGAGGCCATCTACACCCTGCTGATGATGGAAGATGATTTCCTGTGTGCCTCGGCCAACATCGAGAACCTCGATCCCGAGGCGGAGGGCTTTCCCATCGTGCGCGAGATGGTGGACAGGGCCGGTATCAGCTGCGCCATGTCCAACAGCTTCGGCTTCGGCGGCACCAACGCCAGCCTGGTGTTCCGCAAGGGGATCTAAGCCGCCGGCTTGCCGCCGGTACGCCCTCCCGCGGCGGACCCTTTCGGTACCCATCCACGGAATCCGCTGCATGATTCGCTCCGCCCTGCAACGCAAGTGGATACGACGCCTGGCCTGGTTGCTGGCCTTTACCGCGGTCTTTCTTGTCGTGCGTGCCTGGCAGACGCGCGATCTCATCACCGGGCCGGCACCGGCCTTCGAACTGCTGTCCCTGGACGGTACGATCCTCTCGCCGGCGCGTTTCGCCGGCCAGCCCCATGTTATCTATTTCTGGGCCACCTGGTGTCCGGTGTGCAAGGCTCAGCGTGGTGCCATCGAGTCCGTGGCGACGGACTACCCGGTCATCGCCGTGGCCCTCGGTGAAGATGCCGCCACCGTGCGTGACTACCTTGCCGGGGCGCCGACTCCCCTGTTGATGGCATCCGACAGCGATGGGCGCGTGGCGCGGCGCTATGGCGTGCGCGGCGTACCGGCGATGTTCTTCATCGATGCCGAGGGCAATATCGTGGCCCGCGAGATGGGTTATACCAGCGCGTGGGGCGTACGTGCCCGCCTGTGGCTGGCGAGCGACTGAAGGCTGTTCCGGAAAACGGGGCAACAGGAACGGGTTGCTGGCCACGACGGATACTTGTCTTGTGCCGTTCCATGCACCATTCTTGTTTCCTGACGACAGCAAACGGGAACAGGTCACATGAAAGAAGGCACTTCAGAAACGGCGGTGTCGCGCTTTCGCCGCGAATGGTCGGCAATGGGGTTCTATGAACGCTTTGAACAACTGGTGGCCCTGGCGCTGGGCCTGTTCATAGCGGTCATCATCGTTCTCTCCCTGGTACGCCTGTTCATGTCCACACTGCCGCTGTTGTTTGGCGGCATTCTGGACCCCCTGACGCCGCAGGTCTTTACCAACCTGTTTGGCATGATCATGACCGTGCTCATCGCCATGGAGTTCAAGCACTCCATTATCCGCGTCGCCCTGCGCAAGGATGGCATCATCCAGGTCAAGACCGTCATCCTCATCGCCCTGCTGGCGATAGGTCGCAAGTTCATCATTCTGGATACCGCCAAGACCGGCGCCGGTACCATCGCGGCACTGGCAGGTGCCCTGCTGGCACTGGGCGTGGTGTACTGGCTCATGCGGGAACGCGATGACCATGAACGTGAACTGGGGAAAGCCTGATCTCCTCCGGCTGCGAAGGCACCTGTACGCCAGCCAGCGGGCAGACCAGGATCAGCGTGATACGGGTTCCATCTGCATGGCCCTGGTGAGGGCATGTAACTGCGGTGCCGCATCCACGGCAATGATATCGAGCAGGGGCAGGAGCTGGCGATAGAGGTGCTGTTTGTGCATCGCCAGCCGGTTACCATGGCCCTGTTCGACCAGTAACAATGCTTCCGCCAGGTCCATGGGTTCCGGTATCTCCGGTTCGACCACGTCCATGACGATGTGGTTATTCCCCGCTGCGGTGGCCTGTTCCATCAACTGTGCGGAAAGGGCGAGGATGTCGTCCACCGAGGTATCCACATCGATGTAGGGTTCATTGATGGCGATGCTCACGGTCAGGCGCAGTTCCTCCTCACCGGCATAGAAGGTGGACTTGCTCACCGCTTCCTGCAGGCGTCCGGCCAGCACGCGTGCCCCCTCCGGGTCGGTGGTGCGCAGGATCAGCATGAACTGTCCCGGTGCCAGGATGGCGGCGTGGTCACCGTCGCGCACAGTGCTGGAGATCACGCCACCGATGCGGCTGATGATGTCCTCACAGCAGGTCTTGCCGTGATTCACGTAGACATCGCGGAAGTCATCGATATGCAGGCGCAACCAGATCCAGCGGCCGTGGCCGCGACGGATCTGCGCAAGCATTTCGGCGGCCATCTTTTTCAGGTAGCGTGCGCTGCCAAGCCCCGTGCTCTCGTCCACCGTCGCCTCGCTACGCAGCTTCTGCTGTGTATGGCTCAGGGTCTCGCGCGTCCGGTAGTGTTGCAGGTGGCTGTGCGCGCGTGCGCGGATATGCACCGCCTCGAAGGGCTTGGTAATGAAGTCGCTGGCGCCGCGCGCCAGGACGTCCTCCTTGGTCTCGGCATCATCCTCCTTGCCGGTGATGATGATCACCGGCAGCGACTGGATCGCCGGGTTCTCACTGGCGCGTATCCGCTCCAGCAGACCATAGCCGTCGAGGTTTGGCATGGACAGATCCGACAGCACCACCTGAACGTCGTCGTGGGACGCCAGCAACTGCCACGCCTGTTCGCCATCCTCGGCCTCGAGGACGTCGAATTCCGCCGCCAGGATCTTGCGCAGGGACACGCGCATGACACGCGAGTCATCGACGACGAGGAGGCAGGGCAGGGGATCTGTACTCATGGGGGCTCCGCGTGGGGTTCCGGGGGGCTCGCAGCACCGAGGTCAATGGGGTATAAAAGGCATATCGGCCGCGATTTCAATAATTTGAGGCGTTGCGGACCGTTGTCAGGGGGATCGTGCGAGGAAAAATGCGGGTAATTCCCTGCTCCCGACGACGGCAACCAGATGCGCCAGGCAGCACATTGGGGAGGGTAAGTATGCTGATTCGCCCGGCACGCGGTGATCACCTGCGGGAGGGCATCGAATGACGCCGTTTCTCCAGCGCCTGCTGGCACTGTTTCTGATACTGATGGTACCGAGCGCCACGCCCATGCTGGTGATGGCCAGTGAACACACGTCCCTTTTGCGCGAGGCTCGCCTGCCTGGCACGTCGGCGGCGCGCCTGGCGGTGCTGGCGAAACACCCGGACTGGCAGGTGCGCAAGACCGTGGCCGGCAACCGGCGCGTACCGGTTACGGTGCTGGAGCGCCTCGCCACGGATCCCGAACCCCAGGTGCGTATCTCGGTGGTCACCAACCTGAGCACGCCCGATGCCATCTACCTGCGGCTGGCCCGCGATGCGGATGAATCGGTGCGCAGCGTGGTGGCGCGCTTCGAATACGTGCCGGTGGCAGCCCTGCGCATCCTGGCAGTGGATGACGTGCCACGTATTCGTCTCGAAGTGGCGCGCAACTGGAATACCGACGTGCCCACGCTGGAGGCGCTGGCCCGTGACAGCGATCCCGACATCAGCGCCATCGCCCTGCAGAGCCTGCAAAAACGCCGCGAGGAGGCCGTCCCGTAAGGCCTCACGCTGCTCGCCTCGCCAGGTGCCTGATTTCCATGCGCTTGTTTCCCATCATCGGTGGCTAAAGAAAACCGCTGTTCTGTCGCTACAGGATTAAGCAGGCAGGAGGAATCAGCGGCATGTCCACAGCACCGGAAACACATCACGGTCAGACCACGCCCGAGGCCATGGTGGGTGGCGTGGTACGGCTGGTGTCGTTGCCGGAGGTCTGCCTGCGGGTCAGCGAGATGCTCGAAGACCCGCTTACCACCGCCAACGATCTCGGCAAGGTCATTGGTCGCGATACCGGGCTTACCGCGCGCCTGCTGAAGATCGTCAACAGTGCCTTCTATGGTTTCCCTTCCCGTATCGAAACGGTCAGCCGTGCGGTGACCGTCATCGGCATGCGCGAACTGCGCGGCCTGGTGCTGGCGGCCTCGGCCATCGAGGCCTTCTCCAAGGTCTCCACCGATGTGCTCAACATGGCGCACTTCTGGCGCCACTCGGTGTATTGCGGCGTGGTGGCACAGATCCTCGCCACTCACTGTCGTGTACTGCATGGCGAACGCCTGTTCGTCGCCGGCCTGTTGCATGACATTGGCAAGCTCATCATCGCCAACAAGAAACCGGACGTGGCCATCGAGGTCATGCGCGCGGCAACCGAGGAGGAAGAACTGGACTTCGAAGTGGAAACGCGCCTGCTGGGATTTGACCATGCCGAACTGGGTGGCCTGCTGCTGGAGCAGTGGAAGATGCCGGAATCCCTGTGCGATGCCGTGCGTTATCACCATGCACCGCAGCACGCGAAAACCAATATGCTCGACACCTCGTTGATCCATATCGCCAACGTCTTCACCTGCATCGCCGAACTGGGTCTCGACATCGAGTCTTCGCTGCAACCCATCGAAGATTTCGCCTGGAAGACCAGTGGCCTGAGCCCCGATATCATGCACGACGTGCTGGCCGAAGCCGGCCCGCGCTTCACCGATGCACTCGAGGCCATCCTGCCACGCTCCTACCTGAGTTGAGTTGGTGAGGATGGCCGGGCAGTATTGGCGCCATGGCAATTTGAAAAGAAGAACAGAAAAACAGAAAAGGCGAGACGGTGTCACATTTTCACCCTCGTACTCCGTCCTTATAACCGATGACGACGAAGCCCTCCACAGACACTGATTTGTCGCTGGAATCCGGAGGTTCGCACACGCGACTGGTACTTTCGCGTTTGTGCCTGCTCGGTATTCCAGTTCATGCAGTTCTAATCCTCGTATTTGGACTGCTGGGGATCCAGGTGCTGGCAGTATTCAATATCGCCAGTACCGCGGCCTGGATCCTGGCGTGGGCACTGCTACGCCGCGGTGACGTAAAACTCGCCAGCGCCATCCTGCTGGTCGAGATCCTGTTACATGCCATCGCAACTGCTCAGGTGCTTGGTTGGGAAGCCGGTTTCCAGTATTACCTCATCCCGACCATCACGCTGGTTATCTTCCTCGATGTCATCTCGGATACGTTCTCGGTGTTGCTTGGCGTTCTGGTGGCAGTTGTCTTCGTAGTTCTGATGGGAACGGAGCGGAGTGCCGGTCTGGGTACCGGTGCCGAGACGCTGACTGCAATGAAGCATGTCAACATGGGCATGACACTGGTGGCCCTGATCATCATCAGTTACTACTACCGAAAGAGCACGGTGGTTTCGGCGCATCGGCTGGGCGAAATGGCGAGAACCGATCCACTCACCGGACTCCTGAATCGGCGTGGCGCTTACGAGATGCTGGAAGAGTATGCACGCCTGCCCGGTGTCCACGGCGGCAACCTGGCGATTGCGCTCGCCGACGTGGATCAGTTCAAGGCCCTGAACGATCGCTGTGGCCATGCCTGCGGAGACAGAGTGCTACAGGAAACAGGCAGGCTGCTAAGAAAGGGTCTGCGTAACACGGATCTGATCGCCCGTTGGGGCGGTGAGGAATTCCTGCTCGTGTTGCCGGGCTCTACCGCCAGGGAAGCCGCTGCGATCTGCGAGAAGCTCCGTATTGCTATCGAAAACAGTACTATTGTGCATGAAGGCAGCGATGTGTCATGCACGGTCACGTTTGGCGTGGCCGACTACCAGCCCGGCGACGAGATCGAGGCCGCCATCTCCAGCGCCGACAAGTGCCTGTACGAAGGCAAGGAAGCAGGCCGTAATCGGGTCGTGGTCAGGCCCGCGTCTGTTGATACTGAATAATTGGAAAACACGGATACGGTGCTCCTGCACCACCCACAATTTCTTGCCAGCACCGCAGGCCATGACAGCCTGGCGTATTCGTAGTGGAATGACACAGAATTCTGAACACTACCGAATTTCTCGCCACTCGCCACTCGCCAATGGCATACTTCTCCTCACGACCCTGTGACGGAGAGGCGTATGTACACCATCGATGATTTGTTGAATGTCATGGCCCGTTTGCGTGATCCGGACGGGGGCTGCCCGTGGGATCTGGCGCAGAGCCTGAAAAGTATCGTGCCGCACACGCTGGAGGAGGCCTACGAGGTGGCGGAGACCATCGAGCGGGGCGATGACATGGACGCCCTCTGCAATGAGCTGGGTGACCTGCTGTTCCAGATCGTGTTCTATGCGCGTATCGCCGAAGAGGAGGGCGACTTCGCCTTCGGCGACGTGGTGGATGCCATCTGCCGCAAGCTCATCCGTCGCCATCCCCATGTGTTTGCCGACGAGCAGGTGACCGACGTCGCTGATCAGACCCGTCAGTGGGAGGCGCACAAGCAGAAGGAACGGGAACAGAAATCGTCGCAGGGAAAGCCCGCCGGGCTGCTCGATGACATCTGCCTCGGCCTGCCGGCACTCAGCCGCGCACAGAAGATCCAGCGCCGCGCTGCCCACGTGGGTTTCGACTGGCCGGATGCCGAGGGCGTCAGGGCGAAGCTGGCCGAGGAACTGGCCGAACTGGAGTCCGCGGTGGCGGCGGGAGAGCAGGCGGCCATCGAGGCCGAGGTGGGCGACGTGCTGTTTACCTGCGTTAACCTGGCGCGGCATCTGAACGTGGATGCCGAGGCGGCCCTGCGCGGTGCCAGCCGCCGTTTCACCACGCGCTTTGCCCATATGGAGGCGGTCGCAGCCCTCGGTGAGCTCGATGCCGGGGGCCTCGAGGCCCTGTGGCAGGCGGCCAAGGCCGACACGCGTGAGGCCTGAGTACGCACCAGTACGGTGCGAAAATCCCGAAAATGCACCGTAGTTGGGCGGAAAACCACCTGGCGGTTTTCCGCCTGAGTCCCTAAGCCGTTGTTAAAAAATAATAAATAAAAAATGTCCATTTTGGTGCGTTTTTTGCATAATAAGCACCAAATTAGAACATTTTTTGGTCGTTTTTTCTTTTAACAATAATTGCTGCAATCTCAGGGGAGAATCCTATGGAAGCCTTGAAATCGGGCGCTGATGTCCTGTTCATTCTGCTTGGCGCCATCATGGTACTGGCCATGCATTCCGGTTTTGCCTTTCTCGAAGTGGGCACGGTACGCAAGAAGAACCAGATCAACGCGCTGGTGAAGATCATCAGCGATTTTGCCGTCTCGACACTGGCCTATTTCTTTCTCGGCTACCTGGTGGCCTACGGCACCGGCTTTCTCGATAGCGCCAGCGCGCTGAACATCAACAACGGCTACGAGATGGTGAAGTTCTTCTTCCTGCTCACCTTCGCCGCCGCCATTCCCGCCATCATCTCCGGCGGTATTGCCGAGCGGGCGCGCTTCTATCCCCAGCTCACCGCCAGCCTGATCATCGTCGGCCTGCTCTATCCCTTCTACGAGGGCATCGTGTGGAACAACAACTACGGCATCCAGGGCTGGCTGAAAGCCACGTTCGGCGCCGGTTTCCACGACTTCGCCGGTTCGGTGGTGGTGCATGCCATGGGCGGCTGGATCGCACTGGCGGCCGTGCTGCTGCTTGGTGCGCGCAAGGGCCGCTTCCGCAAGGACGGCACGCCCAACCCGTCGCATCCGCCCTCCAGTGTGCCCTTCCTGGCGCTCGGTGCATGGGTGCTCACCGTCGGCTGGTTCGGTTTCAACGTCATGTCCGCTCAGACCCTCGAGTCGGTCAGCGGCCTGGTGGCGCTCAATTCGCTCATGGCCATGGTCGGCGGCATCCTTGCCTCGCTGTTCATCGGCCGCAACGACCCGGGCTTCGTGCACAACGGCCCGCTGGCCGGACTGGTGGCGGTGTGCGCCGGCTCCGATCTCATGCACCCGGTGGGCGCCCTGATCACCGGCGCGGTGGCGGGTGGCCTGTTCGTGTGGGCCTTCACCTGGTGTCACAACAAGTGGCAGATCGATGACGTGCTGGGTGTGTGGCCCCTGCATGGCCTGTGCGGGGCCTGGGGTGGCATCGCCGCCGGGATCTTTGGCAGCACGGCGCTCGGCGGGCTGGGCGGCGTCAGCTTCCTTGCCCAGCTCATCGGCACGCTGGGGGGCGTGGTCATCGCCCTCGCCGGTGGCTTCGCCGTCTATGGCCTGATCCGGGCCATGGTGGGCCTGCGCCTGAGCGAGGAAGAGGAGTTCATGGGCGCGGATCTGGCCATCCACAAGATCTCGGCGGAGTCGGTGGAAGAGCTCTGATCCCGCGCGTGGCCCGCATGGCCGCACTACAGGGTAGTGCAGGCGTCGTGTGGGGGCAGGGTATCTGTTGCCCTGATTTCACGTGATCAGCGGTTAGTAATGACTCACATCGGGGGCGGATCCGGTTCGGATCCCGCCCCCGATTGTGGTCAGGGCGGGGGAAAAGTGCTAACTTTCGCCCCCCGTTTTCCATTCCCGGGCGCGAACGCCCGGCAGTCCATGACACGCAAACTTTTCATCAAGACCTTCGGCTGCCAGATGAACGAGTACGACTCGTCCAAGATGGCCGATCTGCTTGCCGAGGCTGACGATCTGGTGCTCACCGAGGAGGCCGACGAGGCCGACGTGTTGCTGCTCAACACCTGCTCGGTGCGCGAGAAGGCGCAGGAGAAGGTCTTCTCCCAGCTCGGGCGCTGGCGCGAGATCAAGGCGCGCCGTCCGGGGGTGATCATCGGTGTCGGCGGTTGCGTGGCCAGCCAGGAGGGGGACGCCATCCTCGCGCGTGCACCGTTCGTGGACCTGGTGTTCGGCCCGCAGACCCTGCACCGCCTGCCGGCCATGATCGCCGCCGCCCGCGCCGAGCACCGCGCGGTGGTGGACGTGAGCTTCCCGGAGATCGAAAAATTCGATCGCCTGCCCGCGCCACGCGTGGACGGCGCCACGGCCTTCGTGTCGATCATGGAAGGCTGCAGCAAGTACTGCACCTTCTGCGTGGTACCCTATACCCGCGGCGAGGAATTCAGCCGTCCCTTCGACGACGTGCTCGCCGAGGTGGCCGAGCTGGCCGCGCAGGGGGTGCGCGAGGTCACCCTGCTGGGGCAGAACGTCAACGCCTATCGCGGCCTCATGCACGACGGTGACAGCGCCGACCTGGCATTGCTGATCCACTACGTGGCTGCCATCGACGGCATCGAGCGCATCCGCTACACCACGTCGCATCCCAACGAAATGAACGATGCTCTCATCCAGGCCTACGCCGAAGTGCCGGCGCTGGTGGGTCATCTGCACCTGCCGGTACAGAGCGGCTCGGACCGCATCCTTGCCCTCATGAAGCGTAATCACATGGTGCTCGAATACCGCCAGACCATCCGGCGCCTGCGTGAGGCGCGTCCGGGCATGTCCATTTCCTCCGATTTCATCGTCGGTTTTCCCGGCGAGACCGAGGCCGACTTCCAGGCCACGCTCGACCTGGTGGCCGAGATCGGCTTCGACCACTCCTTCAGCTTTATATACAGTCCGCGCCCCGGTACGCCGGCCAGCAGCCTGCCCGACGACGTACCGCTGGAGGTCAAGAAGCAGCGCCTTGCCATCCTGCAGGCACGCCTGTCCCAGCAGGCGGCGGAAATCAGCCAGGCCATGGTGGGTACCACCCAGCGGGTGCTGGTGGAGGGCCCCTCGCGCAAGGACTCGACGGTGCTGGCGGGCCGCACGGAGAACAATCGTGTGGTAAACTTCAGGGCATCACCCCGACTTATCGGTGATTTCGTCGACATCGTGATTACGGAAGCATTGCCCAATTCCCTGCGTGGTGAACCGGTTTCCGCCGGGGCATCCGCTCAGCCCGCTACCGGCTGCCGCTGACCCCCGTGTCCCGTCCTGCCCCTTGAGTACCCGACCCGTCTCTTCCGATTTCGTCCTCGAACCCGTCGATCATCGGCGGCTGGCCAACCTGTGTGGTCAGTTCGATGAGCACCTGCGCCAGATCGAACGCCGCCTCGGCGTGGAGATCAACAACCGCGGTAACGCCTTTCGCGTCATCGGTGACAGGCGCTCGGTGCAGGCCGCCGGCGACGTGCTGCGCGATCTCTACGACGAGGCGGGGGACCGCGAACTCAGTCCCGAGCGCATTCACCTGCTCCTGCAGGAATCCGGTATCGAGGCACGCGTGGTGGAGCCCGTCGAGGGTAGCGAGGAAGTGGTCATCCACACCCGCCAGGGCGCCATACGCGGACGCGGTCCCAACCAGTGTCGTTACCTGAAGAACATCCTCGCCTGTGACGTCAATTTCGGTATCGGTCCGGCGGGTACGGGCAAGACCTATCTGGCCGTGGCCTGCGCGGTACAGGCGCTGGAACACGAACAGGTGCGGCGCATCGTGCTGACCCGCCCGGCGGTGGAGGCGGGCGAACGTCTTGGCTTCCTGCCCGGCGACCTGGCGCAGAAGATCGATCCCTACCTGCGGCCACTGTACGATGCGCTCTACGAGATGCTCGGCTTCGAGCAGGTGGCGCGCCTGATGGAGAAGAATGTCATCGAGGTGGCACCGCTGGCCTACATGCGCGGGCGCACACTCAACGATTCCTTCATCATCCTCGACGAGGCGCAGAACACCACCGTCGAACAGATGAAGATGTTCCTCACGCGCACGGGCTTCGGCTCCACCGTGGTGATCACCGGCGACGTCACGCAGATCGACCTGCCGCGTGGCCAGCAGTCCGGCCTGCGTCACGTGGTGGACGTGCTGAGCAAGGTGGAGGGCATCAGCTTTACCTTCTTCAAGCCCAAGGACGTGGTGCGTCATCCGCTGGTGCAGAAGATCGTCACCGCCTACGAAGAACATGAAACCGCCAGCGGCGACGGGGAACCGGCATGAAGCTCGAACTCGACGTGCAACTGGCGGTGGTCACGGCGGGTGTGCCCGACGCAGCCGATCTGCGCCGCTGGGTGGAGACGGCGCTGCGCGCGGGTGGACACGAGGCCGCCTCCGAGCTGACGTTGCGCGTGGTCGATGAAGCCGAGATGACCGTGCTCAACCAGCGCTATCGCGGCAAGCAGGGTGCCACCAACGTGCTGTCGTTTCCCTTTGAAGGCGCGGCGGGCGTGGAAACCGGTCTGCTTGGTGATATCGTCATCTGCGCGCCAGTGGTGGCGCGCGAGGCCTGCGAACAGCACAAGGCCCTCGACGCCCACTGGGTGCACATGGTGGTGCACGGTGTCCTGCACCTGCTCGGTCATGATCATCACCACGAGGCCGAGGCCGAGAAAATGGAAGAGCTGGAAACCGATATCCTGGCGCAACTGGGTTACCCCAATCCCTATGAACCTGTGGAAGGACCATGAACGAAGACCGATCTAGTCGCCCTCCCGGACGCAAGTCCCGGGAGGAGAAGAACGACCGCTCCTGGCTGGAACGCCTGGGGCAGGCCTTTACCTCGGAACCGCGCACCCGCGAGGATCTCATCCAGTTGCTGCGCGAGGCGCAGCAGCGCGATCTCATCGACCCCGATGCCCTCGGCATGATCGAAGGCGTATTACAGGTCTCGGAGATGCAGGTGCGCGACATCATGATCCCGCGTGCGCAGATGAGCGTCGTCGAACGTGATGCCGACAGCCGCGGCGTGCTGGACATCGTCATCGACTCGGCACACTCGCGCTTCCCGGTCATCGGCGAGAACCGCGACGAGGTCATCGGTATCCTGCTGGCCAAGGATCTGCTGCCGTGGTTCGCCAACCACGGTGACAACGGCGCCAGCCTCAACATCCGTGAACTGTTGCGCCCGGCGGTGTTCATCCCCGAGAGCAAGCGCCTCAACGTGCTGCTCAAGGAGTTTCGCGCCAGCCGCAATCACATGGCCATCGTCGTCGATGAATACGGCGGCGTCGCCGGACTGGTGACCATCGAGGACGTACTGGAACAGATCGTCGGCGAGATCGCCGACGAGCACGACTTCGATGAGGATACCTTCATCCTCGATCACGCCAACGGGCTGAGTACCGTCAAGGCCCTGACTCCCATCGATGAGTTCAATGAGCACTTCGGCACCGACTTCAGTGACGAGGAGAACGATACCGTCGGCGGGCTGGTGATGAGTCTGCTCGGCCACCTGCCCAGGCGCGGCGAGACCCTCACCGCCGACGGGCTCGAGTTTCGCATCCTGCGTGCCGACAATCGGCGCATCTATCTCATGCAGGTGAGCCGCGCCGGTGACACCCCGGCCGCGACCGGGACGGCGGGTGACGACTGAAGGTGCGGTTCCCCTGAGGCAACGCGTGCTGGCGTGGTTGTGCGGCGGCGCGCCCGGCCTCGCCGGTGACGGGCTGGCCCTGCTCGTCGGCGCTGCCATGCCGGCCGCCTTCGCCCCGCTCGGCTGGTGGTGGCTGTCGCCGCTGTTGCTGGCGCTGCTGTTCCTGCTTCTCGATGTCCCCACGCCGTCCCGCGCGCGGCGACGCGCTTATTTCTTTGGTGTTGGCCTGTTCGGCGTCGGCGTGTCCTGGGTCTACGTGGCCATCAATGTCTTCGGGCATACCGCCTGGCCCGTGGCGGCGCTGCTCACCGCCCTGTTCGTGTTCTTTCTTGCCCTGTTTCCGGCGCTGTTTGGCTGGCTGGCGGCGCGCTTTGCCGTCGGCCTGGGCAATGGCTGGCGCCTGTTGCTGATCTGGCCCGCGTTGTGGGTGCTGGTGGAATGGTTGCGTGGCTGGGCCTTCACCGGTTTTCCCTGGCTCAACCTGGGCTACAGTCAGATCTCCAGCCCGCTGGCGGGCTGGGCCGCGGTACTCGGTGTCTACGGCGTGGACCTGGCCGTGGCCATGAGCGCCGGGGCGGTGGCCCTGCTGGTAAAACGCAGTGGCGAGGTCAGCCTGTCCGTGCCGACACCGCCACCCCCCCCCGATGCAGTGGCATGGACGCAGGGTCGTGATGTGTCGCTACCGCGTCGTCTCGTACTGCCGCTGGTGGTGCTCATCGTGCTGTGGGAAGCGGGCAATGTCGCTCTGCGCATCGACTGGACCCGCCCCGTCGGCGCGCCCCTGTCGGTGGCGCTGGTGCAGGGTAACCTGCCGCAGATGACAAAGTGGGACCCGGCCTCCCTGCGCGAGCGCCTTGACACCTATGCCGCGCTGAGCCGCGCCCACGCCGACGCGCAACTCATCGTCTGGCCGGAGAACTCGGTGACGGTGTTCTACCATCGTCTGGCGGAGGACTATTTCAGGCCGCTGGTGGCGGAACTGGCCGAAGGTGGTGCGCAGCTCGTGGTGGGGCTGCCGTATCGTGAGCCGGATGGCTCGCGCTACTACAGCAGTTTCGCCAGCTTCAGCGGCGCCGAGGGTGAGCCCCGCTTCTATCACAAGCGCCACCTGGTGCCGTTCGGGGAATACGTGCCGCTGGAAGACTGGCTGCGCGGTCTCATCGGCTTCTTCAACCTGCCCATGTCCGGTTTCAGTCGCGGGCCACGTGTGCAGCCACTACTCAGCGCCGCCGGACACCCGGTGTCGGTGTCCATCTGTTACGAGGATGCCTTTGGCGAGGAAGTCATCGATGCCCTGCCGATGGCGCACTTTCTCATCAATGGCAGCAACAATGCCTGGTACGGTGACTCGCTGGCGCCGCACCAGCACCTGGAGATCTCGCGTATGCGTGCGGTGGAGACCGGGCGCCAGTTGTTGCGCGTGACCACCAACGGTATCTCGGCGCTGGTGGACGAACGCGGTCGTATCCGCGCACGCAGCGCCCAGTTCGAGACCGAGGTCCTGCGTGGCGAGGTGCAGGCCTTTGCGGGTGCGACACCCTATGTGCGCTGGGGCAATATCCCGCTGCTCATCCTGCTGGGGCTGGTCGTCGCCGTGGGCATGTGGCGCGGCCGGCGGGCGCCGTCTCAGTCGGAACCCGTTTCCTCGTCGTCCGCCACGTAAGTCTTGGTGAAGACCGTGCCCAGGCAGCGCGGACAGGGCGCAACGTGGCGCGTGCTGTCAATATATATAGTGTGGTGGCACTTGCGGCAGTGCAGGTAGCCGGGGCCGGTGATGTCGCCGGCGTACCAGTCTCCCTCTTCGGCCTGCTCGCGCAGGGCGGTCAGTTCCGCGAGGGTCTTGTCCACCGCGCCGGCAAACAGTTCGCCCAGCCTGTTGCCGGCCAGGCGCAGGTCATCGCGCAGCCACTGGCCGACGCTGCGCCCCGAGCGGCTGAGAAAATGCGCCGCGTCTTCCACGTCGCGGCGCAGGTAGTCCCCCACCTGGCTCAGTTCCTCGCGTGACAGGTTCTCGAAGTTGCGCACCTTGTCCACGACGTAGTTCATCTTTACCGCCAGTGAGGTCTCGGCGTCTTCTTCCATTTCGCGCACTTCCTCGAAGTTCTCGACGAGCTTCTCCAGCAGATGCGCGTAGGCCTGTTCGTGATGACTGTGTTTGTCGTCGTTCATTTCCGTCCTCTCTGACTTCAAGTGTAGCGCCTGTGGCGTGCGCCGGCTGCCGGAATGGCGCCGATCGCGGGGATTTTCCGCCCTTTGCCGCGTGCCATGTTTAATGCCCCTGCCGACTGGGGTATGCTTGCCGTCTGGATATCCGCGCCGCGTAACGAGTCCCTGGCAGGCGATCCACGCGCGCCGGCCAGACCTGCCCGGAACCACGGGTGCGCGGGCCGGCGGAATGTTAATTCAGGGTAAACCTGCAACCTGTCGTACAGAACATCCGATGGAAGAACACTACAAGCCCCACGAAATCGAGCCGTCCGTCCAGTCCTGGTGGGAGGAAAACCGCTGTTTCAATGTTGCGGAAGACTCGCGCAAGGAGAAGTTCTACTGTCTCTCCATGTTTCCCTATCCCAGCGGTCGCCTGCACATGGGGCACGTGCGCAACTATACCATCGGTGACGTCATCAGCCGCTACCAGCGCATGCAGGGCAGGAATGTCCTGCAACCCATGGGCTGGGACGCCTTCGGCCTGCCGGCGGAAAATGCCGCCATGCAGAACAGGGTGCCGCCGGCGCGCTGGACGCGCGACAACATCGACTACATGCGCGACCAGCTCAAACGCCTCGGCTTTGCCTACGACTGGGAGCGTGAACTGGCCACCTGCGATCCCGACTATTATCGCTGGGAGCAGTGGTTGTTCACGCGCCTGTACCGCAAGGGCCTGGTGTACAGAAAGACCGCGCCGGTCAACTGGTGTCCCCATGATCTCACCGTGCTGGCCAACGAGCAGGTCATCGACGGCCGTTGCTGGCGCTGTGACAGCGAGGTGGAACGCCGCGACCTGGCGCAGTGGTTTCTGAAGATCACCGACTATGCCGATGAACTGCTCGCCGACCTGGAAAAGCTCGACGGCTGGCCCGAGCAGGTGCGCACCATGCAGGCCAACTGGATCGGGCGCTCCGAGGGTGTGGAAGTGGTGTTCGATATCGATGGCCGCAAGGAGCGCCTCAAGGTCTTCACCACCCGCCCCGACACCCTCATGGGCGTGACCTACGTGGCCGTGGCCGCCGAGCACCCGCTGGCACAGGAAGCGGCGCGCTACCATCCCAACGTGGCGGACTTTATAAAGGAATGCGCGCACACGGTGACCGCCGAAGCCGAGCTGGAGACCATGGAGAAGAAGGGGATCGACACGGGCTACAAGGCCGTGCATCCCGTCACCGGTGAGCGCGTACCGGTATTCATCGCCAACTTCGTCCTCATGGGTTACGGCGAGGGTGCCGTGATGGCGGTTCCCGCCCACGACCAGCGCGATTGGGAATTTGCCCACAAGTACGGTCTGCCTGTCAGGCAGGTCATCGCGCCCCTCGACGGCGCGGACATCGACCTGCGGGAAGGCGCCTGGGTGGAGAAGGGCCGCCTGATCAACTCCGGCGAGTTCGACGGCCTGACCTCGCAGTCGGCCTTCGATGCCATTGCCGCCGCCCTGCGCAAGCGCAAGCGGGGACGCAAGCGTGTCAACTACCGCCTGCGGGACTGGGGCATTTCACGCCAGCGTTACTGGGGCGCACCGATCCCCATGATCCACTGCCCTCGTTGTGGCGAGGTGCCGGTGCCGGACGGGGATCTGCCGGTAGTGTTGCCCGAAGAGGTCAGCTTCGACGGCGTCGGCTCACCGATCAAGAAGATGCCCGAGTTCTATCGCACCACCTGTCCCGAGTGCGGCGGCGAGGCCGAGCGCGAGACCGA
>DRKU01000156.1 GCA_011051615.1 Gammaproteobacteria bacterium
CAAGGGCGCCAAGCTGGTCAACGATATCGTTACCGTCACCGGCACCGAGAACCTCATGATGGCGGCGACGCTGGCCGACGGTGTGACGGTGATCGAGAACGCCGCGCGCGAACCGGAAGTAGTGGATCTCGCCAACTGCCTGAACGCCATGGGCGCAAAGGTGGAAGGGGCCGGTACCGATACGATTACCATCGAAGGTGTCGAGCGCCTGCATGGCACCTGCTACAACGTGCTGCCCGATCGTATCGAGGCCGGTACCTACCTGGTGGCGGGCGCCATCACCGGCGGGCGTGTACGCCTGCGCGATATCGTGCCCACACACCTCGACTCCATTACCGCCAAGTTGCGCGAGGCCGGTGCCCAGATCGATATTGGTGACAACTGGATCAGTCTCGACATGGAAGGCCAGCGGCCGCGGGCGGTGGACATTCGTACCG
Organism: Gammaproteobacteria bacterium; assembly: GCA_011051615.1. Lineage (GTDB taxonomy): Bacteria > Pseudomonadota > Gammaproteobacteria > CAMYNG01 > CAMYNG01 > HyVt-448. Next base: position 438 of record DRKU01000156.1, read on the forward strand.
CCCCCTTCCCGGCGTTTCCGACCGACATGCAGGCCCAGTTCTGCGCCCTCAATGCCATTGCCGATGGCGCCTCCACTATCAAGGAGACGGTATTCGAGAACCGTTTCATGCATATTCTCGAACTGCAACGCATGGGCGCGGACATGACACTGGAAGGCAACACGGTGGTGTGCAAAGGTGTCAAATCACTCACCGCGGCGCCGGTCATGGCCACTGACCTGCGTGCCTCGGCCAGCCTGGTGCTGGCCGGCCTGGTGGCCGAGGGTGACACCACGGTGGAGCGTATCTACCATATCGATCGTGGTTACGAGTGTATCGAGGAAAAACTGCAACAACTGGGCGCGCGCATTCGGCGCGTGCCGGACTGAGCGGATGAATGCCAACCATGTCGACGACATTGACCATTGCCGTATCCAAGGGACGCATCTATAAGGAGGCGTTGCCGCTGCTGGCGCACGCCGGCATTACGCCGCTGGACGACCCCGAGACCAGCCGCAAGCTGATCCTCGATACCAGCCGCGAGGACGTCAAGCTGGTCATCATCCGCACTACCGATGTACCAACCTACGTGCAGTATGGCGCGGCGGACGTGGGTGTGACCGGCAAGGATGTCCTCATGGAGCACGGCGGCGAAGGACTCTATGAGCCGCTCGACCTGGGCATCGCGCGCTGCCGCATGATGACGGCCGGTTTCGCCGATGTCCCGCCACCCGGTGGACGGCTGCGCGTGGCGACCAAGTATGTCAACTGTGCGCGGCGTTACTTCGCCGAGCAGGGCCAGCAGGTGGAAGTCATCAAGCTGTATGGCTCCATGGAGCTGGCACCTATCGTCGGCCTGGCCGACTGTATCGTCGACCTGGTGGACACCGGCAATACCCTCAAGGCCAACGGCCTGGTGCCACAGAAACATATTGCCGACATCAGTTCGCGTCTGATCGTCAACCGCGCCTCGATGAAGATGAAACACGCCCAGGTGCGTGAACTGATCGATCATCTTGCCGAAGCGGTGCGCTTGCGCAACGCGTGATCACGGCGTGGGAGCAGTCTCCCGCTGCCCGGCGCAGTATGTTGTCTGAATACCCGTCCTGCCTCAACCTGCATACCGGCGCGGGCGGCATCTGTGGCTCCGTTGTCACAACGGCCTGAGTGCGGTGGGTATTCGGAGTGTTGTAAACAGAAGGTGATTTGCATGGCGGCGTGGCCGCCATACCATCAAGCAGGTGATCCCAATGGTCGATATCAAACGACTCAGTACCGCGGATGCGACGTTCTGGACCCGGCTCGACGAGCTGCTGGCCTGGGAAGGTGTCTCCGACGACGAGGTGCACACCACGGTACGCGACATCATTCGTGACATCCGCCGCCGTGGTGACGTCGCGCTGGTGGAATATACCGCGCGTTTCGACCGCCTTGAGGTTGGCGATGCCGGTGATCTGCGGCTCGATCCCGCGCGGCTCAGGCAGGCCTATGAGGCCATCGACGCACCCCTGCGCGAGGCACTGGAGACGGCTGCCGAACGCGTGCGCCGCTACCACGAACACCAGAAGATGGAATCCTGGAGTTACACCGAGGATGATGGCACGCTGCTGGGTCAGCAGGTGACGCCGCTGGACCGCGTCGGTCTCTACGTGCCCGGTGGCAAGGCTGCCTATCCTTCGTCGGTACTGATGAACGCCATCCCTGCAAAGGTCGCCGGTGTCGAAGAGATCATCATGGTGGTGCCCACCCCCGACGGTATACTCAATGAACTGGTGCTGGCCGCGGCCCACGTGGCCGGGGTCGATACGGTGATCACCATCGGTGGCGCACAGGCCGTCGCCGCGCTGGCCTGGGGTACCGGGACCGTACCGGCGGTGGACAAGATCGTCGGGCCGGGAAATATCTACGTGGCCACCGCCAAGTCCATGGTCTTTGGTCGCGTTGGCATCGACATGATTGCCGGGCCCTCAGAGATCCTCGTCGTGTGTGACGGACAGACCGATGCCGACTGGGTGGCGATGGATCTCTTCTCGCAGGCGGAGCACGACGAAGATGCGCAGGCCATTCTCGTTTCGCCCGATGCGGATTTCCTCGACGCGGTGGCGGCGAGTATTGCGCGGCTCGCCCCCGGGATGGAACGCCAGGCTCTCATCGAGACCTCGTTACAGGCACGCGGTGCGCTGATCCATGTGCGTGACATGGATGAGGCTATCGAGGTGGCCAATTTCATCGCACCGGAACACCTGGAGCTGTCGGTGGCCGATCCCCAGGCACTGGTACCGCGCATCCGTCACGCCGGGGCGATCTTCATGGGACGTTATACCAGCGAGGCGCTGGGTGACTACTGCGCCGGGCCCAACCACGTGCTGCCCACCTCGCGCACGGCGCGCTTCAGTTCACCGCTGGGCGTGTATGACTTCCAGAAGCGCTCCAGCCTGATCATGTGCTCCGCCGACGGTGCCGCCGAGCTGGGCAAGGTCGCCTCGGTACTGGCGCGCGGCGAGGGGCTCATCGCCCACGCACGCTCGGCCGAGTATCGGCTGAAGCAGGACTGACACAGGGCAGGGCGTTGACGGTACGGTTCGCACCCGTTGAATAAACCGGGGTTGTCATGAGCAGGAATCAGACAGGTGATCGAATCAGTCGCTGGATCCGCGCCGACGTGCGCGCCACCCGCGCCTATCACGTGCCGGACGCCACTGGCATGATCAAGCTCGACGCCATGGAAAACCCCTTCGGCTGGCCCGCCGACATGGTGGATGCGTGGCACGAAACGCTGCGCGGCGTCGAACTCAATCGCTATCCCGATCCCCATGCGCGCCAGTTGACCGACGTCCTGCGTGCGGCCATGGCGGTCCCGGCCGACGCCGGTGTGCTGCTCGGCAACGGTTCCGATGAACTCATCCAGATGATCGTCATGGCCGTGGCCGGAGCGGGGCGCTGCGTGATGTCGCTGGAACCCGGTTTCGTCATGTATCGCATCATCAGTCAACTGTGCCGCGTGGACTACGTGGGCGTGCCGCTGGACGCGAACTTTGTCCTGGATCTCGATGCCACGCTGGCCGCCATTGCCGAGCATGAGCCGGCGGTGATCTTCATCGCCTATCCGAACAATCCCACCGGTAACCTGTTCGATGCCGGGAGCATCGAACAGATCCTCGAGGCCGCGCCGGGCTTCGTGGTGGTGGATGAGGCCTACCATGTCTTTGCCGGGCAGAGTTTCATGCCGCGGCTGGTCGATTACCCCCACCTTCTGGTGATGCGCACGGTGTCGAAGATGGGACTCGCCGGCCTGCGCCTTGGCCTGCTGGCAGGGAACGCGGCGCTCATTGGTGAACTGGACAAGGTGCGCCTGCCTTACAACATCAATGTCCTGACGCAGCTCACGGCACGCTTCGCGCTGCAACACGCTGAGGTACTCGACGAACAGGCAGCCGCCATCCGCGAGGAACGCACACGGGTCTTCGATACCCTGAGTCAGCGCAGTGGACTGGAAGTGTTTCCCAGCCAGGCCAACTTCATCCTGTTTCGCACGCCCGCGGGTGGGGCCTCGGCGATCCACGCGGCACTGAAAGCGGCCGGCATCCTGATCAAGAACCTCGACGGTGGGGCGCCGGCGCTGCGGGACTGTCTGCGCGTGACCATTGGCACGCGGGAAGAAAACGATGCCTTTCTTGCCGCGCTCGGTGAAGCGCTCGGCGCGTAGTACGGAATCGTGACATGAATGATACGGCGGATGAGCGCAAGGCCCTGTGGGCGAAACTCAATGGTGAGACGGCACAACTGGCATGGA
>DRKU01000157.1 GCA_011051615.1 Gammaproteobacteria bacterium
AAACGCATGGCACGGCCGGCTTTATATTGTTCAAGCAGGCCCTGTTTTGTGAGGGAGAGAAGATCGCTGCGCGCCGTGGCATAGGCAACATCGTGGCTGCGACGGTGTGACTGGATAGTATAGGTTGCATCATGGTGTTGCAGGGCATGGGCCAGCAAGGCGCGCTGACGATGGTTGAGTTCGGTATCAGTACGTAGTCGGCGCTCGAGTGTACGCAGTTCACTCATCTTGTGTTCCAGCCAGTGTTCCAGGTCGCTGATGGCCTGTTGAATGATGCCAAGCTGATGGAGAATAAAATACGTTAGATCGTTGTCGTCCGTTTCCGTATAGAGAAAAGCGCGGGAATATTGTGAGGGTGCGCGGCGCAGCAGCCGTGAAATGGACACGTATTCGATCAGCCAGTAGCCATGACGTAACATGCTCCAGTAGAAGAGTGCGCGTGCCGTGCGTCCGTTGCCATCTTCGAAGGGGTGATCATAGGCCAGCCAGAAATGCAGCACGATGGCATGGATGACGGGAGGAATGAAGTCTTCCTGGTTGAATTTCCGGTTGGCAAATTCGCACAATGCCTGCAGTCGATCCGGTAGTTGCGTGGCAGGGGGCGGGGTATGTAGCACCGTACCATCCCGGTCGACCCACACGCGGACGCGCTTTTCATCGGGGCGTTGCAGACGGCCGGCCGCGGCGGGGTCTTCCAGTGTATCCAGCGTGACGATGCGGTGCAGCTCCAGCACCACCTCGGGGGCCAGATCGGCGCCCTTGAGGGTGCGGATGTATTGCATGGCAGCATAGTTGTTGAAGATCATGCGCTCGCTCTGATCCCGGGGTTTGCGCCCCGTGCGCAACATTTCCACTGCCACCTTGCGCGTCGTCGAGGCGCCTTCCAGCTGGCTGGAGGTAATGGCCTCCTCCATCAGGGAACTGACAATGTAACGGTCGCGGGTTTCCGGCCCGGTGACCTGTTCGTCCAGGCGGATCTGTCCGCGTGCCTGGCTGTCGATGGCGTGCAGCTGTGCCAGCGCCTGGTTGGGGAGGGTATAGAAGAAGGCGCGTCCTGCGCAGTCATGCAACGGCAATGACCGGGCACCGCGCAAACGCCCCAGCTTGAGGCTGTACCACCAGGATTCAAGGTCCAGTCCCGCGGGCGGCTCCCGGTGCTGCAGCTGGTCCCAGTGCAGGTAGGCGTCGGGGATGCTCATGGCCTCGGTGAGGATACGCCCGAAAACCTCAGGGCCCAGCTGTTTCGCCAGTGTGGCCGGATCGGCCATCTCCGGTGGTTGCATTGGTTTTTTCATGGGCGTTCAACTATCAAAATAATATATTTTGATAGTTTTTAGTGATAGTTTGCTAAATTATCAAATCAGCACAAATTGATAATTATCTGATAGCTTGGCGGCATCCGCCATGAGGCCTGCGGAAACCTGCATCTGACTTGCCTCGGCGGCTGTGCTTAAATGCCCCACAGGTCCACAGACGACCCAATACCATCGACGCCGTTACCATGTCCCGTGCCACCGCCGAATACTCCCTGAGCGATTTTCTTGCACCGCGTTACTGGCCCACCTGGCTGGGGCTCGGCCTGTTGCGCCTGGCGGTCTTCCTGCCCTTTGCCTGGCAGCGGGTACTGGGGCGGGCGCTGGGGCACCTGGCTTACCGGCTGGTGCCACGCCGTCGCCACATCGTTGCCACCAACATCCGTCTGTGTTTTCCCGAGCTGAGCGCGGACGAGCAGGCGGCGCTGGTGCGCGAGAACTTCGCCAGTACCGGCATCAGCATCTTCGAGACCGCCATGAGCTGGTGGGCCTCGCGCCGCCGGCTGGCACCCCTGTGCCATATCGAGGGTCTGGAACACCTGCAGGGTGCGCTGGCCACGGGCCGGGGTGTGCTGCTGCTGTCCGCGCACATGACCGGCCTCGAACTGGGTGGTCGGCTGCTGGCCCTGCACCAGCCGTTCCAGGTGGTCTACAAGCGCGCCCACAATCCCCTCTTCGAGTGCTTCATGCACCGTGCCCGACAGCGTCACTTTCTCGATGCCATCGATACCTATGACACGCGGCGCATGATCAGTGCGCTGAAACAGAATCGCGCCACCTGGTATGCCATGGACCAGGACTTCGGCCTCAAACAGTATGTCTTCGCACCCTTCATGGGTGTGCCCGCCTGTACGCTGACCACCACCGCGCGGCTGGTGCGCATGAGTAACGCCGTGGTGGTGCCCTATTTTCCTCACCGCCAGGCCGACGGCAGTTATCGCGTCGTCATTCAGCCGCCATTGGCGGATTTTCCCTCCGGCGACGAGCTGGCCGATGCCACGCGCATCAACGCCCTCATCGAAGCCGCGGTACGCGAGTCGCCGGAGCAGTACTTCTGGGCCCACCGGCGTTTCAAGACCCGCCCACCCGGCGAGCCGGATCTCTACGCGCGGTCCGCGCCATGAGGCCGGCATGAAACGCTACCGTCTGTTGCTACGCCTGCTCAGCCTGCCGCTGGTCGTGCACCTGTGCTGGCTGGCCCTGCGACATGGCGACGGTCGTTACCTGCGCCAGCGTCTGGGTTTCGGGCTGCCGCGTTGCCCCGGCGCGCGGTGGTTTCACGCCGTGTCGGTGGGCGAGGTCAACGCCATCGCGCCCCTGATCCGCGCGCTGCGTGCGCGCGAGCCGCAACGGCCATTACTGCTGTCCACGGGCACACCCACCGGTGCGGCGCGCGTGCATGCGTTGTTTGGCGCGGATGTCGTCCACTGTTACCTGCCGCTGGACTGGCGTCATGCCATGGCACGCCTGGTGCGTCGTACGCAGGCACGGCACCTCTACCTGGTGGAGACCGAGCTGTGGCCCAACCTCATCGATGTCTGTTACCGCGAAGGCCTGCCGGTGACCATTCTCAATGGCCGCCTGTCGGCACGTACCACCGAGGCGGCGGGCTGGCTGCGGCGCGCCTATGCCCATGCCCTGGCGCAGGTGGAGCATGTTCACGCGCGCTCGGAGGAAGATGCGCGACGTTTCGTGCGTCTCGGTGCGCCCGCCGATCGTGTCAGCGTGGCGGGCAACATCAAGCTGGTGCGCGATGTCTCACCGTCGGTACCGACGACGGTGGTGCCCAGTGGATGCAGTTACCTGCTGGCGGCGTCCACCCGTGACCACGAGGAGGCGCTCATCGTGCGCGCCTGGCAGGCGAGCACGGCACGCGAGCTGTTGCTGGTCATCGCCCCGCGCCATCCCGGGCGCCTCGCCGCCATTCGTCGTGAGCTGGCACCACTTGGCGTGCGGCTTGCCGTGCGCAGCCGCAACGAGGCCATCAGCGGTGAAACGGACATCTACCTGGCGGACACCCTCGGTGAGATGCAGGGCCTCATGGCCGGCGCCGAGTTCATCGTCATGGGTGGCAGTTTCGTGCCCTGTGGCGGTCAGAATATCCTTGAGGCGGCGCAACTGGGCAAGGCAGTGATCTTCGGGCCGCACATGGACAACTTCGAGGCCGAGGCGCACCTGCTGCTTGAGCACGAGGCCGCCTGGCAATGCGCAGTGGACCGACTCAGTGGCGCCATGAGCCGCCTGCACCAGTCACCGGAACTGCGCCAGTGCATGGGTGAGCATGGCCGTGAAGCCATTGCGGCACAACAGGGCATGCTGGAACGCTATCTGGAGATCGTGCTCCACGGCAGAAAGTGAGTCCGGAACAACACTCGATCCCTTCTCAACGCTAAACCCGGCACCCCATCGGGCCGATAATCCAGTGACAACCAGTAGATCTTGCCGCGCTTCCCCGCCGTTGGGGAGGTTTGCCCGCCCCGCTCCCCGGGGACTCGGCGAGAAACAAACCCGGTTGAGTGGCCACGAGGTTTTTCCTCTGAGGATTCGATACTGTGGATGAGAAGACGACACAATTGGATGTGCTGGATTTCAGTGGTAACTGTATCACGGAGGAATTGACCGAAATTCTTATCAGCATACTGGAAACGATTATTCAGTTGCCGTGGCTGAGTACCGGTGCGGGCGGAATCATGCTGGCGGACGATGAGACACGCAAGCTTGAGCTGGTCGCGCAGATCAACTTTTCCGACTATATCAAGACCACCTGCTCCTGTGTTGACTACGGGCACTGCCTGTGTGGCCGTGTTGCCGAGTCAGTTGAGCTGTTGCATGCCTCATGTGTCGATGAGCGCCATGAAACGCATTATGAGGGCATGTGTGATCACGGCCACTATGTGGTACCGATCACGCTACATGACAATTTGTTGGGCGTTATGGTGCTGTATGTCGATGTCGGGCATGTATATGATCCGGAAGAGGTTCATGTCCTGGAGAATTTTGCGCTGATAGTTGCGCAAATTATCTACAGCGCCCATATCCAGCAGGAAAAAAAGCTGGCTGATTTGATCCTGTCACACAGCTCCAGCGGCGTGCTGATCACGGATCGTGACAGCAGGATCCAATGGGTCAACAGGGCATTCGAGCGGGTGTCGGGCTATCGCTTGCCCGAAGTTATCGGTAAGACCCCTGGCATTCTACGTTCTGATTATCATGGCGAAGGTTTTTATCGAACCATGTGGAACGATATCAATACACGCGGTTTCTGGGAGGGTGAGATCTGGAATCGCCGGAAGAATGGTGAGATCTATCCGGAATGGCTGAATGTCGTCGCCCTGAAAGATATTCATGGCAATGTACTGTTCTATGCAGGCATGTTTGTTGATTTATCCACCGTAAAGGCCGCCGAGAAGAAGATTGAACGGCTTGCCTATTACGATAGTGTTACTCAGCTTGCCAATGCATCCCTGTTGCATGAACAGCTGGAGGAGATGCTTGTACGGACCCGGCTGGACGGTGGCCTGGTTGCGGTGATAACGCTTGATCTGGATCATTTTCACGAAATCAATACCAGTCTTGGTCGGCGGGCAGGTGATGCTGTATTGCGAGAAACCGCCAGCCGTATTCAGGGGCTTGTCGAGGATGCCGTGGTGGCCCGCATGGGGGCAGATGAGTTTGTTATTGCCTGGGTTATTGACGAAGGGAGTACACCTGCGCAGGAAACCATGGAAAACCAGGCGGAGAAGTTGCAGATACGTCTTCGTGATACCTTTGTTTTCGAACAACATGAATTGAAGCTGGATGGTTCAATCGGTCTGGTATTTGGCGAAGGCGAAAATACGGATCCAGAGACCCTTTTGCGCCGTGCAGGTATTGCATTGGCCTATTGCAAGAAACACCGGCGTGGTAGCTATCGTTTCTTCAACGAGGAGATTGAACAGGAGGTTATATACCGCCGGCAATTGGGAGATGCCATATCGCGGGCCATAGAACGTGATGAGCTCAATCTGGTTTATCAGCCCAAGGTGGATCGTGAAGGGAAGGTGTTCGGCGCGGAGGTTCTGTTGCGCTGGGAAAGTGCAGAATACGGGCAGGTACCACCGGATCTGTTCATCGGTATTGCCGAAGAGCGTGGAGCCATTATTGATATAGGGAGCTGGGTATTCGAGATGGTACTTGGTCAGATGGCAGATTGGCGCGCCAGCGGGGTTTTCAGCAAGGAGCTGTTTCCAAAATTAGCGATCAATATTTCACCGCATCAGATCCTGTTGCACAATATTGCCCGGGAATTTTCCGGTGCCTGCAAGGCGCGGGGCTTCGATCCTTCCCTGGTCGAACTGGAGGTTACCGAGACGAGTATCATGCACTCATCGGATTCCGTTATCGGTAATTTGCAGGCGCTATCGCAGGCAGGATTCAAGATTGCCATCGATGATTTTGGTACCGGTCACTCTTCATTGGCCCGCTTGAGTAATTTTCCCGTGGACGTGCTTAAAATTGATCGGAGTTTTATCCAGAATATGAGCGCAGGACAGTCGGATATTGTCCTGGTCAAGTCAATCATCGATATGGCGCACACTCTGGGGTTCGAGGTTGTTGCTGAAGGCGTAGAAGAAAATTCACAACTGGTGTTGTTACAGGCGCTGGGTTGTGATGTCTATCAGGGCTATTATTTTTCCAGGCCACTTGCAGTGGATGAGTTCGTATCCTGCGTCAAGCGGTCACCCTTCTCCATGAAGGGGGGCTGAACCCCGTCACTCTGCTGTTAGTAATGCTTCCAGCGTTTCTGTTACAGCCGGGTCATCCCAGTGGATGGCGGCATTGACGCCATAGCGGATACGACCCGCAGTGTCGATGACGAAGGTGGAGGGAAAGGCAACCACCTTCCACTGTCGTGCCACACGGCCATCCTCATCGAGCAGGACGGGGAAGCGTACGTCCACCTTCTTCAGAAAACGTCTGATCTGTTGCGGGCTTTCACCATAGTTGATGGAAATCAGGCGGAAAGGGCGGCCAGTAAATTTTTCCTTGAGCCGATTGAGAGAGGGGATCTCCTCGACACAGGGTGGGCACCAGCTGGCCCAGAAGTTGACCACGGTTACCTGGCCGCGATAGTCGCTGATGCGCACACGCTGGCCTCCGGCAGTTTTCAGATCCAGTGGCCAGGGTTCGGGGCGACCGTGATAGGGCCGCAGGCGGTGATCGAGACCGCCTGGCACTGGCGTACCTGTTGTGCGCGGCGCGATGTTCGGTGCGGGTCGGGGAGCCGGTATCGGTGTGCGCGCCAGCAGCTCGAGCAATGTCCGCATCTGCTGCGGAACCTGGCGCAGGGTGGTGCGCGTGGCGGCGGTGGTATCGCCATCGTAGAACAGCGCCGTGACGCCCGTCATGGGCCGCACCCAGACCGTCGCTCCCGCACGCTGTAGCCGGGCTAACACCTGCTGGCTTTGCCCGCGGTTGCTGTTCTTCTCGGCCTGAAAGATCACCAGCGGGATATTCGTCGCATCGATGATGGGCAGGAACTCCGGTTCCTCCCCCAGCCCCGGCACGCGGGCAAGAAAATTGGGTGAGAACAGGATGGCGCCGGCAAGACAGTTGCGTGAATTCCTTTGCAACAGGCGTGCGCCGCGCAGCACGGGGATGGCGCCATAACTGCCACTGATCAGTGTCACCGGTTGTCCACGACGACGACACAGCTGTGTCGCCAGTTGCGCCACGTAGTGACCATCCAGGGAACGGATCGAAGTCGTGCCAGGTGGCATGAACAGGGATTCGAGCAGGTCGGCAAGCCACACGTCCATACCCTGTGCGGCGAGGGCCCGTGCCACGCGGTAGTGGCGCGGATGCAGGCCGTAGCCCGAGGCGATCCACAGTACAGTTGGTCCATCGTTGGTGGGGAAGTGGCGGCCGGTGATTTCGGTGTCCTCACCCAGTGTAATGGTGAAGCTCTCTCCGCCATACTGTTCCGGGTTATCCACTGCGGCGACAGCGAGCATGGGCAGGCAGAGGAGCCAGGCCAGCAGGGATCGGGACGACAGCAGCCGGGATAACGGGAACCTGGAACGACGCGGGTGCATAAGACAAGGATAACAGGCGCACTGCCGCATGGCACTGGCCAGAAGCACAGCGGTGGGCTTAGCTGGAGACCAGCTTCTCGGTCTCGCGGTGGGCGATCATGTGGCGGAAGGCCTCGGCCGCCACCGGGCGGCTGGCAAGAAAGCCCTGGATGGTGTCACACTGCTTGTCGCGTAACCAGCGCAATTGCTGGGTGGTTTCTACGCCTTCGGCGCACACGTCCATGCGCAGGCGATGGGCGATATTGATCATGGTCTCCACCAGCGCGCAATCATCCTCACTACCGGGAATATCCTTTATAAAGGAACGATCAATCTTGAGCGTGTCTACCGGGAAGCGTTTGAGGTAGTTGAGTGAGGAATAGCGCGTACCGAAGTCGTCGAGCATGAGCTTGAGCCCCAGTTTCTTGATTTCATGGAACTGGGTATCTACCTGCTCGCTGTGTTCGATGAGTGTGCCCTCGGTGATCTCCAGCGCCAGCTGCGTCTGATCGATATGCGTCACTTCGATGATCTTGCGCAGGGTCTCGATATAGTCACTTTCCATGAACTGTCGGCCAGAGACATTGACCGAGACCAGCAGGAAGGGCAGGCCCTTGTTCTGCCAGTCGGATACCTCGCGGCAAACGGCATCGAGCAGCCAGCGATCCAGCGAAAGGATCATGTCGCTTTCCTCGGCCGCATGGATAAAGGCCTCCGGTTCCAGCAGGCCACGCGTGGGATGCTGCCAGCGTACCAGTGCCTCGGCACCGATGATGCGACAGGTTTTGGCATCGATGCGTGGCTGGAAAAAGAGTCGGAACTGGTTGGCATTGAGCGCCTTGCGCAGTTCCACCTGGATGGTCAGTTGCTCGGTGACCTCACGCGACATGTTGGTATCGTAGAAACAGTAACGGCTACCGCCCTCGCGCTTGGCGCGGTACATGGCGGTTTCGGCATTGCGTAGCAGGGTGGCGGTGTCCATGCCATCGTTTGGATACTGGGCGACACCGATGCTGATGGAGAGAAACACGTCCACACCCTTGTGGTGATAGTGGCCGGAGGCATACTCCGCCATGCGATCGGCAAAGGATGCAGCCTGTGTCATCTGGTGGTTACCTTGCAGGAAGACCACGAACTCATCACCACCGATGCGCGCCAGGGTATCGAAGGAACGCTGGCAGTCGCGCAGGCGGCGTGCGACCTGGATCAACAGCTCATCGCCAAAGGCATGGCCATAGGTATCGTTGACGGTCTTGAAGGAATCGATATCGATATGGAAGACGGCGATCTCACGGCCGAGGCGCGCGGTATTGGCAATGGCATAGTCGAGCCGGTCTTCGAGCAGCACGCGGTTGGGCAGGCCGGTGATGCTGTCATGGGTGGCGATATGTTCCTTTTCGAGGATCTCCTGGCGCAGTTCGGCATTGGTGCGACCAAGCTGACGCAGCAGTGAAAGAAAGAAGGCCGGCATCAGCACCATGCCGGTGGCGAGGCCGAAGATCAATTGGGGTTGCTGTTGCCACTCACTGCTCATGCGCGTGGCAATGAGAAACAGGACGATGGAAATGGCCGCCGCGCCATGCAGGTAGCCGACGCCATAACGCAGACCATTGCCCACCGTGACCCAGAAGTAGAAGGGGTAGAACACCGCGCCGGCAGTGCCGAAGGCATAAGTCGCCATGGAGACGATGGCATGATCGAGAATGATCATTGAGTAGATGCGCCACGGTTGCGTGCGCGGGAAACGGCGAATGGCGATGTAATGAACGATAGAGATAAGGAGGTAGCTGAAGGCCACCAGCATGGCCAGGCGTTCCACCTGGCTGACCGGACCAAACGCGGCGTCATAACCCACCAGCAGGAGGATGGCGATAAAGGCGAAGGCAATACGCGTCAGTGACTGGGCCTGCTCCGGCAGGATTTCTTCCGGCGAACGGAAGAACAGGTAGTCCAGCAGGGTACGCTTGTTACTGTCAGGAATTTCGGTCATGGCAATGGTCATCCCTGTGCATGGGGTTGTGCTGGCGCATCGCCCGTATTTTCATCATGCCTGTACGTATTAGTCAGCCGCCCCGTGTGGGGGTTCCCGTCCATGGCACACAATGGGTTATCCGGTGGCCAGTGTAACATTGCCGTGTTGGCGGATGTGAACCTGGGCCACAGGATCGCACGGCCGGGAGTCGAAATTTTGACGCTTTGGTGCTTGCGCAGGCGACAGTTTGCCCAATTGGGGCCGTGACCAGGCCGTCACCCGCCACCCGTCCGCAAATCTCGCGGTTTTGTCAGGTAAGAAATTTTTCACTTGTTGATCAGCGCCAACAGGATTATCCTAATAAAATCAGAGGCATTAGTATATGAGCAGTATGGCAGACAACAACTCCGGCGCCCTCGAGGGCAGCAGTCAGGTGGAACAGGATCTCATCCTTTCCATCCGTGAACACCGGATCGTGCGTCTGCGCTATGACCTCGATATCCGCGACCGCGTTTTCGAGCCTTACGTCCTGTTCAAGGATTCCCAGGGGCGAGTCATGGTGGGTGGCAGGCGTGTGCTGGATGAGAACGATCTACTCAAGCCACCGGCCATGCGCCAGTTTGCCGTTGAGTTGATCAATGCGCTGGAAGTGACGGAAGAAACCTTCGAGGTGGATGATCGCTTCGATTCGCGCAACCTGCCCCTGAGTAACCAGATCTTCGAAGCCGTCGATCAGCAACGCTGATACCGTACCCGCACCGTTTCTGTTTTTCCCGGCTCCTTATCCCACCAGCCGATCAAAGATCCGAAAGCCCGCCACCCAGGTACCTACCGCCGAGCCCAGCGTACTGAGAACGAACACCAGCAGCACACGCGTCACGCGGTTGCGCCACCAGCCCTTGAGGTGGGCGGCATCCTGGCGCAACTTGCTGAAGTCCAGTACGCGGGGTTTGCGCAGCCAGGTCTCCAGCGCGCCGGTGACCATGCCGGCGCCAATGGTGGGATTGAGCGAAGTCAGTGGCGCGGCGACGAAGGCGCCCAGCGTGGTCAGGGGGTGGGCACCGGCGATGAGTGCGCCGAGCGCGGACAGGCCACCATTGATCAACACCCAGTCGGCCACCAGTTGCCAGCCCAGCTGTGGACTGCGTGCGAAACCGATGGCAAAGCCGGTGAGGATCACGGCGACGATGAGCCACGGGATGCGCTTGCCCCACTTGCCCGGTGGCGGCAGGGTATCCAGTTCACGGATGGTGGCCTGCGGATCAGCAGCGGGTTCGCGCAGGTAGTTCTCGATCCCCTTCAGGTGTCCGGCACCTACCACGGCGAGGATATGTCGGTGGCCTTCCTCCGCGGCATCGGCCAGCAGGCGTGCCGCCATGTAGCGGTCGCGCTCGTCGATGAGCGGTTCGTAGAGCTCACGCGATTCTTCGGCAAACTGGTTGAAGGTGGACTCCAGCATGTCGCCCTCCTTGAGCTTCTCCAGTTCTTCCTCGGAGACTTCCTCGCGACTCACCAGGCTGGCGAACAGACCGCTGACCAGGTACATGCGTTTCCACCAGGGGACGTTGCGGTAGACCCGCTTGAGGGTGGTACCGATCTCACGGTCGATGAGAATCACCGGCAGGTGTTTGTCGCGGGCGATATTCACCGCGGCACGCATTTCGGCGCCGGGCTCGATGCCGAACTGTTCGGCCAGGCGTTGCTGGAAGGCGCCCAGCGCGAGGCTGGCAGTAATGGTAGAGGCCTTTTTCTCCCGCAGCACCTGGAAGAGATCCATCTGCGCGATGGCATCGGGGTTGACCAGCGCATTGTGCCGGCTGGGACACAGTTCTACCGCCACGGCATCGTAGTGGCCCTGTTCCAGCATGTGGGCCACGGCCTCGGCACTGAGGCGCGAGACGTGGGCCGTGCCGAGCAGGGTGATACGTGTCTCACCCACGGTGATGTCACGGATCGGCTGTTCGGCGGTGGGGTCGTGC
The DNA here is from genome assembly GCA_011051615.1 of Gammaproteobacteria bacterium. Taxonomy (GTDB): domain Bacteria; phylum Pseudomonadota; class Gammaproteobacteria; order CAMYNG01; family CAMYNG01; genus HyVt-448. The sequence continues at coordinate 11,318 of DRKU01000157.1, forward strand.
GGCGCGGAGCCAGAGTCGGTCATGGGACGGGCGGGTCGGGTTGTGCAAAGCGCGCTATTCTACCCGCAATCGACCCGGGTAACTAGATAACTGTTCCGAAATCCAGGTCACTTCGGGGGGGTGTCAGGCGCCGGTTGGTCGGTACGTCGCCCCACGTGTCCTGCCATGACACGCGGTAAATACGTCCCTGTACGCTCGACAGCCGCGTCCCTGCGGCTGACGGTCAT
>DRKU01000158.1 GCA_011051615.1 Gammaproteobacteria bacterium
GTTCTTCAGGCGTATCACGCCACAAAACAGGCCGCGCCGCGTTGTGTGGCTGGTGACAGTAGCCGCACGCCGAGGATGGTGCCTCACCATGCGTGCCAGGGAGGTCGACTTTCATATGAGGTGATTTCAGCAGCCCGCGCTTGTCCACATGACAATTGCCGCACTCTGGCTTTTTCTCTTGTATTTCGGGGTCTTATGGCTCAGTTTCTCACTGGCGGCAATGATGGAAGTCTATCGCCTGCACCTGATCCATCAATTGTGTTCACGGCTCAGGCTGGCCCGCCTGCTGGCGCTGGGGCCGCTGGTCTCGGTGACGGGCCTGGTCCCCATACCCGGTGCCCCTGCGTTGTTTTCCGCAGCCGGTGGCGGCATCGTGCTGATCACCAGCACGATATTTTCACTTTGCCTGCTTGCCGGTTTGTGGCTAACCCGCCGCTGAGCCCATTGGGACAGCACGTGATCCCGGTACGCCGCTGTTTTTGCACGTAAAATCGGCTATACTCCCTGTCCATTGCCGGGTTCTCGTACCACCGCTTCAGCTCGTTCTGGGTCACATGTGCGTTTTTCTCGTCATTGGTCTGTAAATCCCTTACTGGAGGAATATGAATGCAAATCGCCGAAAATATGGTGGTTACCATGAACTACACACTCAAGAACGACGACGGCCAGGTACTTGATACGTCCGATGGCCGCGAGCCACTGGTCTATCTGCACGGCGCACACAACATCATTCCCGGCCTGGAGAAGGAACTGGCAGGCAAGTCCGTGGGTGAGAAGCTCTCGGTTCGCATCGCCCCGGCGGATGCCTATGGTGATCGTGATGAATCCATGATGCAGGACGTACCACGCGACATGTTCGGCGACGACGAAATTCATGTGGGTGCTCAGTATCACGCCGCCGGTCCCGACGGCGAGAACGTTGTCATCACCGTCACCGCGGTCAAGGACGATGCCGTCACCATCGACGGTAATCACCCCCTCGCCGGCCAGCACCTCAACTTCGATGTCGAAGTGGTGGACATCCGCGAGGCCTCGGCAGAAGAACTGGAGCATGGCCATGCCCATGGCGCAGGTGGTCATTCCCACTGATGCCTCGGCACTGAGCAGTCGTCATGAAAAAAGGCTTCCCGCGGGAAGCCTTTTTTATTTGCATCGAATTGGTAACCACGATGTGTGCTCATCCATCGATTGGATAAACTGCGCTCAGATCGTTGACACAGATCCAGCCGGCTGTTGCCTGGCCGGTGCGGGCATTTTCCCTTATCAGTGCCACTGCCTGATCGAGCTCTTCGTCCTCACACACCAGTTCCAGCTTGACCTCGGTGATCATCTCCGCACCAAGTTCGAGCGAGAATTCCCGCTCTTTGGGATCCAGTGCCTCGAGCATTCCCTTGACATCGACAATGGAAATACAACAATACCCCGCACTCTTCAGGGCCCGCAGAACATCGGCGACCCGATTACGGTGAACAAATGCCTTCACTTCTTTCATGACTGTTTCTCCTTGCGGGTTTCCATCCACTCATAGATCACGGGCAACAGGATAAGGGTCAGCAGTGTTGACGTGATCAGGCCACCTACCACCACCGATGCCAATGGCCGCTGCGTCTCGGCCCCCACGCCGGAAGACAGCAACATGGGGATCAGACCCAGGATGGCGACACTGGCGGTCATCAGCACGGGACGAAGCCGCAGCTCGGCGCCGCGGCGCACTGCTTCAGCAACACTGAGTCCCTTTTCACGCAGCTCATTGATAAAGCTTACCAGCACGATGCCATTGAGCATGGCCACGCCAAACACGGCGATAAAACCAATGGCCGAAGGCACCGACAGGTACTGGCCGGTGATCCACAGCGCCACCAGGCCACCAATGGTAGCAAACGGCACGTTGGCAATGATCAGGGTGGCAAACTTCACCGAGTTGAACGCCGTATAAAGCAGCACAAAGATGAAGAAGATCGTCAGGGGTACAATCACCGACAGGCGCTTCAGGGCACGTTGCTGATTTTCGAAAGCACCACCCCACTCGATCCAGTAACCGGGTGGCAGATCAACCCTGGCGGAGATGGCCGCATTGGCATCCTGCACGAAACCATCTACGTCACGGCCACGCACGTCCATCTGGATCACCGCGTAACGCTGCAGTTGCTCACGACGTACGAATGAATAACCTTCCGCGGTAGTCACCGTTGCCACCCTTGACAGCGGTACGATGGCCCCACCCGCGGTACGTAACGGGATATTGCGGATCGCCTCCACTGATTGCCGTGAGGCATCATTGATGCGCGCGGTAATGTCGAAGCGCTTGACGCCATCAATGAGCGTCGAAACCGGCTCGTTACCGATGCCTGTGCGTACCAGGGTCAGAACATCATCGGCATTGAGCCCATAGCGTGCCAGCGCCTCTCGATCCACCTGGATACGGATCTGTGGTTTTCCGATGTTGGCCTCCAGCGACAGATCGGCCACGCCCGGCACGCTGGAAATGGCATTCTTGATCTCCTGGCTGAGCCGATCCAGCTCGGCAAGATCCTCACCATACAGCTTGGCCGCCAGCGTCGCCCGTACCCCGGAGATCAGTTCCTCCACACGCATCTGGATCGGCTGGGTAAAGGCCACCACGGTAGTGGGCACTGTTTCCTCCAGTTTCTCACGCATGGCTTCGGCCAGTTCCTCGATTGAGCGCGTCCACTGATCCTTTGGTGTCAGACCAGTGTAAATCTCCATGTAGTTGACGTCCGCCGTCTCACCCTTCTCGGCACGCCCGATCATGGCGATGGTAGTCGTCACCTCGGGAAACTCCGCCAGCACATGTTCGATCTTTTTTGAGATCTCGATGGATTCCTGCAGCGACGTGGAAGGAATTGATGTGACACGCCACATGATGGAGCCCTCCTGCAACTGCGGCATGAATTCCTTACCCAGCAGTGGGAACAGCGCAAGGCTGCCAATCAATAGCACCATCGCGGATACCACTACCTTCTTCCTGTTGACCAGTGACCATGACAACAATGGCAGGTATCCATTCTTGATCCAGCGCACCAGCATGGTGTCACGCTCTTCCCTGGGCTTGAGTATGAGTGCCGCCAGCACCGGAATTATGGTCAGGGTAAGCAGCAACGAGCCCCCCATGGCAAAACTGATATTGAAGGCCATGGGCTTGAAAAGCTTGCCTTCCAGTCCTTCGAGGCTGAACAGTGGAAGGAATACAACGATGATGATCATGATAGCAAAGGCCACCGGATTGGCCACTTCACGTGCGGCGGTCAGTACCGCAGCAGTGCGATCCACCTTGCCACCCTCCCTGCGCCGTTCCGCCATGATGCGAAACGCGTTCTCGGTCATGACCACGGCCCCATCCACCATCATGCCGATACCAATCGCAAGTCCGGCGAGTGACATGAGGTTGGCCGACAGGCCCGCCTCACCCATGAAGATGAAGGCAATCAGCATGGCCAGCGGCAGGGCGGCGATAACCACGATGGCCGAGCGGAACTCACCGAGGAAGAGGAAGAGCACGATGGCCACCAGGATCGATCCCTCGATCAGGGCATTGGTGGCAGTACTGACCGCCTGATCCACAAGCTCGGTACGTTCATAGACCGGCTCGATGGCGACACCATCGGGCAGGGCAGATTCAGCGATGCTCATGCGTTCCTTGACCGCCTTTACAACGTCGGCGGCATTGGTACCGATACGTGACAGGGCCATGCCCAGCACCACTTCCTTGCCATCACGTGTGACAGCGCCAAAGCGCAACCCCGGCGCCTGCCGGATATCGGCAACGTCGCGCAGATAGACCGCCGTACCATCGACGACCTTGAGGACGATATTTCCCAGGTCCTTTTCGTTGCGAACCAGTCCCAGACCACGCACCAGATACTGCTCCGGACCCAGATCCACATACTGCCCACCCACCTGTCGGTTGTTGGACTCAATGGCCTCCATGACTGTTGAATAGTCGAGCCTGTACTTGATCAGGCGCAGGGGATCGATGACCACCTGGTACTGGCGTTCCTGCCCGCCCCAGGACAGCACGTCGTCCACACCGGGCGCCGTGCGCAGGATGAGGCGCACGCTCCAGTCCTGCAGGGTGCGCAGGTCCATGTCACTGATGTCGGCATTAAGCTGTTCGTCGGCACGTTCGACGGTGTACCAGAAGACCTGTCCCAGCCCTGAGGAGTTGGGCCCCATTTCCGGCGTACCGTAGCCTTCGGGAATACGTTTGGCCACGTCCTGCAGGCGTTCCATCACCAGCCGGCGGACAAAATAGATGTCCATGTCATCCTCGAAGTAGACCGCCACGTAGGACAGGCCAAACAGGCTCACCGATCGGATCTCCTTCACTCCCAGCAGGCCGGCCATGCCAGACTCCACCGGGAAGGTAAGCAGCTGCTCCACGTCCTCGGCGGCAAGCCCCGGCGACTCGGTATAGATACTGACCTGCACCGGTGTGACGTCGGGGAAGGCGTCGATCGGTACGGTGGTTACCGCACGCCAGCCCAGGAAACCCACTACCAGGAAGGCGATGATGACCAGGAATTTATAGCGCAGGGAAACTTCAACCAGTTTATTCAGCATGATGTCATCCCCTCAGTGTGCATGGCCTTCGCCCATCTGCGACTTCAGCATCAGGGACTTGAGCAGAAAGGCACCCTGCACGGCAATTTCGTCACCCACGGTGAGGCCCGCCTTGACCACGATGTAATCACCACGACGCGCACCCACTTCGATGGCCTCGGCATGGAACACGCCATCCTCCACCTTGAACACGGTGGGCTTGCCTTCCAGTTGCAGGACGGCAGCAGCGGGGACCGCCAGTACTTCACGTTCGCTGCCGACAGCGATCTCGGCCTGGGCGAACATGCCCGGCTTGAGCAGACCCTCGGAGTTCTGCACCAGGGCGCGCGCCGTTACCGTGCGTGTCGCCTCGTTCACGGCGGCACCCAGAGACAGCAACGTGCCGGTAAAGCGCCGCTCTGGATAGGACTGCGTAACAAGCGTGATCGCCGCACCAGGCCGCACCTGAGACAACTGAGTCTCGTTGAGGGCCAGGTCCGCCCATACGCTGCTCAGATCGGCCACCACGAACAGTGGTTGCCCTACCTGTACCGTGTCGCCAACAGAGACATTATGCGATACCACGACCCCGTCGATGGGACTGTGCACGTGCTGATATGCAATGGGCTTGCGTGTCTTCTTCAATTCCCTGATCTCGGCATCGGTGAGACCAAGAATACGCAGGCGCTGCGCGGCATCCTTGAGCAGGCGTGCCGCATCCCCGCTGGCATCACTGCGTGCACGCGCAGCGATCAACAGGTATTCCTGCTGTGCACTGAGAAACTTGGGACTGTAGATCTCGGCCAGCAGGGTATCCTTGCGTACGTGCTGATTGGCAAACACGGCGATACGTTCGATCCAGCCCTCCGTGCGCGTCGTCACCACGGCGCGCTGACGTTCGTTGAAACGCACCTCCGCCGGTACACGCAGCGTGTCGGACAGGGTCCGCACGCTGACAGGAGCAGTGACGACACCGCGCTCACGAAGTTCCGCAACCTTCAGGGTCGCAGCCTCTTCACCATGCTCATCACCATGACCCTCACCCTCTTCGGCATGTTCTTCTCCATGTCCGTCATGACCTACGGCAGCTTCCGCATGTTCGGCCGATGCCGATGGTGTTTCGCGGCCACAACCGACCAGGGTCGACAGGCCAAGGAGCAGCAGGGCGCCGAAGAACAGGCGCATCAATTTCATATTCAGTTTCACAGTTCAACCTCCCACAGGTCCTCGCCAAGGGTTTCCAGATCGGTAATGGCCGCGCGATAGCGAACCAGCACCTCCAGGTAACCGCGGCGGGCCTCGGTATACGTAGCAAAGACATCCAGTAGATTGAGAGCATCGATACTGCGCACACGATAAGCCTGTTGCGCAGCCTTAAGTTGATCATCGGCATCAGGCAGAATGGATTCCCTGAACTGGCGCAACTGTGCGTCCAGCGCATATGCCTCGTCCAGGCGTTGCCGGAAACTGGCGTCGATATGTAATCGCCGTGCAGTGGCCTGATCGGAGATGGTGTAGAAGCGCGCCAGCGCCTCGGCCTCGAGGCCATCCTGGCGATCGCTGCCCGGCAGCGGCATACTGACACTGACGCTGCCTGCCCAGCTGTCGGTACGGTTGCCGTTGTCCAGCACCCGCTGGCGTCCGATACCGATGTTAAATGCTGGCCCTCGCCCGGCACGTACCGCCTGGTGCTCGGCCTCGGCCTGCCGAATCAGTCCCTGCAACAGATGCAGGCTGGGGCTTTGCGCAGCCAGTTGATCCAGCCAGGTCTGTGGGTCCAGTACCACGGCCTCATAGACAAGTCGATCGCTCAGTTTCAGCGGTGCACCCTCATGCCCGAGCAGTCGGGCCAGTTGCCGCTCGTTGCGTGACACTTCGGTGGCGGCATCACGCAGGGCATTGCGCAACTGGCTCTGGCGCAGGCGAGTACGCATGACATCCACGTACTGCCCGGCCCCGGCCTTGAAACGGGTACGACTGATAGCCACCGCCTCGTCGGTCAACTGCAACACGGCGCGTAGAAGGCGTTGTACCTCGTGTGCCTGCAGCACCTGGTCATAGGCCTTGCGCACCCGGGCCGCGAGTCGTTTGCGGCCACGTTCGACCAGGGCACGCGCCGCAGCGATACCGAAGTCGGCGGCCTTTTTGCGCGCACTACGTACACCAAACCATTCGATGCTCTGTTCAATTCCAAATACCTGGCTGCCAATATCACTGCCGGAAAGGCTGTCGGCCTCCTCGAACTCCCAGTAAATGGTCGGTGACTCGAACCCATCGGCCTGCAGGCGCCGCCCCTCGGCAGCCTCCACCTGGCGGCCGAGTGCGTGCAGTTGGGGATTTTGTGCCAGAGCCTGCTCCACCGCCTGGGTTCGGCTCAGCATGGCGGGGGCGGCCATGACCACGGGACAGGCCAGCATGCCTGCCGTCACCAATGGCCAGAGATACGTCAATCGCATGGTAAACACCCTTTTCCAGTTTAAAACGGGACATCATCGTGCCGTCCCGGCAAACAGACCGGGTACAGCACCGGGCCATCAGGACATGGCCCGCAATCAGACAAGATGGAAAAGGATCAGACTCGGGGAGGCTGGGTCGGCGGAGCCGTGGTGCGCGAATGGCAGGCCGAGGCCTGGAAGAAAATACGATTCTGCGAGGCATTCATGTCCACGGCCAGGGGAACCGCAACTACACCCTGGAAGTGGGCCGCGCCATGACAGCAATGATCGCAGTGGGAGATATCTCCTCCATCCGGCAGATCACCAGCATAGACGATCGGCCCATCGTGGTCCACAAAATCCGGACTGTGAACATCCACGGCCCACGCCACGTTGACCAGCAGCAGGGACAGGGCGAGCGAAAAGGCGATAACGCGTTGCATGGACCCGATAGTGCCTCACGATCAGGTATTGATCAAGGTGGCAAGCCCTGCAGCGGGCATTTCCCCTGAATTCATGCCGGAATTTCCGACTATCAGGCTCGCACCCACACCCTGCCTGCCCCACCTTAGTCAGGTATCTGTAACATAAGCCCGATCTGAGGGCCGCTGAGATCATCGTTGTTGAAGAACTTTTCATAACCGATGATCACATAGAGATTATTGCGGCCGAGAAACTCCTGGGTAGTGAGCACAGGGATGGGAAAACTCAGCCGTGCCGATGGTCCCCCGTTGCCCACACCCAGTTCCGCGAAGGCAAACCCCCCGTAGATACGCGCCACGTCCGGCCCCTCGGGGTAGTCCCGATACTCCACACTGCCGTTGAGCGCGAAGGCCTGCCAGCCTGCCGCCACCGCCCGGCCCGTACCAGCATTCTGTGACCCCACCACCTTGAGCGTGAAGCTGGTGGCAAATTCGGCCGCCGATGCCGGCGCCACGGCCAGCAGCAGGATCAGGATCCCCGCAATCTTGCTCAGTCGCTGCATAACACTTCCTCCTGTCTGCTTTCCTGTACAGAGGTGACGCCTGGCGCGACGGAGAAGTTACAATCCAGGACAGGTTTTTCCTGAAAAGGAATTGGATTTCGGCCCATCCATCCCCATACATCAGTGCAGAGACCGGTGTACACTGCGTAGAGGTACATGCGTGAAGGTACTGCCGCCGCAGCTGCTGCCTGGAGAACAACAAACCGATGGAATTCAAAGACTATTACGAGATCATGGGGGTCGCCCGCGATGCCTCGCAGGATGAAATCAAGCGCGCTTACCGCAAGCTGGCGCGCAAA
>DRKU01000159.1 GCA_011051615.1 Gammaproteobacteria bacterium
CGGTCTACTCGGTGGAAATGCCCGCCCGCGGCATGACCATGGAGCGAGTGGAAGATCTCTTCGGCAGCCCGCTGGAACGCCAGCCGCCGGTTGGCGAACCCCCCATCACCCGCTGGATCTACCCCGACTTCGTGGTGGTGTTCGAGCACAAGTGGGTCATCAATTCGGTGCTGACACGAGGCCAGCCGCAGGCCCGCTGACACCCGTGCCACCGACCCCGCGCGCCCACCCCCCCCGGGGCCATGTGCTCCAGCCCGAGTGGGCCAGCCAGAGCGGGGTGCTGCTGACCTGGCCCCATGCGCATTCCGACTGGGCCAGCAAGCTGGCCACCCTCGATGCCACCTACGTGGCCTTGACCGGCGCCATCACAACCTCCGAGCCGGCCATCGTGCTGTGCCATGACGAACCCCACCGTGCCCATGTGGCAAACCTGCTCGCCAACGCGGCGATCCCGGAGCGCTACCGACTGTTCATCGTGCCCACCAACGATACCTGGATCCGGGATTACGGTCCCCTCTCCGTCAATCGCGGCGGACAAAGTGAACTACGTCATTTCGTCTTCAACGGCTGGGGCGGCAAGTATGCCGCCGAGCTGGATAACGCCGCCTGTACGCGGCTGGCCGAACTGGGTGTGTTTCGCGTGCCGCTGCAGGACGTGGATTTCATCCTCGAAGGCGGCAGTATCGATACCGACGGCGCCGGCACACTCATCACCTCGCGCCAGTGCCTGCTGCATCCCGGCCGTCATGCCGGTGCGGACAAGGGGCTCATCGAGCAGCGCCTGAAACACGAACTGGGCGTGCGGCGCGTGGTGTGGTTTACCCATACCCGCCTGGCCGGCGACGACACCGATGGCCATATCGATATGCTGGTACGTTTTTGCGGGCCACGCAGCCTGGTGCTGACCACCTGCGAGGATACCGACGACGCCAATTACGCGGAGCTTGCCGCACTACGTGAAGAAGTGGAGGCAGTCTTTCCACCCGGGGAATACCAGTATGCGTACCTGCCCATGCCCCGGCCCGTATTCGACGATGACGGCCGCCAGTTGCCCGCCAGCTACGCCAATTTTCTGATCCTCAACGAGGCGGTCATCGTTCCCCAGTATGGTGATCCCGCCGATGCCACGGCGCGACGCCGCCTCAAGGCCCTCTTTGCGTCACGCAATATCCTCGGCGTCGATGCGCGCGCCCTGATCACCCAGTCCGGCAGCATTCACTGCGCCACCATGCAACTTTCACGAGGTGTATTGTGAATCACCCCGACCGCACGCCGACGCACCCCGCCACGGCTTGAGGGATGACAGCGCGACACGTTGAACGGAAGAAGTCCCTTGCCTTTGCGTTCCTTCGTGTTCATCGCGGCCAGGGGCCGTTCAGCCAAAAGAAAGCTCAACCGCAACGGACGCAAAGTGGCGCAATGTGGCAGGCAAGCAGCGTGGCGGGAACGAAAACATTCGATCCTCGGCCCTCGCTACTCGCCACGCGCTACTGCATTCAGGGAAAGGTCGGCAGTTCACTGACCAGGAACCACTGTTTGATTTCCGGATCGTATTCCCAGCGTTGTTCATCGCGCAGGGTGCGCTCGACGAGATCGGCGTCGTAGTAATACTTGATGCGCACCGTCTGGCTCATGTGACGCTCATCGGGCTCGAGCGTCGAATTGATCACTTCGTAGCCGGTGACCTTGACCCTGCCCAGCCGCTCGCGGATGGCGGGTGTCCAGTTATCGGCCGGCTCACGCCGGAAGCGCTCGGCACTCTCGAGATTGCCCCAGCGCACGGCACGTTCGTAGGCACGCGTGGCATAACCCATCATGTTGACCGGATCGGTGGTCGAACAGCCGCTGACCGCCAGCAATCCGGTGAAGAATATGATCAGCATTGCACGCATAGCTTGCCCCTTTGCTCGATGAAAATGGTTTACCAATCATCTTAAACCATGGGGAGGAAACAGGGGAAGCGGCGGCATGGCAACGGGGACATCCCCTCCGGAGGAAGATATAATCAGGCCCTCTCTCAGCCGGCCGAGGTCCCCGCGTGAATCCAGATCCCCTGCGTGTCGCCCTGATCCAGCACCCCTGTGGCGCAGATGCCGCGGCCAATCGTGCCACCACCACGGCGGCCATTGTCACCGCCGCCGAACGGGGCGCAAAACTGGTACTGCTGCAGGAGCTCCATACAACACCTTACTTCTGCCAGCAGGAGGACACCGCCGGTTTCGATCTTGCCGAGCCGGTACCCGGTCCCACCACGGCATGGCTGGCGGAACTGTCACGCGAACACGGGCTGGTGATCGTCGGCTCGCTGTTCGAGCGCCGCGATGCCGGTCTCTACCACAATACCGCGGTAGTCCTGGACCAGGGTCATCTGGCGGGACGCTACCGCAAGATGCACATTCCCGACGATCCCGGCTACCACGAGAAATTCTATTTCACGCCAGGTGACCTGGGCTTTACGCCCATCGACACCTCCCGGGGCCGGCTTGGCGTACTGGTGTGCTGGGACCAGTGGTTTCCAGAGGCCGCGCGCCTCATGAGCCTCGCCGGTGCGCAACTGCTCCTCTACCCCACTGCCATCGGCTGGGAGCCAGGCGACGACGACGAGGAGAAACAGCGACAACTGGATGCCTGGGTGACGGTACAACGCGGCCACGCGGTAGCCAATGCCCTGCCCCTGCTGGCCTGCAATCGCAGCGGCTTCGAGACCCATCCCGACGCGGCGAAAGAAGGTATCGACTTCTGGGGTAACAGTTTCGTCTGCGGCCCGCAGGGAGAGATCCTCGCGCGTGCCGATGCATCGGCCGAGACCACGGTGCTGGTATGCGAAATCGATATGGCGCGCAGTGAGGCGGTACGGCGCATCTGGCCTTTCCTGCGCGATCGACGCATCGACGCCTACGATGATCTGCTGTTGCGCTATCGGGACAAGGATCCCGCAGGGGAATAGTCCTACTCGAACTCGGCGAGACGAAACATCACCTGCACGTAGACCAGCGGTACGGACTTGGGGGTCACGCGCGGGATGTAGGTGGCATTGATGCTGACGAAGTCGTTACCGGCGGAAACGAACGGCAGGATACCGACGAAGGGATCATTGTCACGAAAGTCCTTGCGCGTCATGACGAAGCCGATGACACCCACATCGAACCAGGTGAACATGCCATCCTCGCCCAGGTCGAAGCGATAGCGCCCGCCACCGCCCACGTACTTGGACCACTGCTTGTTGCTGTCGAGAAAGGCCGTCGCAGTGATGAAAGGGATCCACTCCTCGCGCCGTGCGAACTGGTATTCGAGACCCAGCCCCCAGTTCGACTCGTTGAAATTGCGATCTTCGAAGTGGTAGGTCTTGCCGCTGACAATCAGGTGCAACTGCTCCGCACCGAGTGCTGACGAACTTGCGCCCCAGAGCAGAAGCGCAAATAAAAGAATCCCTGTGGTCCGTATCCCGTGCATCAGCCTGTCCTGTTCCGTGATTACCCACGCGTGAAAGAGTCAGACTAATTAGCGTCTTTATTTTCAATGACTTAAGGGAAAAAACCTGGCGTCATGCCGTGCCTTGTAAATCAGCGATTTAAACCGCATATCCTCTCGAGCGACAGAAACCTGACGTGGTTCACAGCGGCAATGCACACGCCATCACAGCCAGAATCGGGGCGCAGACAGATGAGTGGGGACATTGCCCACATGCAGGGGAATGTGGGAGGATGCTCCCGAACAGAGTTGAGACCCGCCATGAACGACCAGAACCGAGACGACAGCGATGACACCCGGCGCATGGGCGCAGGCATGTACTACGCCATGTGGATCCTCGGCCTGGGGCTGCTGACCCTGCTGTTCAGCAATATCCTCGATCGCCAGTACAATCCCAATCCACGTGTCGAAAGCCAGCTGAGTGCCGACGGTACGCAAGAGGTGGTGCTGCAACGCAACCGCTACGGCCATTACGTTGCCACCGGTGCCATCAACGGTCAGGAAGTGACTTTCCTGCTCGATACCGGCGCCACCGATGTCTCGGTACCCCTGGTGCTCGCCGATCGCCTGGGACTGAAAAAGGGGCCAGTGGTCTTTTTCGAGACCGCCAACGGCACTGCCTCAGGCTACCGCACGCGCATTGACCACATCCGCCTCGGCAACATCGAACTGCACGATATCGTCGCCTCCATCAATCCCAATGTTCAGGGCGATGAAGTCCTGCTCGGCATGAGCTTCCTCAAACACCTGGAATTCACCCAGCGCGGCAATACGCTGACAGTTCGACAACCCCGCTAAAGTTCTACATTTCAGTTACCGTGCAATAGCCATCTAATCCTTTGTATTCAGCTTAAAGGCTAAATACGTGTTCCAAATCCCCGATCACCTGTAAACAGTGGACTACATCATCTGTCTGTCTCTCGCCGGGGCGCCGTTTACGGACACGCGGTAAATACGTCCCTGTACGCTCGACAGCCGCATCCCTGCGGCTGACGGTCCGTAAACGGCCGCCCCGGTGAGAGTCTGATTTCTGTAAACCGTAGTGGGATCTGGAACACGTGTTTAGTTGGTTTCATTTTTTCCAGAATCAGATTCTGTTTCTCAACGGCAATCGTTATTTTCTCTGTATTCGTTCTGGCCTTCCTGTTCTTTTACGACTTCTCCTGGCATGTTTCTAAAGTTTTCGACATTTCAGCCGTTAGTTCGCGTTACTGGTAATGCTATTCGAGCAGCGACAAATTTAATC
>DRKU01000160.1 GCA_011051615.1 Gammaproteobacteria bacterium
GGCAACTGCCAGAGTGAGGTGGTACCCTTCGATGTGGTGTTCCGGGAACTCACGGAGACACAGATCAGCCACTACCTGGAGCGTGAACAACCGTACCACTGCGCCGGCAGTTTCAAGTCGGAAGGCCTTGGTATTGTGTTGTTCGAACGCCTCGTCGGCGACGATCCCAACACCCTCATCGGCCTGCCCCTGATACGGCTGGTACGCATGCTGGAAGCGGAAGGGATGAATGTGATTTGAAGTGACTAACCGCAAAGACCGCGAAGGAACGCAAAGACCTTCCTCTGCTCACATGGCGATACTTCGCGTCACTTTGCAGTCGATCTTTCCCGCCACTCCGGGGGCCGACATGTGGCACATGGCCGCAGCCCGGAATCCAGCGGTTATTTCCCCTGGACCCCGGCCTGCGCCGGGGTGACGGCAATCACGGCAACCGCAGCAGATCCATCCTCGCGACTCGCACCTCGCCCCTGATCCAGCGGGCACATCGGCGCATTACGCTGCGCCTTTGCACTCTTTGCGTTCCTTCGCGTCCTTTGCGGTTGATCCGCTCTGGCGGTTGATCTCCTGGCCTAACGGAGGTGGAGCGCACCCGTGTACTGGAGCAGCATTCGCGTTGCACCGGCGCCGATTTTCTCGGCGAACTGGTCGAAGAAACTCACCGGCGGTGTGTAATCGACGATGTCCTCTTCACCAAAGATGGTGCGCGCAATGTAACTGCTGCTGCCCATGCCGTCCGCCAGTCCCATCTCGACGCTCTGCTCGCCCGACCAGAACAGCCCGGAGAAGATCTCCTCGTCCTTGCCCTTGAGGCGATCGCCACGCCCTTCGCGCACCACGCGAATGAACTGGGCATGGGTGTTGTTCAACACACTCTGGAAATGCGCCACTTCCTCGGGTTTCTCCGGTGAGAAGGGATCGAGGAAGGCCTTGTTCCTGCCGGCTGTGTAGAGGCGCCGCTCGATGCCCAGTTTCTTCATCGCCTCGACGAAACCGAAACTGGATGAGATCACGCCGATGGATCCCACCAGGCTGGCCTTATCTACGTAGATCTTCTCCGCACCGACAGCGATGTAATACGCCCCGGAGGCCCCCAAGTCGGTGATCACCGCGTAGAGGGGTTTGTCCGGGTATTCCTCGCGCAGGCGACGCATCTCATCATTGATGTAACCCGCCTGTACCGGACTGCCGCCGGGGCTGTTGATACGAATGATGACGCCAACAGAGTTGCGGTTCTCGAAGGCCGCGCGCAGCCCCGAGATGATGCGATCGGCGCTGGCCTCGGCGTCTGCGGCAATGATGCCGCGCACATCCACCAGCGCCGTGTGCTTGCCCGCCACCGCCGGGGCAAAGCCACCGTCACCGGGCAACAGCAGCAGGATGAGGATGAAGAACAGGTAGGCAAAGGTCAGCGATTTGAAAAAGATCCCCCAGCGGCGCGCCTTGCGCTGCTCGTTGAGCGACGCGAATACCAGGCGATTGATGACTTCCTGCTGCCACTCGGGGCCCTGCCCGTCGCCCTGTGTCTGCTGTTTCGTGTTGCTGTCCGTGTTGTCAGTCATGGCTTGCCTCACTTCATTCCGGGGTGATTGGGATCACTGGCAAGGATTATGGCACGAAAGAACGGGAGCGGTAAGACGATCGATTCCCACACTCGATTACAACACGGCACTCACGAACAGCGAGAACGCATCACTCGCCGAGCAGGATCGTCGCCAGGGACGCCACGTCGTCCACGCAATGACGCGGCTGGCAGGCCAGCAGGCGCTGGCGCTCGTGCACGCCGTAACTCACGGCAATGCTGTCCATGCCAATGGCCTGTGCCATGCGCAGATCGTATTCCGTGTCGCCCACCATCACCGCATCCTCGGCATCGTGCCCCAGCGCGGTGAGAATGTGCTGCAACATGTCCGGGTGTGGCTTTGAGCGTGCTTCATCGGCGCAACGCGTGGCATGGAAATACGCCCCCAGGCCAGTCTGGCCCAGCACGCGGTCGAGCCCACGTCTCGCCTTGCTGGTGGCCACCGCCAGCAGCCGGCCGCGCGCATGCAGTTCGCGCAACAGCTCGTCGACGCCGGCGAACATCTCGGAATCCACGCGTTGTTCATCGAGAAAATGATCACGATAGGCCGCGATGACAGCCGTCCATATCTCCGGGTTGTCAGGAAACAGGGTCTGCATGGACTCGTGCAGGCCAAGGCCAATGATGTTGTGGATCTCGGCCGCGCTGCGCGGCGCGGCGCCCACGTCACGAATGGCGGCCTGCATGCACTCGGTGATGCGATCCTTCGAATCCATCAGCGTGCCGTCCCAGTCGAAGATGATCAGCGGGTAGTCCGACATCACGTGTCCCCCTCCCCGTTCTCCTGCCCACCGTCGGACAGGCCAAGACGCACCAGCACCTCGCGCAGGTTGTCATCGAGGGGCGCCTGCACGCGAAAGCGCTCGCCGCTCTCGGGCCAGGTGAAGGCCAGCGAGAAGGCGTGCAGAAACATACCCTGCAGGCCCTGGCCGCGGATCCAGCGATTGAAGTCACGATCGCCGTATTTCTCGTCACCGGCGACGGGGTGGCCCACGTGAGCCGTGTGGACGCGGATCTGGTGAGTGCGGCCGGTATGCAGAACGGCTTCGAGGAAAGTGGCGCGTTCCATGCCGGCGATCTGCCGGAAACCCGTGCGTGCCGCCTTGCCCACCGGGGAGATCCGCACCACGCGCTCGCCGGAGGCGAGCTGGTTCTTGTGCAGGGGTGCGTCCACCTCGCGGCAGTCCACCGGCCAGCGCCCCGCCACCAGCAGGTGATAGCGCTTGTCCACGCGATTCTCGCGCATGAGTTCGTGCAGGATGCGCAGGGCGCTGCGCTTCTTGGCGATCAACAGGCAGCCCGAGGTCTCGCGATCGAGACGGTGGACCAGCTCCAGGTAACGGGCATCGGGACGGGCCTGGCGCAGGGCCTCGATGACCCCGGCGCTGATGCCGCTGCCGCCGTGCACCGCCACACCACGGGGCTTGTTGAGCACCAGGAAACGCGCATCCTCGAACAGGATGGCGGCCTCCAGGCGCCGGCACAGATCGCCACCCACGCGCCCCGGCACGCGCTCGGCCTGGCGGATGGGCGGAATACGCACCTGGTCGCCGGCACGCAGGCGGTAGGCGGGCTTCACACGACCCTTGTTGACCCGCACCTCGCCGCGCCGCAGCAGGCGGTAGATGCGCGTGCGCGGCACCCCCTTGAGGCGGCAGAGGAGGAAATTGTCGATGCGCTGGTCGGCCTGATCGGCGTCGATTTCCACTATTTTCACGCGTGATGGCTTGAGATCACTACCCATTGACATGATTTTACTGATATTCCGGTTATTCCGTGGTTTGCCGCCCCTGCGTAACACTGATATAGTGTTCCAAGGCACACGGCCCCCCGGGCCACGGCCCGCGCAAAGTGCGCTAATTTGACTGGTTTCTGGTGCCCCTGCAAGCGCAGGACACCGAAAATGAACGGGCCGCCACCTCACGCATCAATCCGCGAGGGTGGCGGCCAAATTTTAATCGCGCTCCCATGACCGCAATGGAAACGGCATGGTGGGCAGGCCGTACCATGGCATGACGGCGACCCGGCTACCCCGCCTTTCACGGTGGCCCCGGGTATCCCGCCTGGCACAAGGCATGGCGGTCTGGCGAGCCCGCTGATCCCGGTTTCCCCCGGGGTCGTGGTTGAGCGCCGAATGAAAAGGTTTTTACATGAAACGCATGCTATTTAACGCGACTCAGCGTGAAGAGTTGCGCGTGGCGCTCGTCGATGGGCAGCAGCTCTACGACCTCGATATCGAAACCACGCTACGCGAATCCAAGAAGTCCAATATCTACAAGGGTCGCGTGACCCGCGTCGAACCCTCCCTTGAAGCCGCCTTCGTCGATTACGGCGCCGAGCGCCACGGCTTCCTGCCCCTCAAGGAGATCTCCCGCAGCTACTTCCGTGAAGGTGCGCCCACCAGTGGCCGCGTCAACATCCGCGATGCCATCAAGGAAGGCCAGGAAGTGGTCGTACAGGTGGACAAGGAAGAACGCGGCAACAAGGGCGCGGCGCTGACCACCTTTATCAGCCTCGCCGGCCGTTACCTGGTGCTGATGCCCGACAATCCCCGCGCCGGCGGCGTCTCGCGTCGCATCGAGGGTGAAGATCGCAGCGAGGCGCGTGATGCGCTGAGCGCCATGGACATCCCCGAGGACGTGGGCCTCATCCTGCGCACCGCCGGTGTTGGCAAGAGCGTCGATGAACTCCAGTGGGACCTGGACTACCTGCTCCACCTGTGGAAGTCCATCGACGAGGCGGCAAAATCCCGCCCCGCGCCCTTCCTCGTTTACCAGGAAAGCAACCTGGTGACGCGCGCCATCCGCGACTACCTGCGCCCGGACATCAGCGAGATCCTCATCGACGAGCCGTCGGTCTACGAGAAGGCCCGCGAGTTCATGGAACAGGTGATGCCGCACAACCTCAGCAAGGTAAAGCTGTACCAGGACGAAGTGCCGCTGTTCTCGCGCTACCAGATCGAGTCCCAGATCGAATCGGCCTTCCAGCGCGAAGTGCGCCTGCCCTCGGGCGGTTCGGTGGTCATCGACCCCACCGAGGCCATGATCTCCATCGACATCAACTCGGCGCGCGCCACCAAGGGTGGCGACATCGAGGAGACCGCGCTCAACACCAATCTCGAAGCGGCCGACGAGATCGCCCGCCAGTTGCGCCTGCGTGATATCGGCGGCCTCATCGTCATCGACTTCATCGACATGACCCCTTCGCGCAACCAGCGTGACGTGGAAAACCGCCTGCGCGACGCCCTGAAGATCGATCGCGCGCGCGTGCAGATCGGCCGTATCTCACGCTTCGGCCTGCTGGAGATGTCGCGCCAGCGCCTGCGACCCTCGCTGGGTGAATCCAGCCAGATCGTGTGCCCGCGCTGTAACGGCCAGGGCACCATCCGCGGCGTGGAATCCCTCGCCCTCTCGGTGCTGCGCATCATCGAGGAAGAAGCCATGAAGGACAGCACCGCGCGCGTCGTGGCGCAGCTGCCGGTGCCGGTGGCCACCTTCCTGCTCAACGAGAAACGCGAATCCATCTCCGATATCGAAAAGCGCCAGGAAGTCCCCATCCTGCTGGTGCCAAACCCCAACATGGAGACCCCGGCCTACGACGTACAGCGCGTACGCAGTGCCGATGTGGGTAACGAGCCGCGAGTGGCCAGCTACCAGATCCCGCTGGCCAACGAAGAAGAAGTCGAGGCCATCAAGAAGTTCAACGAAAAGAAACAGGTGGAGACCCCGGCGGTCACCACCGTGGCGCCGGCCACGCCACGCCCGGCCCAGGCTGCGCCGGCCGCCGCCGCGAAGCCGGGCCTGTTCGTGCGCCTCTATCGCGCCCTGTTCGGTACCGGTGAAGAGACCACGAAGAAACCCACGCGCAGCAAGCCCGCCTCACAGCCGCGCCGTCGCGCCAGCCCGCAACAGAAAAAGCAGGCCCAGCGTGGCGGTCGCCGTAACGGTGGTCAGCAACAGGGACAACGCCGCGCCCAGGGTGGTCAGGAGGCGCGCCGCCGCGACGGCCGCAAACAGGAAGGCCAGTCGCAGCAGCGCAAGCCACGTACGCAGGCCGAAGGTGAAACCCCGCAGCGCGGCCGTGGCCAGCAGGCACAGAAAGCCGCGCCGGAAGCCAACGGCAACGTCGCCGGCCCCGAAAAGGGCGAAAAGCCGGAACGCCAGGAACGTGGAGGCCGCAGCGCCCAGGGTAACCGTGAAGGCAGCAGCCGTCGTGGTCGTCGTGGTGGCCGCCGCCGTCGCGGCGGTGGCGCTGCTGGGGGCGAAGGTCGCGAGACACCCGCGCAGAACGGGGGCCAGTCCGGCAACGTGTCCGCCAACACCGAGCAGAAGTCCGAGCAGAAACCTGCCCAGAAGCCCGAGTCGAAATCCGACGAATCGCGCAAGCCGGATACGGCCGCGCAGGGCGGTACCGAAGCACCACGCCAGGAGCGCCCACGGGCCGCAGCACCAAAACCCGAGTCGGAATCGAATCGTGGTTCACGCGGTAACACCGATCCCGCGGCGGCGACACCAGCCAGTGCGGCACCGGCATCTCCGGCGGCGGCATCGGCAGGCAACAACGCCGATCCTCGTCCGTCACAGGATCGGAGCGAATCCCCGGCCCCGACAGGCAGTGATCGCCCTGCCTCGGCGCCTTCCGCCACACCACCGGCGGCCAGCACACCCGCGCGTGAGCCCGGCCGTGCAGCGGAGCCCGAACGTGGCAATGCCACTACGCCTTCGACGGCGCCGACACCCCCGGCCGTGAAACCCGCTACGGTCAGTGCCCCTACGCCCGCTGGCGAGACCTCACGTCCCACGCCAACGGCGGACAAGCCGGCCGCCTCTCCCACCGCTGAACCCAGGGCAGTGGAAATCGCCAACGGCGTCTATACCCTCAAGCCCGGCGACAAGAACGACTGATCTGCTCGCAACAAGCATGGCTACCGGCCGGGGCCGCTAAAGCCCCGGCCCGGCCTGTCGATAACCGGTACAGGTACCACAGCCGACAGGATCGCTCATGTCTGACCACGCTCGTGACTCCATCAGGTTCGCCCTGCTCTCCCTGCTGCTGATCGTGGCCGCCTTCACCGGCCCGGCCGTGGCAGAAGAAGAACTCGCCGAAGAGGCCGCGCCCGATGCCGCCACCTACGTGGCGCTGGAACCACCGTTCGTGGTCAACGTGGAAGACAATGGCCGTGTGCGTTTCCTGCAGGCCAACGTGCAACTGAGCGTGCGTGGGGCCGGCGGCGCGGGCTTCATCGAAGAACATCGCGGACCCATTCGCCACGCGCTTATCATGTTGCTCAGCGGCCAACCGGTATCGGAGTTACGCACCCTGCAGGGCAAGACCGCCCTGCGCCAGGCCGCACTAGCGGAGATCCAGTCCTTCCTGAAGAACTACAAGGATGCGCCCACCGTGGATGCGGTGTTCTTTACCGGCTTTATTATTCAGTAGAACGTCGCCCCCCGGCGCGATGGCGTTACTCGTCATTCCGGGGGCCGCCGTGTGTAACAGGGCGGCAACCCGGGATCCGGTTTTTCGTCTTCTGGATCCCTGCCTTCGCGGGAATGACGGAATATGACAACGCATTACCAACCCCCCGGCGCGATGGCGTTACTCGTCATTCCGGGGGCCGCCGTGTGTAACAGGGCGGTAACCCGGGATCCAGTTTTTCGTCTTCTGGATCCCCGCCTTCGCGGAAATGACGGAATATGACAACGCATTGCCAACCCCCCGGCGCGATGGCGTTACTCGTCATTCCGGGGGCCGCCGTGTGTAACAGGGCGGCAACCCGGGATCCAGTTTTTCGTCTTCTGGATCCCCGCCTTCGCGGGA
>DRKU01000161.1 GCA_011051615.1 Gammaproteobacteria bacterium
CTACGCCAACTACGTCGTCCCACGTGTCCTGGCATGACCGTCAGCCGCAGGGACGCGGCTGTCGAGCGTACAGGGACGTATTTACCGCGTGTCATGGCAGGACACGTGGGGCGACGTACCGACCAACCGGCGCCTGCCCCCCCCGAAGTGACCTGGATTTCGGAACAGTTATCTAGATCACGGCCCCCCTCACCGGCTCAGTTCAACTCCCACACCACCGCCGCACGCGACGCATACCACAGGACGTTGCGCGTGGTCTCCTCTCGGGCGACGTTGAGCGCGCGCCGTGCCCGCTCGGCAAGGGCGGCGTCTTTCTGCGCAGCCGCCATGCGCAGACTGGCCGCCATCAGTACTGCCGAGGGTGCGGGCATGGGCCCGTCCATGATCGCCGTCTGCCCCGCACCGTACCTGAGCAATGGTGCCTCCTGTAACTGCCAGCCCTGCTCGCCATAGAAACGCTGCCACGCCGCATCGAGGATCTGCCGCGCCAGGCGCAGGTCATTCTCGTCACCACTGAGCTGCCACCAGTCGAACAGCCCCTGCGCCACGTAGGCATAGTCCTCGAGGCCGGCGTTACCGATAAAACGCGTGCCCTGGCGGGCACGGTGGAGCCGACCATCCCGCCACAGTTGCGTGACCAGATAGTCACGCAGCCGCTGCCCGGCGCGTCGGTAAGCCTCGCCGTTGTCGAGACGCGCCCCCCGCGCCAGTGCCGACAGGGCCAGCCCGTTCCAGGCGGCCAGTTGCTTGGTGTCGCGCGGCAGGGAACGCTTTGCCCGTGCCATAAGCAACTTGCGGCGCACCTGTTCACGCACGGCGTGGGCACGCGCGGGCGGCAGTTTGAGTTCACGCGCCACGTCGGCCAGCGGCTGAACGATCACCAGGTGCTGGCCGTCATCCAGATCGGGGGCCGAGTCCAGTCCCCACAGGCTGTTTGCCAGCTTCAACTCCAGGGGATCGAGAAGACGCGCCAGCTCCTCCTGGTGCCAGAGGTAATACCCGCCCTCCACGTTGTTGGCGTCGATGGCCGACAGGCTCGCGATCAACGCGCCATCGGGACCGGCCAGTTCGCGCAGCATGAAATCCAGTGTGCGCCGCGCCACCTGCACGTAGTCCGGGCGCGCCAGCACCTTCGCCGCGCGCAGATAGAGACTGGCCAGCAGGGCATTGTCATAGAGCATTTTTTCGAAATGTGGGATCTGCCAGCCGGGATCCACGGCATAACGGAAGAAACCACCACCGAGATGATCGTTGAGCCCCTGGCTGGCGATACGGTCCAGCGTCAGGGTGAGAAAACGGGCAATGCGCTCATCGGGATAGTGCTGCTGAAGCGTGAGCAGGGCATCCAGCTGTGGCGCCATGGGAAACTTGCTCTGGTTACCAAAGCCACCCTGCATTTCATCGCCCTGGGTGAGCGCGGCATTGAGCATGGCCACGGCCAGTTGCTTGCCCAGCTCCGGTGGCAGCCTGGCATCGCGCCCCACCTCTGGGTGGCTGAGTTCGGTGCTGGCGGCGCGCGCCAGCTCGCGCAGGGAAGCGGCATCCTGTTCCCACTGCTCCCGGATGGCCTCGAGCACCTGGCGGAAATTGTCCGGCGGCAGGTAGACCATGCCCACCAACGGGTAGCCGTCCGGCGTGACGAAGACATTCAGCGGCCAGCCCGAGTAACCCTGGGTACGTTCGAGAAAATCGATGAGCCGCGCGTCGAGGGCCGGCAGCAGTTCCCGATCCACCTTGACCGGGATGAAATAACGGTTGATGAGCGCGGCGATTTCAGGATTACGGTAACTCTCGCGTTGCATGACATGGCACCAGTGGCAGGAGAAATATCCACTGGAGACATACAGCAGCTTGCCTTCTTTCTTCGCCAGCGCCACGGTCGCGGCGTTCCATTCCTGCCAGTGCACAGGATCCTCGCCGTGCATGGCGAGATACGGAGAAGGATGCCCTTTTAGCTGGTTGTCCATAGCACCGGCCGGCACCGCCATCACCAGCGCCAACAGGACACACAACCCGGCTCGCATATGCATCGTCAGGACCACCTGTTGCTCATCGTCTTGAATCCGTTTTCCCTCGAAGGGTTCGCCTCTGAACAGTGTGACCGCCAGGCGGTCCGGAAATTCCCGATCCCCGGACTCACTGAGCCTACTCTATCACGATAATTCGACCTCCCATCTCCCCATGCCCGCTGCCACAGAAAATATCACACAGGAAGACATATTCACCTGCTGCTTGCGGGGTTACCATCACCCGAACAAGCTCGCCAGCCGGGAGATCGGCGCGGATCCCAAGTGCAGGAACCGAAAATCCGTGCAGGCGATCGAGCGAGCGCAGTTGCAGGACGACTGGCACACCCACTTTCAACCGAACCACGGCCGGGCTGAACTCAAAGCGTTTTGCAGTGATGGAAATCTGCGGAGCTTGTGGCGGCTCTGGCGGGGCAGAGCCACTGCAACCATAACCAATGGCGACAACCAGAGACAATGGGATCATGAACCAGTTCGTTGCTGTTTTCACCGGTGAGCTCACCCCTTGTAAAGACTGATCTCGTCGATTTCAGTGGTGTGTCTACCTCCAAGTTCAACACTTCGTAAGCCCAGGCCGTGAAATGGCCGCGCCGGGTCCCAGGCGAGTGGTTTCTTTACCGCTACCGAACCAGGTGCGGGCAACGGGAAGATCAATGAGCGGGATGAGTGGTGTGCGATATGGCCGGTGTGATAATGGTGTTCCTGGTGAATATGACCATAAAACACCGTAACATGCCTGAAACGCTTCAACATCGCGATCGCTTTGGCACCATCACCGGTTGACCAGCCCCACTCGGGGTAAAGATCGAACAGGGGACGATGAGCCAGCACGACAACAGGCTTGTCTGTGTCGACACCTCCGAGAATCCTCCTTAACCACTGTAGTTGTCCACTACCCAGAATCCCTCTGGGGTCGGAAACATTGTCCAGCGCAATGAACTGGATGCCCTTGTGTTCAAAGGCATAATAAAGTTCGCCAAAAAACTCCCTGTAGGCCTTACCTGCGTCCAGAGAAGCATCATGTTCACCGGGCATAAAATGTATGGTCTCGACATCCAGATGGGAAACGATATTACGAAACTCGGCCATGCGTTGCCGCCTGAGTTTCGGGTCATCGGTGGTGTGGGTAAGGTCACCGGTAAATACGATAAAGTCTGGCCGATAACTCAGCCCGTTAACCTCGTTGATCGCCCTGACCAGCCCTGCCTCAGGATCGGGGTTGAACTTCTTCTTGCCAAAGCCATAGTGGGTATCGGTCATCTGGACAAAGTAGAACTCCCGGCTTGCGGCGGCCTGCGCATCTCGCAGACCGGGTAAGCCGCTGGAGAACACTACACCCGCCAGGCCCATTAATTTCAGAAATTCCCTGCGCTGCATATTTTTCATTTCCTGCTCCCCTGAAATTGATGTCTGCGTCACTACTCTCAAACGCTGAAGTACGGGAAATATTCCCGGAAAAAGTGCTACGAATAGTGGAAAAGCAGGAATAAACCGCACCCACTTTCCGTTATAGAATTGAGACTCTGTTCAACAGGTGACAAAATTGCACGAAACCACGGATTTGCCGGAATTTGAACGGCTGATGCTGCCGCATCTTGATGCCGCCTTCACACTGGCAAAGTGGCTGCTGGGCAATGAGCAGGATGCTGAGGATGTTGTTCAGGAATCGTTTCTACGCGCCTACAGGTTCTTTGATACCTACCATGATGACAACAGCCGCGCCTGGATTCTGATGATCGTCCGCAACACCAGCTTTAGCTGGATGCGGCGCCACTATGCGGTATCTGCGACGGTGTCATTTGATGAGGAACTGCATTCCGCCAACACCACTCCAATCACTGCGAACCTGCCTACGCCTGAAAAAGACTACCTGGATGATATTACGCGCAAACAGATAAACCACGCTCTGGAAAAACTTGCCATGCCTTTCCGAGAGGTGCTTGTGTTACATGAGCTGCAGGGGCTGCCCTACGCCGTAATCGCCAATATCACGGGCTGTCCCATAGGGACTGTGATGTCCCGTTTGTCACGCGCCAGAAAACATCTTCAGCAGATGCTTCAGCAGACCTTGCGGGAGGAGAGTTCATCATGCGATGCAAAGAAGCCGAAACCCTGATTGAAGCATATGTGGACCGAGAACTGTCGGCCGCGCAGTCGGCTACGGTGATGGAACATCTGGCCTGCTGCGAAAGCTGCCAACGCCGCTACCAGGCACTAATCGGCTTGCGTAGCGCCCTGCAACAGCATTGCCAGGTTGTTTCACCAGCGGGATTACGTCGTGATATTGAAAAACAGCTTCGCCAGTCATCATCCCCGGGCCTCGTGCACTCAGCGTTTCAGTTCATGACAAGCAGGTGGATGCCCTATACTGCACTGATTTTCCTGGGGATGCTGATTGGCTGGCAGTCAACACTACACCTGTCAAATGATACTGATATCGATCAAACACAAAATGCGATCATATCCGCACATATCGACTCGTTGTTAGTTGACCACATGACTGACATTCCTTCAGGAGACTCGCATACGGTAAAACCCTGGTTCACTGGCAAGCTCGACTTTGCTCCACCAGTACTGCAATTTGCCGATGAAGAGTTTTTTCTTGTTGGTGGTCGACTGGAGTATATTCAGGAACGTCTTACTGCTGCGTTGGTATACCGACGCCGGCAACATATCCTGAACCTGTTTATCTGGCCAGCGGCCGGCTCACAGCCCATCAGGCAGGTCAGCATAAGGGGTTATAATCTTGTCAGGTGGCGTATCAACGGACTTCAGTATTACCTGGTTTCAGATCTGAACAGTCGCGAGCTGAACCACTTCGGCGCGGTGTTCTATGCACGCTGCCAGATGCAAACCGTCTCCCCCTGAACCGGATATTTTCCCATCTCACCCGGCACTAAAACCTCAAACGTGCGTTGATCTGCCAATCGGTACGACTATAGTCCTCGACCGCGATGTTGGAGTTGTTGTTTGTATAGGTTGCCCGTGCGCCAAGGATCCAGTCATTGTCCAGACGAAGTTCCAACCCGGCCCTGAGGCGCAGGCGCTTGTCCTTGCGCGTCACACCGGCAAGGGTTGGGTAATCACTGAGGCGATACTGCCCCTCCAGCTCCAGCCGCCACGGACCGCCCAGGGAACGCCGCAGGCGGGTGCGAAAGTCGTGTCGCGTGGGTGAGTAGCTGGCCGCGGCCTGGTCCTGCCGATCGTTGACTTCCAGCTGGTAACGATATCGTACACGCCCTATGGCAGTATCGGTGTAGAAATCAATACGTGCCTGGTGCCTGGAACCGTCCAGGTAGTTGTATATCGCATCACGGGCACTAATGTCGCTATAGCGGTAACGCAAGACGATGCGATCTTCGCCAGGATTGTGTTCAGCCTTTACAATGAAATCGCTGATCTGAAGGTAACGCCGTGTGCCAAGGTTACTGTTGCTATATGCCACACCTGGTTCGAGTTTCCAACCACCGAACGCCAGAAGGTAATCCAGTTTGAGTCGCACAACATCATAGTCTCCACCGTTGATATCGGCATAGTCACGGCGATACCAGGAACCGCCGATGCGGACATTGGTGTCGATTCTCATGGAACCGAACAGCCAGGTCTCAAGATAGCTGTCACTCTGGCGTGATGGAGAGTTATCGGGTAACAACAGGACGTTATTATCATGTCCCCAGGCAAGGTGGATGCCGCCTCGCGCAATTTTTCGACCAGCTCCTGGTTCGATGGCATCAATCTGAGCATTCGCCATGGCCGTAATGCGCGGATCACCACTCTCTCGTGAGGCACGTAGAAACCATTTCAGTGCCGCCTGACGATCATCTAACGCCAGTGCCACGCGACCCAGGTTGTACTGGGCCAGCTGAGAAAACTTTGGATCTTTTTCCGCGCGAAGAAAATACTCCTGTGAATGACGGTATTGCCCGAGTTTGAAGTAGCTTACTCCAAGGTTAAAAAACAGAGCCGGGCGCGTACTTCCAGCCTGAACCGCGTGCTCAAAACTGCGTATTGCCTGCTGGTAGTCCCCATCCCTGTAGTAGCGAACCCCATCCTCAAAATCACCGGCCAGCGCCATACCTGGCGCCAGTTGAACAAGGCCTGCAACAATTAGTGTGCCACATACCCTGATACTGCAACATTTCATAATTTCTACCTCGAACAAGCACGTTTTTCAGCCACTATACCCCATCTCTACATTCTGGCCTGCGAACAGAGTCCAGGAAAATCTACCTGATATCTTCTGACAGTTCCTGCCACAAACAAAGAAAAACAGGCCACCGCAAAGCGGTGCCTGTTCAGATATGGCGAATGATCGCCACTATGGGATGGCCAGTATTCCAGTACTCGTTGTTCAGTTGGCCTCCAAACTATCGAGATGCCATTCCGCTAAGATGGTTGGGGCTTAGTCATCCCTTGAGCCACCATCGTCACCGTCATCCGGCTGGCCATCTTCACGCTCATCTTCGCGTTCATCCTCGTTTTCCATTTCGTCCTCGTTTTCGTTCTCATCGTCATCCATGTGGCCTGGCCCATGATCGTCATCGTCGTCAATGGTACCGTGATCATCGCGCCCTTCGAGATCGGCATCGTCAGGGAGGTCGATATCATGCATCACCTCGCTGGGATCATCGTCATGTACGATCTCCATTGTGACATCGTCCATATCTGGCGCAGCCTGTATGGCACCGAGTGGCAGTCCAATAAACAGCAGAAGCATAAGTGACTGGATAAGTTTCATTGTAATTCTCCTGTACAACCTTCTATCGCGAATAGCGATATTCAATTGAGTTAAACATTTCCCGCGCCAGGCCGTCCTTCGTCCGCACCGCGTGCGTCGATACGCACCTTGAATTCACGCGTCTTGCCATCGCGTGTCAGGCGTGCGATGAGCACCCCCTCCACCGGACCATCGGCACGCAATGGCAGACTGAGACGATTGGCGCCCGCCTTGAGGGTAGTTGTCCAGCGCAAACTGCGACGTCCCGGGTAGCCGTCCAGCGACACCGCCGCTGGCAATTCGAGACTGATGGTGGCTGACTCAATGGCGGCGGGCGCGTTGAATACGAGGTTCACACGCCGCACTTCGCTGGCCACCAGTGTTACGGTCGGTACATCCGCGGCCGGAACATCGGCTTGCTGCAGGGCCGGACCGCCAACGAAGACTGCCCACAGCAACAGGCTGGCAACCAGCGCCGTGGCAAAGCCCGCGACAAATCCGGAATGTGGCCTGCGCCGGGCGTCGAGACCGGCTAACACGCGTTGTTCGAAATCACTGCTCGGTTCGGGTACCGTCATCTCGCGCAACTGCAACATCAGCTCGCGCGAAGCGCGCAGGTGTTCGGCACAGGTGGCACAGCCTTCCACATGCTGGCTGACGGCCTGCGCCTGGATCGGCGAAGCGGTGCCGCTCAGGACCTCATCGATAAGTAAACGTGTCTGTGTGCAGTCCATTTCTCAACCCTCTACTTCTTCAAACACCGAACCGTCGCGCAAGGTTCCATGGATGAGTTTCCTGCGCAGGCTGTTGCGCGCACGGTGGATGCGCGACTTGACCGTACCCACGGGGATATCAAGGATTTCCGCCACCTCGGCGACAGCAAAACCCTCGATGTCGTGCATCACCAGCACGTCGCGAAACTCGGGACTCAGGGTATGTAACGCCCGGTTGAGTTCCGCCCGTTGCAGGTGGCGCTCGGTGAGTGCCTCGGGGGTATTGTGTTCATCTTCGAGTCCGTCGAGCACGTCCTCGTCGTGTTCCAGGTAACCGAAGGGAGAGCGGCTTTCGCTGCGGCGGCTGTTGAGGTACTGGCGGAACAGGGATTTGTAGAGCCAGGGGCGCAGGCGATC
>DRKU01000162.1 GCA_011051615.1 Gammaproteobacteria bacterium
ATGCGGCCGAGCTTTTCCTCCGCCGCGCCCCCCGACGAAGGTGCACGCCTGTTCCAGGTGGTGGTGGACGCGGCCCGTGCGCGCTGGGGCAAGATCGCCACCGGCGAGTTCGGCGCTGACATGCAGGTCACGCTGACCAACGATGGGCCGGTGACCTTCTGGCTGGAAACATAGTTGCGAGTGGCGAGTGGCGAGTGGCGAGGGCCGAGGAAAGTTAAATCGTATTCTCGGTTTCGACACACACCACCGTCATTCCGACCATAGCCAAGCGGAGGGCCGGAATCCATTGCCATGAATCAGCCACTGGATTGCGGGTCTTCGCCATGTGGAACATGGCTTCGCCCGGAATGATGGTGCAACAAGCTTTGCTGATGCGCATTGTGATGCAACATGTTCTCCCCCTCTCCCGCCATTGGGGGAGAGGGCAGGGGTGAGGGGGTCGTGTATGAACTTGCAGGAGTGCCGCCCCCGGCGCGATTTATTCTTCAGCAAAAATGCATCGCGCCGGGGGCGGCGCTCCTACGATGTAGTCCATAGTAAGTGGCCTGGATGAAGGCCGCAGGCTGTAATCCGGGAAGGAAATATTCTGTTTCCCCGGGTTACGCTTCGCTTCACCCGGGCTACATGGACTACACACCACCGTCATTCCGGCCGTAGCGAAGCGGAGGGTCGGAATCCATTGCCCTGAGAATCAGCCACTGGATTCCGGGTCTTCGCCATTTGGAACGTGGCTTCGCCCGGAATGACGAGGCAACGGCAAGTAGCCTGGCGGCGCAACCTGTTTTGCCCCCTCTCCCCCCAATGGGGGGAGAGGGCTGGGGTGAGGGGAGGTGACCCTCGCTCCTCGCCACTAGCTACTGTGCACCTCGCAGCGATTGCGCCCATTGTGCTTGGCGCGGTAGAGGGCCTGGTCGGCGTGGTTGAGCAATGCCTGTGCAGTCGCATCGGCATCGTTGCTGCCGAAATCTTCCAGCGTGCCGATGCCAATGGAGATGGTCGCCCGGAGTGAGTCTTCCGTATCGGTATCGAATTCCTGTCGGGCAATGGCGCTACGAATGCGCTCGGCAATCTCACTGGCCAGCGCCTGCCCGGTATCGGCCAGCAGCAGGACGAATTCCTCGCCGCCATAGCGTGCCAGCACGTCGCTGAGGCGTAACTGCCCGCGGATGGTGGCCGCCACCTGGCGCAGCACACCATCGCCGGTGAAATGGCCCCAGGTGTCATTGATATGCTTGAAGTGATCGATATCCAGGTAGAGACAGGCCACCGGGGTTCGGTTGCGCAGTGAGCGGCGCACTTCCTCGAGCAGGCGTTGATCGAAGTAACGCCGGTTATAGATCCCGGTGAGGGCATCGATGAGTCCGAGCCGCTTGACCTTCTCATGGTTGATGGCGTTCTCGATGCACACGGCAATGAAACGCGCCATGCGTTCGAGAAAGGCCGAGCCCACGCCGGCCACGTAGCGCCCCGGCTCCGCGCTGCCAAGGGTAAAGTAGCCAATGACGACGCCACCGCGTTCCAGCGGCAGCAGGGCAACGCTCTCCAGTTGCCGGGTTTGTGGGTCGGGAAAATAGATGGCGTGGGAGTCACCCTCGTAGAGGCCCATCCAGATCCCCTGTGTCTCCCGGATGCGCGCCAGTACCGAGCGGTTGCTGATCAGGCGCAGGCCGGGAAAGGTGTCTTCTGTAATGCCGGATTCATCCAGCAGGTGGCGGATCTCGTAGTTGTCGTCAACCAGCAGCAGGCCCACCGATTCCAACTGGGCGGTATCCCGGTAGCCGTTGATGACGATTTCCAGAAGCTCGTTCAGACCGCTGGCGCTGATGAGTGCGATTTCGAATTCATGCAGGCGCCCCAGCTTGCGTTCGTTTTCCTTGGCCTGCGAGACATAGGCGCGCAGGCGACGGCGCAGCTGGGTGACTTCCTTGCTGGACGGTTCGGCAGACATGGTCTGTACGTTCCTCCGCGTGGGCCTCCGGGTGTGCCTGGCTCAGTCCGCCAGAGAATCGCTGGTTCCGGTGGACAGGATGCGTGCCAGCGTGTCGGGATTGACGGGCTTGGTCAGAAAGCCATCCATGCCCGCCGCCAGGCAGGCCTGCTCGTCTTCCAGCGTGGCATTGGCGGTCAGTGCAAAGATCGGCAGGCGCTTGCCATCGTGTTCCATGGCCCGCCACTGGCGCGTGGTCTCCAGCCCATCCATCTCCGGCATACGCATATCCATTAGCACAAAGTCATAGTCGTTTTTCTGCAATTCAGCAAGTGCCTGGCGACCATTTTCGACGCGCTTCGCCTCGTGCCCGCCCTGTTCGAGGAAGGTCATCAGTACACGCGCATTGATGTCGCTGTCCTCGGCGATGAGGACCTTCCTGGCAATGTTCTGCGGCGCGGGAATATCGCTGGCAGGCTCGTCGGCAGGGGTCTCACTGCCGTCGCCGGTGGCCGCTTCGATCATGCGCTTGAGCGCCGCGGCGGTGAGTGGTCGGGTCAGCCGGTAGTCGAACACGGTTTCCGACGAGCCCGCGCGGTTGAGTTCGTCCATATAGGTGAGCTGGCACAGGCGGTACTTGTCGCTGTAGGTGCGGCGGATCTCGCCGGCGATGGCCAGCGAGTCACGTGCGTGTTTGCTGTCGGCAATGAGAATGAGATCGAAGGCATCCGCGGGCAGGGTTTTGAGTCTGTTTTGCAGCTCGGTGGCGGTCTCGACGACTTCGTAGCCGATATTGAGATAATCGCAGTAATCCAGCAGGGTCTGTCGGCTGGTGAGGTTGTCGTCGAGGATTAGCAGGCTGGACGCCTGGCGCAGGGGCTCGACGGCGGGGCCGGTATCGGCAACGGTCTCGAACGGGATCTCGAACCAGAAACAGGAGCCTTCGCCGGGTGTGCTGTCGGCGCCGATCTCTCCCCGCATGAGTTGCACCAGGTTGCGTGAAATGGTGGTTCCCAGACCTGTACCCACCTGTTTGCGTTGCTCGCTGGCGCCCTGGTAAAATGGCTCGAAGATGTTGGCAAGGTGATCGGCCGCGATGCCGATGCCGGTATCCTGAACTTCGAAACGCAGGCGGCAAAGCTGGTCGTCATCACTATCCTGGCGGATCACATGAATGGTGATCTCGCCTTCCTCGCAGAACTTGACGGCGTTACTCACCAGGTTGAGCAGGATCTGACGTACGCGGTCGGGGTCGCCGACGAGTTGAGCGGGGATATCCGGTTGCACGTAGCTGATCAGCTCGACGCCCTTGCCGGCGGCGGTGGGGGTGAACATCTGCGCCACCGCGTCCACCACATCGTTGATGCGGAAGTGCCGTTTACGCAACTGGTACTTGCCCGACTCGATCTTGGAAATGTCCAGTACATCGTCGATGAGCGAGTGCAGGGCATGGGAAGATTCTTCCAGTGCAGTGATGAATTCCTTCTGTTCACTGCTCAGTCTGGTGCGTGACAGCAGCCGGGTGAGACCGATGATGCCACTCATGGGGGTACGGATCTCATGGCTCATGGTGGCGAGAAATTCACTCTTGGCGCGGTTGGCCCGGTCCGCCTCGGTGCGTGCGCGGTGTAACTGGTTGATCATGGCGTTGAGATAGAGAGGCAGGATCACCAGGAAGAGAATATAGACCGTGGTTTCCATGGGACTGGTGCGCCACTCCCCGGTAAGAGCAAGCACCAGCAGGTAGCCGAACAGGCTGGCGGCCGAGGCGGCAAACAATGGACCGCGACCATAGCGCACGCCGTAGCTGATGTAGGCCCAGGGATAAATCAGGAAATACGGGCTGAAGGGTCCGGCACCGGTCAGGATCATGGCGTAACTGATGGAGCCAAAGTCCATCGGAATGGTCAGGTAGCGGCGCAGGGGTTTGTCCGGCGTGCGTGCGATGGAGACCAGCACCGCGATGGAGAAGATGACGAAACTGCCGGAAAAGACACCGAGGTTGCGCAGACCGTCGAAGTCTCCATCACTGTAGAGACTGATACCCATGAAGACGGACCAGAATGTCCAGATGCCGAGGCGGATGATGCCCTGGGCGAACTCGGGGTGATCGCGAAGGTTGTGCCTGATGTGGACTTTTTTCATCGCGCTGCCAGCCAGCCGGGAACCGGCGTCGTCAGGAAAGTCGCCACAGCCAGTTTATGGCCTGATATAATTCGTTTGTGGGACAGATCACGAACAATCCCGGGTACCCAGTCTGATCATGCTAACCGAAGATCGAAGAAAAGTCTGGCGCATCGAGTCGGAAATGACAAGCGAAAACAAGTGCGGTTTCTGCATTGGTACGCGCTGTTGCAGCTATATTACCCAGTCCATCGATGCACCGCGCAGCAAGGATGATTTCGACCACCTGCTGTGGCAACTCACGCATGAGGGTGTACAGGCCTACAAGGACGAGGACGGCTGGTTTCTGCTGGTACTCAATCGCTGCCAGTTCATCGGTGACAACGGGCGTTGTCAGATCTACGAAACCCGTCCGGCGGTGTGCCGTGAGTATGACAACGATTACTGCGAATACGATTCGCCGGCCGAGGAAGGCTTCGAACTGTTCTTCGACGGTTACCACTCCCTGCTCAAATATTGCCGCAAACGCTTCAAGAACTGGGATCAGCGCTTCGACAAGAAATAGGCCTTCCCGGGCTTGCGCCCGGGCCATCTTTACAAACTTCCCCCTCTCCCCCCATTGGGGGAGAGGGTTGGGGTGAGGGGGGTGACGATTCTGATCCCCTCTCCCTGTCCCTCGGCTCGGGCATCCTCGGCAACTGCGTCCTGCGTTGCTCTACCTCCTGCATCCCTGCAGTCGTGCTTCGCTCTAACGGCTACATGGCCCAGGCCAGCTTCTCGACCGTCGGTCTCACCTTCTCCCTGTAGCCGTCCCCCTGAGGGGGAGGGGACGGTTTTACCAGGCTTATCATTCCTCCCCCACTCCGGGCCCTCGGTGCCCCCCGGGGGCAGGGGCTCCAAACCTCAGTCCTCGCCACTCGAAACGGTTCTCTCGGACTACGTGTTACAAGCTCCCCCTCTCCCCCCATTGGGGGGAGAGGGGTGGGGTGAGGGGGGTAGTTCCTCAGCCCTCGCTACTCGCCCCTCGAACCTGTTTTCCGGGCATGATCTCATCGAAGCCGTGGATGGCGGGGAACTCGGTGATCTCGCGGCGCGGCTCCTTCGTGTCCGGCTGATAGACCGCCAGCAGCTCACCGATGCCGTACTGGCGTGCCGAGCGCAGCACCGGCAGGCTGTCGTCGATGAGCAGGCTGTGCTGTGGATCGAAATCCACCTCCTTGCGCAGCGCATGCCAGAAGGCCTGCTCCTCCTTGGGCACACCGAAGTCATGGGCGCAGATGATCAGATCCAGATGCTGGTCGAGGCCGGTGCGTTCCATCTTCAGGGTCAGGGCCTTGTGGTGGGCATTGGTGACGAGGACGGATTTGCGCCCGCTCTCACGCACCGCCTCCAGAAACGGCAGCACCGTGGGGTGGACCGCAATGAGATGATCCACTTCGCGCTTGAGCTCGGCGATATCGAGGCCGAGAGTCTCGGTCCAGTAGTCGACGCAATACCAGTCGATGGTGCCTTCCACGGAGCGAAACACGGGGAACAGTTTCTGTTTGGCCTCGTCCAGCTCGAGCTCGTATTTCTCCGCGTAGCGCAGCGGCACATGCTGGCGCCAGAAATAGTTGTCGAAGTGCAGGTCCAGCAGGGTGCCGTCCATGTCCAGCAGGACATGGTCGATTTCCTGCCAGTCGAGGGTGGGGGATGTACTCAAGGTGACTGTAACCGCTTGCGGTGAATGACTGCCGAGGCGGGGATTATACGTCACTTCCCGGCCCGTGGGTGCCCGCTGGATGCCAGTACCGCGGGTTTGGGTTAAGCTTGTCTGTAAGGTGTCCCCAGCAGGTGGTTTCATGCCCAGCAGTCCCCGTAACAGCATACTCAAGCGCCTGATTCTCGTTGTTTTTATCCTGCTGCCCAGTGTCGGCGCAGCAGACGAGATCAGTCCGGAAGAGCTGGAACGCTGGTTCCAGAGCGACGAGTTCGGGCCCCCACGGGCCTCCGGTGGTCCCGCCGGGGAAACACTGGAATTCCTCACCCCCGCGCCGGACAGCGGCCTGCACCACCACCAGAATATCTTCGCCATCGTGCCGCGCAGCCTGAGTGATGGCTGGGTCAGGCTGGAACAGTGTCATACCAATATGGAGAGTACGGCGCGAGTGGAGATCGTTTTCCGCAAGGGCCGGGTGCGCGATCTGAAGGTCACGGGCAGTGAAAAGATCGGTCGCGCCTGGGTCGAGGGCTCCAGCATACAGCTCGA
>DRKU01000163.1 GCA_011051615.1 Gammaproteobacteria bacterium
GAGGCGGGCCGGTTGCGCTGCGGCGCGGCCGTAGGTGTGGGCGCTGGCACCGACGAGCGGGTCGAGGCGCTGGTGGCCGCTGGGGTGGACGTCATCGTGGTCGATACGGCCCATGGCCACTCCCAGGGGGTGCTGGACCGGGTGAAGTGGGTCAAGGAGAACTTCCCCAAGGTGCAGGTCATCGGCGGCAACATCGCCACCGCAGCCGCGGCCAAGGCGCTGGCCGAAGCGGGAGCCGATGCGGTCAAGGTCGGCATCGGCCCCGGTTCCATCTGCACCACCCGCATCGTCGCCGGCGTGGGCGTGCCACAGATCACCGCCGTGGCCAACGTGGCGGCAGCGCTGGAGGGCACCGGCATCCCGGTGATCGCCGACGGCGGTATCCGCTATTCGGGCGACATGGCCAAGGCCATCGTGGCCGGCGCCTATTCCATTATGGTGGGCAGCATGTTCGCCGGCACAGAGGAGGCGCCGGGCGAGGTGGAGCTGTTCCAGGGGCGTTCCTACAAGTCCTACCGCGGCATGGGTTCGCTCGGTGCCATGGCCGGTCAGCAGGGTTCCAGCGACCGCTATTTTCAGGAGGGCAGCGAGGCGGACAAGCTGGTGCCGGAGGGTATCGAGGGCCGGGTGCCCTACAAGGGCCCGTTGCAGCCGGTCATTCACCAGCTTCTGGGCGGTCTGCGTTCCAGCATGGGCTACACCGGCTGCCGCACCATCGACGAAATGCGCACCAAGCCGGAGTTCGTGCGGGTGACCAACGCTGGCATGCAGGAGAGCCACGTCCACGACGTGCAGATCACCAAGGAAGCACCCAATTACCGGGTGTAATCCGACATGACCGACATTCATGCCCACCGCATCCTGATCCTCGACTTCGGATCCCAGTACACCCAGCTCATCGCGCGCCGGGTGCGCGAGATCGGCGTCTATTGCGAGATTCACCCCTGGGACATCACCGACCAGGAGGTGCGCGATTTCGCGCCCCGTGGTGTCATTCTCTCCGGCGGGCCGGAGACGGTGACGGGGGAAGAGGCACCGCGCGCCCCCCAGGCAGTGTTCGAACTCGGCGTGCCGGTGCTCGGCATCTGCTATGGCATGCAGACCATGGCCGCGCAGCTTGGTGGCAAGGTGGAATCTGCCGACCGCCACGAATATGGCTATGCCCAGGTGCGGGCGCGCGGCCACAGCCGCCTGCTGCAAGACATCGAGGACCATACCAGCCCCGAGGGTTGGGGATTGCTGGACGTCTGGATGAGTCACGGCGACCGGGTGGTGGAACTGCCGCCAGGTTTCAAGCTGATGGCCAGTACCGAGGCCGCGCCCATTGCCGGCATGGCCGACGACGAGCGCGGCTTTTACGGCGTGCAGTTCCATCCGGAAGTGACCCATACCCGGCAGGGCGGGCGCATCCTGCAGCGCTTCGTGATCGACATCTGCGGCTGCGAGGCCCTGTGGACGCCAGGGAACATCATCGAGGACAGTATTCAGCACATACGGGAGCAGGTGGGGACGGACGAGGTGCTGCTGGGTCTTTCCGGCGGCGTGGATTCGTCGGTGGTTGCGGCCCTGCTGCACCGCGCCATCGGCGACCAGTTGACTTGCGTGTTCGTGGACAACGGCCTGCTGCGCTACCAGGAAGGCGACCAGGTCATGGCCACCTTCGCCGAGCACATGGGCGTGCGGGTGATTCGGGTGGATGCCGAGCATCGCTTCCTGCACGCCCTGAAGGGCGTCACCGATCCCGAGCAGAAGCGCAAGATCATCGGCAACCTGTTCGTGGAGGTGTTCGAGGAGGAGGCCGACAAGCTGAAGAACGCCGAGTGGCTGGCGCAGGGCACCATCTATCCTGATGTCATCGAGTCGGCAGGCAGCCGGACGGGCAAGGCCCATCTCATCAAGTCCCACCACAATGTGGGCGGGTTGCCCGAGCACATGAATCTCAAGCTCTGTGAGCCGCTGCGCGAGTTGTTCAAGGACGAGGTGCGCAAGCTGGGCGTGGAACTGGGCCTGCCCTACGACATGGTCTATCGCCATCCCTTCCCCGGTCCCGGCCTGGGCGTGCGCATTCTGGGCGAGGTGAAGAAGGAATATGCCGACACCCTGCGCCTGGCCGACCATATCTTCATCCAGGCTCTGCGCGAGCACGATCTCTACGACAAGGTCAGCCAGGCCTTCGCCGTCTTCCTGCCGGTGAAGTCAGTGGGCGTGACCGGCGACGGCCGCCGCTACGATCACGTGGTGGCACTCAGGGCCGTGGAGACCATCGACTTCATGACCGCCCGCTGGGCGCATCTGCCCTACGAGTTCCTCGACGAGGTTTCGCGCCGCATCGTCAACGAGATTCCCGGCATCTCCCGCGTCGTCTACGACATCACCGGCAAGCCCCCCGGCACCATCGAGTGGGAATGACCGGCACTGGTTAGCAATGTCTGGCACTGACTAACTTCGGCCCCGAGTACACCCTTCTCAACCGGATCGCCGATAGGTATTTGCCAGGCTTCACGGCTCATCTGGTTTACCCCATTGCCCCAGAGTAGGCCGTCACCCTCTGAGTCACCTCCGGGTCTGTTTCCCCGACCCGTTCAAAACAATACCGACTCCGATACCGTGGTCATTCGGTCAGGACAAGGATTCTTTGTGTCGCCGTGCCGGATAGGCTCTGGCTGACCGGAAAACCGGGTAGCCATTGGCAGGATCGGTGATAACTTGCTCTGGATTCAGGATGACTTGCTGGTGAAGTGGCGTGCCAGTCATGGTTCAGGCTGGCTTGGTGTGAGAGCAAAGAACATTTTTTCTCCCGATACAGATATGTTACGACTCGTGACTGTAACCGAACCTGTAACCTTCATGAAACCCCGGCGGGAGTATCTTAAATTCCGCAGTCGCGGCACCAATCGTGCCGGGGTGTTTCTCGGGTACACCTGCGTCACGCCGAATCGGCATGGCGTTATATTTCGAAGGGGGCAAAAAAATGGACTCGAAAAAAACAACGGGGTTGACAAGGGGCGGGAAAATCGTATTAGGACTGGCATTAACAACCACGACATTTTCCGCGCAGGCGGCCGAAAAATACTGGTCTTATACAGATTGTGGCACTGACTGGTGGGACTACAATTGCTGGAGCGCCACCTTCGGTGGACCGCTTGATGGTACGGCTCAACCCGTCGCGGGCGACAATGTCTATCTCTACAATGCCAGTGATGTCGACTATTCGGTGTACTACTGGAACACGGCCTATCCGTCAGCCGTGCTGAACTCCCTGACGATCAATGCCACCGGCGCCGGCACCATGACCCTGAGTCAGACTAAGGATAATTTGGATACACTGGGCGAAATCGTAGGCGATACCGGTAGCGGGGCTGTCGATCAAACGGGAGGCACGCACAGCGTTACCAATAGCCTTGTTCTAGGTAACACGGCATCCGGTAGCGGCAGTTTTACGGTCAGTAATACGGCGACGCTTTCCAGCGGTACACTTTATGTCGGCAACTCTGGTGCCGGTACGCTAAATATCGATGGTAGTGGCATGGTTACCAATGTTGATAGCGTTCTGGGCGCCATCGCTGGTGGTGTTGGTAACGCCACGGTCAGCGGGTCGGGGTCAAGCTGGACCAACACCGGTGACCTTGTTGTCGGTGCTTCTGGTACTGGCGTTCTGAATGTTGCCAGTGGCGGCGTGGTTACTGATGCCGCTGGCGTTCTGGGTGCCAACACTGGCAGCACCGGGACAGCCACGGTTAGTGGGTCAGGCTCAAGCTTGGCCAGTAGTGGCAACCTTACTGTTGGCGCCTCTGGTACGGGTTACCTGAATATTGACGGTGGCGGTGCGGTTAGCAATGCCCATGCTAATCTTGGCCTCTACTCTGGCGGTGCCGGGACGGCAACGGTCAGTGGGTCAGGCTCAAGCTGGGCCAGTAGTGACAACCTCACTGTTGGGGCCTCCGGTGCGGGTTACCTAGTTATTGAGGTTGGCGGTGCGGTTAGCAATGCCTACGGCTATCTTGGCCTCAACGCTGGCGGTACAGGTACGGCCACAGTCAGCGGGCCGGGTTCAAGCTGGGCCAGTAGTGGCAACCTTACTGTTGGCGTCTCTGGTACGGGTTACCTGAATATTGACGGTGGCGGTGCGGTT
This sequence comes from Gammaproteobacteria bacterium, assembly GCA_011051615.1. Taxonomy (GTDB): domain Bacteria; phylum Pseudomonadota; class Gammaproteobacteria; order CAMYNG01; family CAMYNG01; genus HyVt-448. Next base: position 4,133 of record DRKU01000163.1, read on the forward strand.
AGC
>DRKU01000164.1 GCA_011051615.1 Gammaproteobacteria bacterium
CGACGCCGACCTGGTGGAGTGGATCACCCCCATGACCTACCAGGCCGCCTCGGGAGCCGGGGCGCAGAACATGCGCGAGTTGATCCGCCAGATGGGCGCCATTCACGACCATGTGAAGGAGCTCAACGACGATCCCGCCACCGCCATCCTCGACATCGATCGTCGCGTCACCGACTTCCTGCGCAGCGACGATTATCCGACCGAACAGTGGCCGGTGCCGCTGGCGGCGAGCCTCATCCCCTGGATCGATTCACCGCTGGATTCGGGTCAGAGCCGCGAGGAATGGAAGGCCGAGGTGGAGACCAACAAGATCCTCGGGCGCAGCGACAGCCCGGTGCCCATCGACGGCCTGTGCGTGCGCATCGGTGCCATGCGCTGCCACAGCCAGGCCCTGACCATCAAGCTGAAGAAGGACGTGGGGCTCGACGAGATCCACGCCATGCTCGCTGCCGCCAACGACTGGGTGAAGGTGGTGCCCAACGAACCCGAGGCCACTATCCGCGAGCTGACCCCGGCGGCGGTTACCGGCACTCTGACGGTGCCGGTGGGGCGCCTGCGCAAGCTCTCCATGGGCGGGGAATACCTGTCGGCCTTCACCGTCGGCGACCAGCTCCTGTGGGGCGCGGCCGAACCCCTGCGGCGCATGTTGCGCATTCTCCAGTCCCGCTAACGATCGCGCCCGGAAGATCACCCGCGGCGCCGTCCTCGGCGCGGCAGGGTGGGGAAAGGGCCGGCCGGAAGTTACCTGCCTGGCCAGCATGGTGAGCTGGTGCGCCGGGGCAGGGAAATGGAGTGGCTAATTTTTGTTCGGCTCCTGTCGATAACCCCCTGCAGGAGGACCTGGCGAGGCCGGGTGCCCGGAAAATGCCTTTTGCACCCTGCCGCTGTTCAAAGCACGGAAATTTTGGTAAAAGGCTATTTGTAAGCTATAGTTAACGCATATTTATAAAGATTATTCTAGTTTTGTGGGCCCAAGTCTATGAGCAACAAACTGATTTCCTTGTGGTTTGCCAGGGAGGCGGGGGATAGCCCGCGTATTGGCATGGGGGTAAAAACGGTGCGCCAGGTGGCCATCGTGCTGGCCATGATGGCCCTGATCCTGGTCCCCACCTCGGTCTACTCGGTGGGTTTTGGCAGCATCAAGCTGAACTCGGCCCTCAACGAACCACTGGATGCAGAGATCGACCTGCTCGGTGCTACCGCCGCGGATATCCCGGCACTGTCGGTGAGCATGGCGCCCAAGGAGGCCTTCATCCGTGCCGGTATCGACCGGCCCGCCTTTCTCTCCAAGATCAAATTCAAGGTCAGACGTCGTGACAGCGGCGGCTACTATATCCACCTCACCACCCGCGAGCGGGTACGTGAACCCTTCATCAACTTCCTGCTGGAAATGGACTGGCCCAACGGCCGCATGTTGCGCGAGTACACCGTCCTGCTGGATCCACCGGACCTGTTCCGCCGCCAGCCGACCCTGGTACAGGCCCCCGAAACGACCGCGCCGGAACCGGTGCAGCGTATCCCCGAACCCCTGCCGGAGCCGGAACTGGCCCCCGAAACACGTGCCGCACCGGCGCCGTTGCCCGAGCCCATCCCGCGCGAGCCCCAGCCTGAGCCGCTGGTACCACCCAGCGCGGATCTGACACCTGAACCCGCGCCGCAGCCCCTGCCGGAACCTGAACTGGTGCCCGAGCCGGGTCCGTCCGGTGAACTGCTGGGTCCGGACGTGGCGGCCGCCGAGCCGGAGCCCCAGCCGTTGCCCGAGCCTGAAATGGCCCCCGAGCCCGCTGCGCAGGCAGCACCGGAACCATTACCGGAGCCCGAGCTGGTCCCTGAGCCCGTCTCGGAACCCATGCCCGAGCCCCTGCCGGAATCCGGGGGCCAGACCTTCGCCGAGGAAGACGGGCTGTTCCCGCTGATCCCCCTGACGCCGTATCGTGAACCCAGCGAAGCCGATTATGCCGAGCCGGCCATCGACGTGGCCCGTTCCGGCGAGGCCATCGAGCCGGGCGCCGAGCCGGGTATGGAACCGCCGGTCACCGGCGAACTGGACTACGGTATCACCCGCGAGGGTGACAACCTGTGGAGCATCGCCGCCAAGCTGCGGCCCGATGACTCGGTCACCATCTACCAGGTCATGATGGCGCTCTACAACGCCAACCCCGAGGCCTTCGCGGAGGGCAATATCCATCGCCTCAAGGTGGGCCATGTGATGCGCATCAGCGATCCCACCCTGCTCTATAACATGAGCGCGGCGGAGGCGGCCGAAGAGTACCAGCGCCAGACTGCGGCCTGGAACGAATACCGCGAGTCGGTGGCTGCCGTGGAGGCCGAGCCGCAGCCGATCATTGCCGCCGAGCCGGAACCGGCCCCTGCCGACGTGGCCACGGCCCAGCCTGAAGGTGAGCTGGTGCTGGAGACCCCGGGTGGCGAGCCGAGCGCGACCGCTGGCACAGCCGAGGAAGTGGAGGCCCAGAACACGGTCCTCATTACGCTGCGCGATGAAGTGGAGCAGGCGCTCAACCGTGCCAAGGCCGATCCCAATGCCCGGCCGGAACAACTGGCCAACCTGCAGACCCTGCTCGACGAGATCGACCGTCTGCAGCGCGTAGTGTCGGTGGAGTCCAGCGAACTGGCCGCCCTGCAGGCCGAACTCTCACGTATCAACGAAGCCGCCGCGGCCCCGCCCGAGGTGGTCGAGGAACAACCGACTGTCGTCGCCGAGGCTGACGCGCAGGCCGAGCCGCAACCGGCTCCTGAGACCGAGGCCCCGGCTGCCGATGTGCCCGGTGCGGAGGCTGCCGTGGAAGCGGTGGAAGAGATTGCCCCGGCCGGTGAGGAAGTCCTGCCTGCCACCGGCATGGAAGGCGCTCCCGTCGCCGAGGGGACACCGGAAGAGATGCCGCAGGAGGCCATGATCGAACCTGGCAGCGAGGGTGTCGATGCCGTCGCCGGCGAAGGTCCCGAGGCCGCTCCCGAGGCCCCGGCAGGGGGTGCCGAGCCCGATATGGTCGGCGCCATCCTGGCGTCCATCACCGGCTTCTTCGCTGGCCTGCTGGACAGCCCCATCATGCTGGCTGCCATCGGCGCGGTGGTTATCGTCCTGCTGCTACTGGTGTTCCTGCTCATCCGTCGTCGCGCCGGTAGTGGCGACGAAAGTATTCTCATGGGTGAGAGCGCGGCAGCACCGGCGAGCGAGGGTACGCCCTCGGAGCCCGCCTCGCAGGAGGAGTCCTCCTTCCTCAGCGATTTCGCCATCAGCGGCATGAACGCCATTCAGGCCGAGGATTCCGAAGTGGATCCCATCACGGAGGCCGACGTGTTCATGGCCTATGGCCGTTACGAGGCCGCCGAGGAGCGTCTCAAGGACGCCATCAGTGCCGATCCACAGCGCAAGGAACTCAAGCTCAAGCTCATCGAGCTCTACTACACCACCAAGAACAAGCCCGCTTTCGAAAATGCCGCCGAAGAACTCTATGCGGCCCTCGGTGGCAGCACCGACGATCCGGCCTGGGAGAAGGTTGCCGGCATGGGAGGCGAGCTGGCGCCGGATAACCCGCTCTTCAGCGGTGCCGGTACCCCGCCCGTGGCAGCCGATGCCGTGGCCACCGGCGGTGAGGGGGGTGACATGACCGAGAGCGAGATCATGGATATCGGCCTGGAGACCGGCATTTTCGACGCCGCCGACCTGGCCAACGCCGGCGATGCGCCCACCACTCAGACCGGGGGCGGTGACGAGGGTCTGGACTTCAACCTCGAGGCCACGGCGGCGCAGCCGGCCGTGGGCGGTGACGACGGCGGTCTGGATTTCAGCCTGGATGCCACGCCCACCGATGCGGGCATCGAGGCGCCTACCGAAGCATTCGCCACTGGTGACGAAGCGGTCGAATTCAACCTCGATGCCCCGGGCGAGGAGAGCAGCGCCGAGATCCAGCTGGATACGGAACGCGAATCCGAACCCAGCGAGGCTTTCAATATTGGTCTGGACCTGGGTGAACCGGCGAAGAGCGAGGAGTTCGACGTGGATGCCGGCAAGCCGGCCATGAGCGAGGAGTTCGATCTGGAGATGAACGCCCCCGCCGCCAGTCAGGAGTTCGACATGGGCATGGCCGCGCAGAGCCAGGAGCTGGACCTGGGTGAACTCAACCTCGATACCCCGGCCGGCACCTCCGAGGATTCACTCATCGATCTCGGTATGGATGCCACCGATGCGGGTGAAGTGGATCTGGATTCGGCCATCGACGAAGTGGGCACCAAGCTGGACCTGGCCAAGGCCTACATCGACATGGGCGACCCGGAGGGTGCGCGCAGCATTCTCGGCGAAGTGCTGGCCGAGGGCGACGACACGCAGAAACAGGAAGCCCAGCAACTGATGCAGCAGATCGTCTAGGCCCGCACCGCCTGTCACGCTACGATCCTGTGCCGGCCTTACCGCCGGCACAGTTGTCTGGAAGCCCCGGAAATACAGAGAAGCCCTGGCCATGAAGATGTCCCCCTCAGACCACCACGCCGTACGTGCTGGCGCGTGGCAGGCAGGATAGCGGCAAATGCGTATCGCCATGGGGGTGGAATACGACGGTCATCCGTTCTGCGGCTGGCAGTACCAGGACCACAGTCCGTCGGTGCAGGAGGCGCTGGAGCGCGCCCTGACGAAGGTGGCCGATCAGCCACTGCGGGTGATCTGCGCCGGGCGCACCGATACCGGGGTCCACGGCATGGGCCAGGTAGTGCACTTCGATACCACCGCCGAGCGCACTGAACGTTCCTGGGTCATGGGCACCAATGCCAACCTGCCAAAATCGGTGGCGGTGCTGTGGGCGAAGCCGGTGAGCGCGGATTTTCATGCCCGCTTTTCGGCGCAACGACGCCGGTATCGCTATGTGATCTTCAACCGCCCGGTACGGCCCACTTTTCTGCAGCATCGCGTGGCCTGGGCCTACCGACCACTGGATGTGGTGCGCATGCAGGCTGCCGCCCGCCCGTTGCTGGGTGAGCACGATTTCAATGCCTACCGTGCCCAGGCCTGCCAGGCGAAGAGCCCGGTACGTACCCTCTACCGGCTGGACGTGGCGCGCCACGGCGAGTTCATCGTACTGGACCTGGAGGCCAACGGCTTCCTGCATCACATGGTGCGCAACATCGCCGGGGTGCTGATGGCCATTGGCAGTGGCGAGCAGGACGTGGCATGGAGCGCCGAGGTGCTGGCGCGGCGTGATCGCACCCTTGGCGGGGTCACGGCACCGGCCTGCGGCCTGTACCTGGTGGGGGTGCAGTACCCGCCTGACTTCGGTCTGCCGGTGCTTTCACCGCCGCCGGCGGTCTGGTAGGGTTGCGGGCTTTGGGCCGCGGGTCGGCAAACAACTGGTGAGAGACGGGAAACTGCCCTCCATGTCACGAACACGGGTAAAATACTGCGGTATCACGCGCGAGCAGGATGCACGCGAGGCCGCTCGGCTGGGTGTGGATGCCATCGGTCTGGTGTTCTATGACGCCAGTCCTCGCCATGTCCCCATCGCCACGGCAAAGGCCATCAGCGCGGCGCTGCCGCCGTTCGTCACCACCGTGGGGCTGTTCGTGGATGCGGGCGAGGCCCACATCGAGACCGCCATCGCCGAGGTGGGGCTGGACCTGCTGCAGTTCCACGGCACCGAGACGCCCGAGGAGTGTGCCCGCTATGGGCGCCCGTACATCAAGGCCATGCGGATCGACAACGGGGGCGAACAGACGCCCGATATCGCGGGGTTCTGCAAGCTCTACGCCGGCGCGCGGGGCATATTGCTGGATACCTACCAGGCCGGGCGCCCCGGCGGCACTGGCGAGACCTTCGACTGGGACTGTATTCCCACCGGGCTGGATATGCCCCTGATCCTCGCCGGCGGGCTGGACGCGGACAACGTGGCCGAGGCCATCGCCCGCGTGCGGCCGTGGGCGGTGGATGTCAGCGGTGGTATCGAGGCGGAGAAGGGGATCAAGGACAGTGAACGGATGCGCGCATTCATGCACGAGGTAAACAAACTTGGCACAGGCTGAAAAACACGGCGAGCATTACGCCATGCCCGACGCACGCGGCCACTTTGGTCCCTACGGCGGGCTGTTCGTCTCCGAGACCCTGATGGCGCCGCTCGAAGAGCTGCGCGAGGCCTGGGAGCACTATCTGGGCGACGCCGATTTCGTCGCCGAACTGGACGACGAACTGCACCACTACGTGGGGCGGCCCTCGCCGCTGTACCTGGCGCGGCGCTGGAGTGGGGACGTGGGTGGCGCGCAGATCTGGCTCAAGCGCGAGGACCTCAATCACACCGGCGCGCACAAGGTCAACAACACCGTCGGTCAGGCCCTGCTGGCCAAACGCATGGGCAAGACGCGCATCATCGCCGAGACCGGCGCGGGCCAGCATGGTGTGGCCACTGCCACGGTGGCGGCGCGCCTCGGACTGGAATGCGTGGTTTACATGGGCGCCGAGGACATCCAGCGCCAGGCCATCAACGTCTATCGCATGAAACTGCTCGGCGCCACGGTGGTACCGGTGGAGTCGGGCTCGCGCACGCTCAAGGATGCCCTCAACGAGGCCATGCGTGACTGGGTCACCAACGTGGACAATACCTTCTATATCATCGGTACCGTCGCCGGGCCGCACCCCTATCCGGCCATGGTGCGCGATTTCCAGGCCGTCATCGGCCGCGAGGCGCGCGCGCAGATCCTCGCACAGGCGGGGTGCCTGCCGGATGCGCTGGTGGCCTGCGTGGGCGGCGGTTCCAATGCCATCGGCCTGTTCTATCCCTTCATCGAGGATACCGAGGTGGCCATGTACGGTGTCGAGGCCGCCGGCGAGGGGCTTGAGACGGGCCATCATGCGGCACCGCTGTGCGCCGGTCGTCCCGGTGTGTTGCATGGCAACCGCACCTACCTGATGGAAGACGATGACGGGCAGATCATTCATACCCACTCGGTGTCGGCCGGGCTCGACTATCCGGGCGTCGGGCCGGAACACGCCTGGCTCAAGGACAGCGGGCGCGCCAACTATGTGGCCATTACCGATGACGAGGCGCTCGAGGCCTTCCATACTCTGACGCGCGTGGAGGGCATCATCCCGGCGCTGGAATCCAGCCATGCACTGGCTTATGCGGCCAAACTGGCGGCAGGGATGAAGCCCGAGCAGCACATCGTGGTCAATCTGTCCGGTCGCGGCGACAAGGACATCCATACCGTGGCGGCACTGGAGGGGATCAGCCTGTGAGTCGTATTACGGACAGATTTGCGGCCCTGCGCCGTGATGGGCGCACCGCGCTGGTGCCCTATGTCACCGCCGGTGATCCCCGCCCCGAGGTGACGGTGCCACTGATGCACGCCATGGTCGAGGCGGGTGCGGACCTGCTCGAACTGGGTGTACCGTTTTCCGATCCCATGGCCGACGGCCCGGTCATCCAGTTGGCCAACGAACGTGCACTCGAACATCACACCTCCCTGCATGATGTCCTGGACATGGTGCGCGCATTTCGGCAGCAGGACACCGCCACGCCGGTGATTGTCATGGGTTATCTCAATCCCATCGAGGTCATGGGTTATGCCGAGTTTGCCACCGCCGCCGCGGCTGCCGGTGTCGATGGTGTCATCACCGTGGACATGCCGCCCGAAGAGGCCGAGGACTTTCGCCGCGAACTGCTGGCGCAGGGCATCGATCCCATCTTTCTGCTGGCACCCACTACCAATGATGCACGCATCCGCAAGGTCATCGATGCGGCCAGTGGCTTCATCTATTACGTGGCGCTCAAGGGCGTGACCGGTGCGGGCAATCTGGATACCGAAGAGGTGGGGCGGCGCGTGTCCCACATCCGTGCGATGACCGACATTCCCGTCGGCGTGGGTTTTGGCATCAAGGATGCCGACTCGGCGCGTGCCGTGGCACCGTTTGCCGATGCGGTTGTGGTGGGCAGCGCGATAGTGCGGCAAATCGAGCAATATTCGGATAAAATGGATACCGCCACGCAGCACATCGTGGCCCTGCTCAAAGACATTCGCCAGGCTCTGGACAGTGGCGATACAGCGAGGTTGGAACAGGCATGAACTGGTTTACCAAACTACTTCCGTCACGTATTCGCACCGAGACCAGCAGCAAGAAAAGTATCCCCGAGGGCCTGTGGTCCAAGTGCAGTGCCTGTAACGCGGTGCTCTATCGCGCCGAGCTGGAACGCAATCTCAACGTCTGTCCCAAGTGTGATCACCACATGCGCCTCGGCGCGCGTCAGCGTCTCGACCAGTTTCTCGATGAAGATCCGCGCGAGGAGATCGGCGCCGAACTGGCGCCGAAGGACGTGCTCAAGTTTCGTGATCTGAAGAAGTACCGGGACCGCCTTGCCCAGGCGCAGAAAGCCACCGACGAAAAGGATGCCCTCATTGCCATGATGGGCCGCGTCAAGGGTGTGCCCCTGGTTGCCTGCGCCTTCGAGTTCCGTTTCATGGGTGGCTCCATGGGCGCGGTGGTGGGTGAGCGTTTCGTGCGCGCGGTGGATACCTGCATCGAGCACAACATTCCATTGATCTGCTTTTCCGCCAGTGGTGGCGCACGCATGCAGGAGGCACTGTTCTCGCTCATGCAGATGGCCAAGACCAGCGCCGCGCTGGCCATGTTGAGCAAGCGCGGTATCCCCTACATTTCGGTATTGACCGATCCCACCATGGGTGGCGTATCGGCCAGCTTCGCCATGCTGGGCGACATCAATGTCGCCGAACCCAATGCACTGATTGGTTTCGCCGGACCGCGCGTCATCGAACAGACCGTACGCGAGACCCTGCCCGAAGGTTTCCAGCGCTCCGAGTTCCTGCTCGAGCATGGCGCCATCGACATGATCGTCGATCGCCGTGACATGCGCGACAAGATGGCCAGCCTGCTGACCATGCTCACGCGCCAGCCGGCACCTTAGCCGGTGTTCGCACCGGCAGGGGCGAGGTGCGAGTAGCGAGGGGTACGGGCGATTCGTCCCGTCCTGCGTGCTTTCCATCTTCCTTATGATTGATCCCAATCCCCGTTTCGATACGCTCGATGACTGGTTGCGCTGGCAGGAGGGGTTGCATCCCGCCACCATCGATCTGGGGCTGGAGCGTGTGCGCACGGTGTTTCGCAATCTGCGCACGACACCACCGCCGTTTGCCGTGGTCACGGTGGCCGGTACCAACGGCAAGGGATCCAGTGTCGCCATGCTGGCGGCCATCCTCGGGGCCGCGGGTTACCGCGTCGGCACCTATACCTCGCCGCATCTGTTTGGCTACAACGAACGCATCTGTATCGACGGCGCGCCAGTGGATGACGCGACGCTGTGCGCGGCCTTCGCGCGCGTGGATGTTGCCCGCCAGCAGGGCGACGAGCCGGTTTCCCTGACCTACTTCGAGTTCGGCACGCTGGCGGCGCTGGACATCTTTTTTGATGCCGCTCTCGATATCGCCATCCTCGAGGTGGGCCTTGGCGGGCGCCTGGATGCGGTCAATATCATCGCGCCCGACGTGGCGCTGGTGACCGCCATCGATCTGGATCACCAGGATTACCTCGGCGACGATCGCGAGACCATCGCGCGCGAGAAGGCGGGGATCCTGCGTGCCATCCGCCCCGTGGTATGCAGTGACGCGGACATGCCGCAGGCGATACGCGATACCGCCGAGGCGCTGGGCGCGCCCCTGTATGCCATCGGGGAAGATTTCCATGCCATACCCCGTGACGACGGCTGGGACTGGCTGGGGCCCGGACAGGTGCGTCGTGCTCTGCCATGGCCCGGCCTGCGCGGTGCGCACCAGCTACGCAATGCCGCCGGTGTACTGATGGCCGTGCAGGCGCTTGGTGAGCGTTTCTACCTCAGCCAGGCGCATATCCGCGAGGGCCTGCAGGCGGCGCGCCTGCCGGGGCGTTTCCAGGTCGAGCAGGATGCCGCCGCGACCTGGATCTTCGATGTGGCGCATAATCCGCAGGCGGTGGCGGCGCTGGCGGAGAACCTGCGGGCCTTTACCGGTGGTCGCGCGGTGCAGGCGGTGTTCGGCGCCCTGCGCAACAAGGACGTGGCGGCCATGGCGGCTCAGCTGCAGGGGCTGGTGGCGCACTGGCATCTGGTGCCCACCGCGGGTGAGCGTGGCACCGACACCGCGACGCTGGCCACGCGCCTCGGCCTGCCGTCAGCGGTGATGAGTCAGCACGCCACGCTGGCAGAGGCCATGACGGCGGCGGCCGGGGCGGAGGCGCAAGCCGTGGTACTGGTGTTCGGCAGTTTCCCGCTGGTCGGCGAGGCCGGTCGGCTCCGTGCCACGGGGCTTTAGCACCCGGCAGCCCGGGCTGTTATAATGGGATTTTAGTGGCATCGTGGTTTTCCGTGTCGAAACAAGAGACTTCGCTCAAACAACGCCTCGTCGGCGCGATCGTGCTGGTGGCCCTGGGGGTGATCTTCATCCCCATGTTCCTGGGGGGCGAGGGCGACCGCGGCGTTCCGCTGTTTGGCACCAATATTCCCGACAAGTCGGAGGCCCTGGCCGAACTGGGTAGCGCGCAACCGGACCACCAGTTGCCACCACCGCCACCCCCCACGGAAGTCCGCACACTGGTGGATGAACAGTCACCAGCCGCCGCCGTGGCCGAGGATCCCGCGCCGCTGCCGGCGCCCGCCAGACCTTCCAAACCGGAAACACCCCCCGCCGCCGCGCCGGGTCCTGCCGCCGATCCCCTCTCCTGGGCGGTACAGGTGGGCAGTTTCGCCGAGCGTGCGCGCGCACTGAAATTGCGCGATCAACTTCGCAAGGCCGGTTTCGATGCCTTTGCCGAGGCCGTCACCACGCGCGACGGGCGGCGTTTCCGCGTGCGCGTGGGTCCGGTGGGCAAACGCACGCAGGCCGAAACCCTGCGCGCAGCAGTCGCGAAGAAACTCAAACTCGAGGGCTTTGTCGTCCGGCATCCCTGAGGGAGACGCATGGTAGACGGCGGATGGAAACTCCATGACCTGGATCGATCTCGTAATTATCGTCATCATTCTGCTTTCCACCTTTGTCAGCCTGGTGCGTGGTTTTGCCAAGGAGGCCCTGTCGCTGGTGGGCTGGATCGTGGCTTTCTGGGTGGCACTGACCTTCATGACCCGGTTTGCACAGTTGTGGGTCAAGGTCATCGCGGACCCCACGTTTCGACTCATCACCGCCTTCGCCATTCTTTTCGTGCTCACCCTGCTGGTGTCCTTCGTGGTGAATTTTTTCGTCAACCAGCTCATCAAGCGTACCGGTCTGACCAATCTGGATCGTTTTGCCGGCGTGCTGTTCGGTTTTCTGCGCGGTGTGGCACTGGTGTCGGTGGTGGTGCTGTTGCTGGGTCTGACGCCGGTGCCACGCGCGGACTGGTGGCAGGACTCGCTGTTGATGGACAACTTCGAGGCCATCGCAATATGGATGACGGAATTTCTTCCCCGCGACGTGGCCGCGGGTTTCAGGTATTGACATCTTATGGGTGCTACACTCAGTGGGCGGACTATGTGGTTTGAGGAAGCAAGATGTGCGGAATAATTGGTGTCGTTGGGCATAGCGCGGTCAACCAGTCCCTCTATGACGGGCTGATCGTCCTGCAACATCGCGGACAGGATGCCGCCGGTATCGTCACCGTGGATGAAAACGGTCGTATGTTGATGCGCAAGGCCAATGGCCTGGTGCGTGACGTATTTCATACGCGCCACATGCTGCGCCTGCGCGGCAACATGGGCATTGGCCACGTGCGTTATCCCACCGCCGGCTGTGCCTCTTCGGCCGAAGCACAGCCCTTCTATGTCAATTCACCCTACGGTATCGCGCTGGCGCACAACGGCAACCTCACCAATGCGGCCGAGCTCAAGCGTGCACTCTTCATCTCGGATCGCCGTCATATCAATACCGATTCCGATTCCGAGATCCTGCTCAACGTGCTGGCCCACGAACTACAGGCCATCGACAAGCTCAAGGCCGGTGCCGACGATATCTTCACCGCCGTCAGCGGCCTGCACAAGCGTTGTCACGGTGCCTATGCGGCAGTGGCGATCATTGCCGGGCTTGGCGTGCTGGCCTTCCGCGATCCCCACGGTATTCGCCCCCTGATCTTCGGCCAGCGTCAGACGGATCAGGGAAGCGAGTACATGGTGGCCTCGGAGAGTGTCGCCCTCGACGTGCTGGGTTTCGAAGTGGTGCGTGACGTGGCGCCCGGTGAAGCCATCTTCATCGACATGGAGCACCAGTTGCACACACGGCAGTGCAGTGACCGGCCGCAGCTGACGCCCTGTATCTTCGAGCAGGTCTATTTCGCGCGGCCCGATTCCATTATCGAAAATATCTCGGTGTATCATTCGCGTGTTCTCATGGGTGAGTTTCTCGCGCGCAAGATCATGCGTGAGTTTCCCGATCACGATATCGACGTGGTGATTCCCATTCCCGAGTCGAGTCTGACCTCGGCCCTGCAACTGGCCGACACACTGGGCGTGACCTACCGTTCCGGGTTCATCAAGAACCGTTACATTGGTCGCACCTTCATCATGCCGGGGCAGAAGCAGCGCAAGAAGTCGGTGCGCCAGAAGCTCAATGCCATCGACATGGAGTTCAAGGACAAGAATGTATTGCTGGTGGACGATTCCATCGTGCGCGGTACCACCTCGCAGCAGATCATCCAGATGGCGCGCGAGGCCGGTGCGCGCAAGGTCTATTTTGCCTCCGCCGCACCGCCGGTGCGCTACCCCAACGTCTACGGCATCGACATGCCCTCGGCCAACGAACTGATCGGCCATGGCCGCGATGTGGACGAGATCGCCGTGGCCATTGGCGCCGACTGGCTCATCTACCAGGACCTCGATGATCTGGTCAGGGCCGTGCGCCATGGCAACCCGGATATCGAAACCTTCGAGACCTCTGTGTTCGACGGCAGGTATGTCACTGGCGATGTGACCGAATCCTACCTCGCCCATCTTGCCGATCTGCGTGGCGACGCGGCCAAGGAAAAACGCGAAGTGGAAAACGAGGTCATCGAAATTCACAACAACGCTTGACACCTCCGGGGGGATTGCCTAATCTCACCCCAACGGCGCCGATTTGATCACCAGCTTGCGGGCGCAAAATAAATACAGCTAAAGCGAGGCACTCGAAAACCTGCTTTAGCCTTCTTCAATCATGGCCGGGCGGGTTTTTTTGTGCCCGTCCGAAACGGTGTTGACCGACCGGTGCAGTGGCAGGAACAGGCTGTCGCGACAGGAGCGGACCGTTGGCCGCAGGGATGATGTACATGGACGTACTAATGCCACGTGAGGGCAGGATGCCAGGAGCGGCCCCGGTCATCGAGCGTGCAGGTATTTCACAGCGAGTCCGCACACGTCATGGCGGCCTGTTTACAGTAACTGGTTCTGGCACGGGACACGGGAGAGTGTAATGACCGATAATAACGACTACGCCCTGGAGACACTCGCGGTGCGCGCCGGTCAGGTACGCACGCCCGAGGGTGAGCATGCCGAACCCATCTTTACCACGTCGAGCTACGTCTTCGACAGTGCGGCCGAGGCAGCGGCGCGCTTCAAGGGCGAGTCGCCGGGCAACATCTATTCGCGCTTCACCAACCCCACGGTGCGCACCTTCGAGGAACGTCTCGCCGCCATGGAAGGCGGTGCGCGTTGCGTGGCCACCGCCTCCGGCATGGCGGCCATTCTCAGCACCTGCCTCGGCCTGTTGCAACAGGGCGATCATATCGTTTCCTCGCGTGCCATCTTCGGCAGCACAGTGGTGCTGTTCAACAAGTACCTGGCGCCCTTCGGTGTCGAGACCAGCTATGTGCCGTTGACCGATCTGGCTGCCTGGCAGGCGGCCATTCGCCCCGAGACGAAACTGCTGTTTCTGGAGACGCCGTCCAATCCACTTACCGAGGTGGCCGACATCCAGGCGCTGGCGGATCTGGCCCATGAGAACGGCGCCCTGCTGGTGGTGGACAACTGTTTCTGCACGCCGGTGCTGCAACAACCGCTCAGGTTCGGCGCCGACGTGATCATTCACTCGGCCACCAAGTACATCGACGGGCAGGGGCGTTGCATCGGTGGCGCGGTGGTGGGCGACGAAGAAACGGTGGGTGAGAAGATCTATGGTGTGATCCGTACCGGCGGGCCGAGTCTCAGCCCGTTCAATGCGTGGGTGTTCCTCAAGGGGCTGGAGACACTGGCGGTGCGCATGAAGGCGCACAGTGACAACGCCCTGGCACTGGCACGCTGGCTCGATGTACATCCAAAGGTCGCGCGTGTGCACCATCCGGGACTGGATTCGCATCCCCAGCATGAACTGGCTGCGCGCCAGCAATCGGACTTCGGTGGCGTGCTGTCCTTCGAGGTGGAAGGTGGTCAGGCGGCGGCGTGGCAGGTCATCGACAGCACGGCGTTATTGTCCATCACGGCCAACCTGGGTGACACGAAGACCACCATCACCCACCCGGCCACTACCACCCACGGGCGGCTCACCGACGCAGAGCGAGCCGAGGCCAGCATCGGCGACGGCTTGATCCGCATCGCCGTGGGGCTGGAACACCAGGACGATATTCGCCGCGATCTCGATCGCGGTCTGTCACGCCTGTGAGGACATGTCCTCCGGCCATGCGAAGACCGGGTAACGGTCGAGCAACTGGCGGGTGAAGGTATTGACGGTGACCTGGTTCAGCTCATCGGCGGTAAACCAGCGCGCCTCGGCCGCATCGTCACCGGAGTGCAGTTCGCCACCCAGAAGTACGGCGGCGAGATCGATGACCACGTAATGGTGATCGGCGCCGATCACGTCGAAGGCCCACACGGGCGCCAGCACCTGAACATGCAGGCCGGTTTCCTCGCGCAGCTCGCGCGCGGCGGCCTCCTGCAGGGTCTCGCCGGGCCGGATACGGCCACCGGGGAGGGCCCATTCCCCGGCGAAAGGGGCATGGGCGCGGCGGATCAGCAGGACGCGCTGCTGGTCGAAGACCAGCGCACCGACGCCGGCGACGGGTAGATCGGTTGCGGGTATTCTGGCCCGGGACATGCGGGCATTATGCGAACACGGCGGGGCGAATGCCAGCAATGGCAGTATCGTGGCGGGAGCAGTTGGCGGTGAGGGGATCGGGTGTTTATGGGTGACGCTGCGGACGGAAGGCCCGCATCGAGTGAGACGACCGGTGCAGCGGGCACCGGTGTCAGGATCTGTCAGTGAACGCGGCGCTGACGCATCAGACGATAGTTGCGGCGACGGTTCATGAGTACCATGCCAATGATGCTGAGTGCAGCACCGCTGGCGAACAGCAGGGCGTTACCGGTGGCAGCCATAATGGAGATACCACCTGCAACATAGATAGCAGGCATGGCCTCGTAGATGGGCTTCGGGATCATGGTCTTTACTCCCCTGCGAGCAGGTTGTCGTTCCATTGTTTGTTTTTTGTCCATTCACTCTTCCGTTTTTGCACCGGGGGGGTGTCGGAAAAGTGTGAACCCACGGTTGTTTTATACGTAAACCGGAACTACGTCACAATAACCTGTGCGCACTAGTCCGGTTGGCGGTATGGTGCGCACGCTACACGTGCAGGGTTACACTTCGATGACATCATGAACAGTTCAGCTTAACTCCCTGTCACAACGATCATTTGTTTCTTCACCATGTCGCCACGCCGCCAGCTTTTAGAATGTTTCCATGCCGCCATCGACGCCGTGCAGGGCGAACACGTGGTGGCCGCGGCCCTGTGTGAACAGATCCTGCCCGAAAAACTGGGCGTGGTGGCGCTGGGCAAGGCCGCCGCGGCCATGTGGAGCGGGGCCGAACAGGTACTGGACACGCGTCTGCAGGCGGGTTTGATCCTCACCCGCGCCGGCCATGGGCCGCATGCAGTC
>DRKU01000165.1 GCA_011051615.1 Gammaproteobacteria bacterium
AGTCTCTGTTCAGTTTTTTTGCACTCGCGCCGTTGATGTTACTCACCATACTGGCCCTGCCGGCGGCCATCATGGCGCTGGCCATCGAGCGCAGCTTCGTACAGATCCTCAACCCAGCTTACCTGTGGCAATTCATCCAGCGCATCGGTGTTCACTACCTGCTACTGTGCGCCTTCCTGCTGCTGCTTATCATCGCGCTCAGTACTACCGTCGGTTTACTGGGTGCGTTTACGCCGGATTACCTCATCACTTTCCTTGTCAGCATCATCACCATGTACTTCGTGCTCGTGATGTTTCACATGATGGGCTACGTGATTTACCAGTATCACGAAGACCTGCAATTCGAGGTCGCCGACGTACATGCTGAGAATGAAGTGGCCGCCGCGCATGCGCCTCGGCCGAGCGTCCCGCGTCCCAATACCGAGGTGCTGCTCAACGAAGGCAAGATCGAACAGGCACGCAAGGAACTGGAAGCCTATGTTCACCAGGCACCGGGTGATCTCGAAGTGCGCGCGCGGCTGCATCGCCTGTTACGCGCTACCCGGGACACCCAGGCCCTGTGTGGGCATGCCAACGACTATCTGCGTCGCCTGCTCGACGATCGCCAGGCAAGCCGAGCCGTGGAAGTCTATATCGATTGCCTGAAGCAGGATTCCAGTTACCGGCCGGACGATGTTGCCACACGGCTTGCACTGGCACGCCTGTTTCGCACCGGGACCAATTCAAAACTGGTATTGCACCTGCTCAATGGTCTGCACCGTGCTTTTCCGCAGCACAAACTTGTTCCCGAGGCCTACCTGCTGGTGGCACAGGTCATGTGCGAGCGTTTCGGGGAGTACCAGAAGGCGAAGAAGATCCTCGACTACGTGCTGTCACATTACCCGGACAGCCCGCACAACGACGAAGTGCGCCGCTATCTTTCCATCGTCGAGAAGGTGCACTGATCGCGAGCCAGTCGGCGGGGTCACGCTCACACGGGTTGTTTCATGTTGCCGAGCAGGCGGGCCTCTTCACTATCGGGGAAGTGTGACAGCAACTGCTCGCGCAGGCGCGCAGCCCGCTCACGGTGGCCCCGTTTCTCCGCGGCATTGATCACCACCAGCAGGCAGGTGGGCACCTGCGCCGCCATATCCCGATCGCTGGTAATTTCATTGAGCACGGTCTCGGCGGAATCCAGCGCATCGATGCCCGCCAGGCGTCGCAGCAGGCGCAGTCGGGTATCGACGCCGATGTGCGTCAGCTTGCCGACGATCTTCAGATATTCCATGAAGACCGAATGTACGAAGCGGCTGGTAAGCGGGTCGTTGCCATCGAGTCGGAAGATGGTCTCAGCCCAGCGATGGATCTCCGTGGCAAACTCATCCAGCTTCGACAGGCCGAAGAGCAGATGCAGGATCTCTCGATCGTCGGGATATTGCTGGTTGAGTTCCAGCAACTGTTCGTGGGCGAGGGTGAACTCCATGTTTGACAGGTACTGGCGCGCACGTCCCACGGCACGGTGGTATTCACGCTGCTTCTGTTCGGCATCGAGATAGTCGGTGTCGAGCTTCTCCCCCGATTTGAAGGCCATGCCCATGAAGGCACCACTGATGAGGCCCGCCATGTGGGCGATATTATTGATGGAGTTTTTAAGCACCACGAAGTCGATCAGTTCGTAGGCCAGCCAGATGGGCAGCAGGACGATGGCCGGCAGGCGGATACGATCGAAATAGAACACCAGCGTATAGAAGAGATTGATCTTGCGCATACCAAAGACGATGGCGTAGGCACCGGCCAGCCCGCCAATGGCGCCCGAGGCACCGATCCCCCAGCGCGCACTCTCTGGTTCGAGCAGCACGTAGGCAGCGCCCGAGAGCACACCGGCGAGCAGAAACAGCAACAGCAGCTTGAAACGCCCGATGAGATACTCCAGCGTGAAACCGAACATGAAGAGGAACAGCAGGTTGACGCCCAGGTGCCAGTAATCGGCGTGCAGGAATATATGTGTCACCAGGGCCAGTGGTTTGACGTCATAGGGTTTGAGCCCCAGGCGCCAGGCCAGTGAATGGGACAGCAGATCCTCGAAACGGGTGCGTTGGGCCTGCCACTGGGCATAGTTCGGATTTTGCGGTGTGATGATGCGGCTGGCGGTCAGTGCTTCGAGGAAGCGGCCGTCTCCCTGCATGAGTTGAAAGGCACCGTACAGGCCACGCTTGCGGTCCAGCTTGATGGCCGCCACCAGTTTCTCGGCCCGCTCCTGCAGGCCGCGCTGGCGCAGGAAGCGGATATAGGCCGGGATCTCCTGCATGGCCAGGCCGGAAGTAAAATAGTAGCGGTAGGCGGTGTTCTCGAATTCACGGTCATTTTTCTGCGCCACGGCATGTACGGCCACCAGCACCAGGATCAGGGCCAGTGTAACCAGCGGGGGATTGCGCCAGTCGGGGCGCTTGTGCAGGGGCAGGAACATGGCGAGCCGTCAGTCGAATCTCTTCACGGAACAGTTGCTTATCATAACAAGTTGATTTTTCACCTTAAATCAGGCCGGGGGTAGCTTCCCCACCATGATCGTCCGATCCGCGAAATCCTGCGCAGGCAATCCGTCAAAGTGTGAAGCAGGTCCGCTTTTGTAGCTTAACTCAAGAATATAACGGGCCGAACTACTCATACAGATTATATAACCCATATGGACTAGTATTGGTCCATACCAGCATCGCAATACAGGGACATGACATGAGCACAGATACGGAAATTTTCGCCGCCATCGACCAGGCGGTCGAGGGCAACGCCACTTTCAGCGAACTGCTGACCGTCGAAGACAAGCAGTATCTGATGAACCACGGTGCGGTGCGCAGTTTCCCCGCCGGCGAAATGCTCTGTCACCAGTACCAGCGTGACGATCGTGTCTATATCGTCGTCCTCGGCGAAGTGGAAGTCAGCGAGGAAGTGGAAGGGCGCAGTGTCACTCTCGCCCGTCTCGGCCGTGGCGAACTGTTCGGCGAGATCGCCGCCCTGTTTGGTGTGCCGCGCGTGTCCGACGTGCGCGTCAGCAAGCCCTCGGTGCTGCTCGAGATCCGCGGCGCGGTGCTCGATCGTCTCATCGAGTCGCGTCCCGGTATCCGCCGCCAGGTGATCCAGCGTTCCTGCCTGCGTATCACCCAGACCGCACTGCGCGCGGTGGCGCCGTTTCGTGCCCTGCCCGAAGAAGCGGTGCGCATCCTTGAAAATGATTCGGCGCTGGTCAGCTATCCCGAGGGCAGCGAGATCGTGCGCGAAGGTGAGACCGGCGAATTCTTCTACATCATTATCTATGGAATCGGTCGCGTGAAGTCTTCCGCCGGCGGTGACGCAGTCAACATTGCATTGCTGCGTCCTGGTGAATATTTCGGTGAATGGTCGCTACTTACCGGTTCGCCGCGCACCGCCACGGTGGTGGCCGCCACCCAGGTGGAGGTCTTGCAGGTGGACTGCGCCGCCTTCCTGGAATTCATGCAACAGTACCCCGACGTGCACGATCGCATCGACCGCGTGGCGCACAACCGCCACGAGGTGGTGTCCTATACCTCGGCCTACCCGGAGTCGGCGCGCAAGCGCCAGGTCATCCTCGACCGTATCGAGGATACGGTGAAATCCGACGAGCGTTTTCTCGCCCCGCACTGAGGCGCGCGCCGGCATCTGGCCTCCGGGGCCTGCTCCCTGCTATCATCGGAGCAACCCGTGCAGGAGGAGATCCGATGCGTAGCCGTAGTTTTTCCTGTCAGCGTCTGCTGGCCGTCTTTTTCTGTAGCCTGTTTGCCCTCGTCAGCGTGGTGGCCCCCGCCAGCGCCGCCATGGTCAGCACCGAACAACTGCTTGGCGTGGAGGACAACCTGCCCGCACCCGCCGAGGTGCGCGCCAGCCTGCAGGCACGACTGGTGGCCATGGGCGTCCCCGGCGATGACGCACAACAACGCGTCGCTGCCCTCAACGACCAGCAAGTGATTCAGGTGGCCACTGCCCTCGACGAGGACCCGGCCGGTGGCGGAATTGTCACCGTGGCCGCGGTGATCTTCCTGGTGCTGCTGTGGACGGACATCATGGGTTACACCGACGTGTTTCCCTTCGTCAACAAATCGCCCAACGGTTCGCAGGGCCCCATCGTTACCGAGAATTGAGCGCTATGCACAAGACGGGCCGGTGCCTCGGCCTGTGTGGGCTGCTCCTGTTGCTGGCCGGTTGTGCCGGCACGCCGCAGAGCGATGCCCTGCTGGCGGATCTGCCACCACGGCTGGCGCGGCCGGTGGAACTCACCGACACCCCGTTTTTTCCGCAGGAAGACTATCAGTGTGGCCCCGCCGCGCTGGCGACGTTGCTCGAGGCCAGTGGTATCGAAGTGAAGCCGGCGGCACTGGCGCCACGCGTCTACCTTCCCGCCCGCCAGGGCAGCCTGCAGGTCGAACTGCAGGCGGCGGCCCGCAGCCTGGGCCGTATTCCCTATGTCATCGACCCATACCTTGAGACCCTGTTCAGCGAAGTGCGTGACGGACACCCGGTGCTGGTGTTGCAGAATCTCGGCACCGACTGGTTCCCGGTGTGGCACTACGCCGTGGTGGTGGGTTATGACCTCGGTGCCGAAGAGGTGGTGCTGCGCTCCGGTCGATTTCGACGCCACATCCAGGACCTGCCACTGTTCGAACGCACCTGGGCGCGCGCACGTCACTGGGGCCTGTTGCTGGTGGTGCCCGGCGAGCTGACCACGACCATGGCACCCTTGCCTTACCTCCGGGCCGTCAGCGGGTTCGCGGGCCAGTCGGATCGCGCCACCCTGTTACGCGCCTGGCGTGCCGGCGTACAACGCTGGCCGGACTTCGCACCCCTGCGCATGGCGCTGGGCAACACCCTGTACGCCGATGACCAGCGCGAGGCGGCGCTGGCCGAGTTTCTCACCGTCCTCGTGCGGGCACCGGACTATGCGCCGGCGCACAACAACGCTGCCCAGATCCTGCTCGAACTGGGGCGCCTGCACGCGGCCGGCGAGCATGCCCGTGAGGCAGTGCGTCTGGGGGGTGCCCATGCCGGGATCTACCGTCAGACCCTCGAGGCCATCCAGCGCGCCAGTGGTGGAAGCGAGTAAGCAGGGGTCTGGTGGGATGTACGTACCGCGGATTCCGGGTATGATTGGCCCGTCGTGCCAGTTGCCTGGCACTCCGTAGAGCCCCAACAGAGGACCCCGTGTCGATGCAGCGCTTCATCCTGTCTACCTTCCTGATCCTGTTTTCCACCCTCGCCAATGCGCAGTCCCTGACCGCCCAGCTCAGTGGCGACAGCGCACGATTTGCCTATACCAGTGACGTGCTGGGTGAGGCACTGGGACGGCTGGAACTCAACGCCGGCATCCTCTACAACGACAACGATGACTATGCGGTCAGCGTGGGTCTGCAGGTACGGGGTGAAAATCTCGATGCCCCGCTGCTGGTCTCGCTGGGCGCGCGTGCCTATTACGGCAATATTGGCGTCTATACCGCCACGGCCGTAGCCCTGGGTGGCGACGTGGTCTTCGCACCCATCAGTATTCCCGGCTTCGAGATCGGCGCTCATTTTTACATCGCGCCAGAACCGGTCTCCTTCTCCGATGCCATCAGCCTGCGTGACTACGGCGTGCGCGTTGGCTACCAGGTGATCCCCCTGTCCACGGTCTACGTGGGCTACCAGAAGTTCGAAATCGAGATCGAAAACGTGGGTGATGTCCTGCTCGACGACGGCATCGTCTTCGGTCTGCAGATCCAGTTCTGATCCCCGGCCCACGCTGGCGCCCGACCTTCCCCCGTCTCTGGCAGCGGTCCCTCGGAGAGCCCCCTCGAGTTTTTCTCAACCGGCCCGAGGCCGATCTGTCCCGGTACCCGCGGACAGGCGGCAGGTGTTGGTGTCTTTGTGTGGAGCCGGGGAGGCATGAGGCACTATCGTCCGGAAGGACTGCGAGCGCCTGACGGAGATTGGAACGGTCTGATCCGTGCCGAGGCGTGTTTACTGGAGCGTGACGAGACAGGTGGATCCCGAGGGGAGGGATCGCTGCGTGAGGAGTACAGTGACCGCCCGGTGTTACCGGGCGGTCCACTGCGGGGCCGGTTTTACCCGGTTATTACTTGGCCATCTCCTTGAGCGCCTTGAGCGCCTGGATCTTGACCACATTGCGTGCCGGCTTGGCCTTGAAAATGGTTGGCTCACCGGTGAAGGGGTTGATGCCCTTGCGTGCACGCGTGGCAGGCTTGCGCACGACCTTGATCTTCAGCAGGCCGGGCAGGGTAAAGACGGCAGCGGCATTACGTCTGACGTGGCCATTGATGACCTCGGCCAGGCTTTCGAAGACAGCGGTGATCTGCTTCTTGGAGAGTTCCGTGCGTTCGGCCAGTTCGCTGTACAGCGCGGACTTGGTCATCGGCTCCTTGATCGCCGCAACCCGCTTCTTCGGTGCAGCGGCCTTCTTCTTCGAGGCCTTCTTACGGGTTACTTTCTTTTTGGCTGCCTTCTTCTTGGCGACCTTCTTTTTTGCCTTTTTCTTTGTTGCCATGTTTGCTCCTGACTTGTTGCATACAGGTTTGTGTAAATTGCATATACCATAGCATAATATTTCCGAATGTGGAGTATCGCGGCGTATTTTTTACTGAAAATAAGGGTAGAAAAGCGATCTCACGATTTTTGCGCAGGACGTTTTCATTTTTTGCGACTGGGCTGAGATACATTTTCCCGGGAGGTCGTATTGAACCTGAACTATCTGTCAGCGAGGTCCGAAATCACATCCCGTGGACCGTCGGCGTGACAAAAGTGCTGCGGATCTGTGAGCCGGCCCGTGATCTGCCCGTCGGGGGTGAGGAGATCGTCGTGCGTGGTTTCCAGGTCGATACGGGCGGCGAAATGCTGGAACTCATTGTCGTCCGCCACGGCAATGATCTGACCGTCTTCAAAAATGCCTGCCCGCATACGGGTGTGGTACTCAACTGGCTGCCCGACCAGTTTCTCGACGTGGAGGGTGTGCTGCTGCAATGCGCCACGCACGGTGCCCTGTTTGATCCCCGTAACGGAAACTGTCTGCGCGGACCCTGCGTCGGCCAGGCATTACACCGTCTGCCTGCCCGTCTCGAGGAGGGCGTGCTCTATCTGGAAGACTGAGTCGGCAGGAACGGGCAAAAAGGGTGCAGCTTTTTGCAATCTCGACGATAATTCAGTAGTTTTTGCCCATATCAGCATTGCGCTGGTACATCGATACGTACGACGTGAGGGGATTTATGCCGAGCATGAGTGGGTCACCCATGAACCGACGCCGGTATTGGGTGCCGGCAGTATTCTGCCTGCTGCTGGTAATGCTGTTGCCCATGCTGGCCGGCGCCGAGACCCTGTATATCAGTGACAACCTGCGCGTTGGTGTCCGCACCGAGCCCAACAGCCGCCAGCCGCCCGTCAATGTCGTTACTACCGGTCAGCGCCTGGAAGTGCTCGAGCGCAGGGACGGTTTTCTGCATATCCGTACCGATGGCGGCGTGGAGGGCTGGATCAAGGAAATTTATGCCGTCGCCGAGCAGCCCGCCGCGCAACGCCTCCTTGCGCTGGAAAAGACTCATGCCGAAACCCTTGCCGAGAAAGAAAAACTCGAATCTGCCCTGCGCGAGGCGGTGGAAACCAATGACGCCTATGCCGCAGAGATAAAGCGGCTCAAGGAGGAAAACCTGGAACTGCATCTCCAGGTCGTCAAGGAGCGTGAGGTGGAGCCGTATCCGCAACCGGGTGACGGCAGCACCTGGCTGTACGTCAGCCTGGTGCTGGCGGCGATCGTGCTGTTTGGTATCGGTATGCTGTGGCAGCGTTACCTGATGAGCCGGCGTTTCGGTGGGCACCGCTTCTGAGTTTCGCCGCTGCTGGTGTGTTGGGCGAGCCTCTGTTATGTGATCCGAATCACACCCGCTCATGCCGAGCTTGATCCGACGTGTGCGAATGCGGGTACACTGAACCCGCGGGAAGTTCTGCCAGTATGCACCGGCCTCTCATATTGCCGGCCCGGGGAAAACATAATAAAGGGAAAACATAATAACCAGATGGCAAGGCCATGACCGACAAAACCGATATCGATATCGAACGTCTCAGCAAGCTGGAGCCCATCTCCGCGCTTTCCCCCGAACGCCTGCAGGAGCTGGTGAGTCTTTCATACGTGGAACACCTGCCCATGGGGGTGAGCGTGTTCCGCGAAGGTGACGTGGACAACCAGACCGTCTATCTGCTCAAGGGCGATGTCCAGCTGAGTTCCTCGGATGGCAGCATCGATCGCGCCGTATCGGCACGTTCCGAACAGGCGTGCCACCCGTTGGAAGACAGCCAGCCACGGCAAGCCTCGTGCACGGCCTTGAGTAACATCGAGATCGTACGTATCGACAACAGCGTGCTGGACTACATGATGATGTGGGACCAGCTGGCCGATGAAGCCATCGCTGAGCTGGATACCACCGGGCAGCACACGAAGGTCGCCGAGAACCAGGCGGGTTACGATAGTGGTGCCGCTGCCGAGGCCAAACCCGCCGAGGCCAAACCCGCCGGGGTCAAACCCGCCGAGGCCAAACCCGCCGAGGCCAAACCCGCCGAGGCCAAACCCACCGAGGCGAAACCGACCGAGGCGAAACCGACCGAGGCGAAACCGACCGAGGCGAAATCCGCCGAGGCCAAACCCACCGAGGCGAAACCCGCCGAGGCGAAACCCGCCGAGGCGAAACCCGCCGAGGGTAAAACCGCCGGTACAGCATCTACCGGTGAGCACAGTGCGCCCAGTGGTGCGCGCCCCGGTGAATGGATGCGCAAGATGCATCACATCATGGCCTTCAAGAACCTGCCGCCGGCCAACATCAAGGCCCTGCTGCAACGCATGGAACGTATTCAGGTCAACGAGGGTGATGTCATCGTCAGCCAGGGCAGCCCGGGTGACTACTACTACGTGCTGGTCGATGGTGCGGCACGTGTCACACGTACCATTGAGCTGGCGACCCTCAGGCCCGGTGCTTCCTTCGGTGAAGAAGCGCTCGTCACCGGTACCGAACGCAACGCCACGGTCACCATGACACGGCCCGGCGCCGTCATGCGTCTGGCCAAGGCCGACTTCGACGAACTGTTGCGCGAACCCATGGTCAACCGCGTTTCACCCGACGAGGCCCGCGTCCAGATCGAAAAGGGTGCGCGCTGGCTGGACGTGCGACACGCGCGCGAATTCTCCCACGGCCATTTCCAGAATGCCCTCAGCATCCCCCTGCACGAACTGCGCGTGCGCATGGGCGAGCTGGACAAATCCATCCCTTACATCTGCTGTTGCCGTACCGGCCACCGCAGCTCCGCCGCCGCCTTCCTGCTGGTGCAAAAAGGCTTCAATGCCAGCGTCCTGACTGGCGGCATCCAGGTCATGCCGCAGGACCTCGTCAAGTAGATCCCCCTCACACCCGCTTTAATCACCGACCGTGGAACCGGCGGGTTTATCTCTGGATTCCCGCCTGCGCGGGAATGACGGGAAAAAACAGTTCCCTGGCCCTCGCCACTCGCACCTCGAAACCGATCTTATCCCGGCGGCCAGCCCATGGCGCGCCCGGCGAGCAGGTGGAGGTGGATATGAAACACGGTCTGCCCGCCGTGGCTGTTACAGTTCATCACCAGCCGGTAGCCGTCCTCGGCCACGCCCAGTTCCGCGGCGATGTTGCGCGCCACCAGAAACAATCTGCCGACCAGGGCATGGCTCGCCTCGTCGAGATCATTGACCGTGGCAATGTGCCGGCGCGGAATGATCACGATATGGTGCGGCGCCTGCGGTGCGATGTCACGAAAGGCGACGACCTCGTCGTCCTGGTGGACGATGTCACCGGGAATGTCGCCACCGGCGATCTTGCAGAACAGACAGTCCATGAGCGTTCCTCCTTGTGAAGCCAGTTCGGTTCAGGGACTCGGGTTGGGAATGCGCCGGTGGATGTCCTCGATACCCTCGATGACCTCGGGCGGCAGGACCAGATCGGCGCTGGCGATATTGCTCGCCAGTTGTTCCATGCTGGTTGCACCAATCAGGGTGCTGGTGAGAAAGGGCCGACTGTGGCACCAGGCGAGCGCCATCTGCGCCGGGTCCAGATCGTGCGTGCGCGCCAGCTGCACATATTCACGTGTGGCGGCGACGCCCTCGTCACTGCTGTAGCGCGCGTAGTCGGGCCAGCGTGTGAGCCGCGCGCCCTCGGGTTGCTGCCCGTCGAGGTATTTTCCCGAGAGCACACCAAAGCCCAGCGGTGAATAGGCCAGCAGGCCGCAGTGTTCGCGCAGGGCGATCTCGGCCAGCCCCACCTCGAAGGTGCGGTTGAGCAGGCTGTAGGGGTTCTGCACGCTTACCGGCCGCGGCAGGTCGTGTTGCTCGGCCACCTTGAGGAAGCTCATCACCCCCCAGGGCGTTTCGTTGGACAGACCAAAGTGGCGGATCTTGCCGGCATCCACCAGTGACTGCAGGGCCTCGAGCGTTTCGCGCACGGGCGTGAAGGCATCGGGTTCACCGGCATCGTAGCCCAGCCGCCCGAAGAAATTGGTGTCACGCTCGGGCCAGTGCAACTGATAGAGGTCGATATAATCGGACTGCAGGCGGCGCAGGCTGGCGTCCACCGCGGCGGTGAGATTCTTCGCATCGAACACCGTGCGGCCGTCGCGGATGTGCGGGATCCAGTCGGGTCCCGGCCCGGCGATCTTGCTGGCCAGAATGATCGCATCGCGCTTGCCCCGCGCGCGGAGCCACTTGCCTATGATCTCTTCGGTGCGCCCGCAGGTCTCAGCGCACGGCGGAATGGCGTAGAGCTCGGCGGTGTCGAAAAAATTGACGCCGTGCTCCACGGCATAGTCCATTTGCGCGAAGGCTTCCGCCTCATCGTTCTGTTCGCCCCAGGTCATGGTGCCGAGGCCAACGACGCTGACGCGCACTTCGGTGTGGCCCAGTTGGCGATAGTCCATCTTTGTTTTTCTCCGTGAGTGCCTGGGTCAGTGGTTGGCGGCGCGGGTGAACAGCACCAGCACGCCGGTGTAGCCATA
>DRKU01000166.1 GCA_011051615.1 Gammaproteobacteria bacterium
AGGATCCGACCGTTGCGTGGCAGCGCGTTGTGTGTCTTCGACCCCAAGCTGGTATTCATTGTCGTCGACAACTATTTCGGTGGTGACGGTCGCTATCACACCAAGATTGAAGGCCGCGAGTTCACCCCTACCGAGCGGCGGGTCATCCAGATGGTGCTGGAACAGGCCTTCAGGGACCTGGTCGAGGCCTGGGCACCGGTGATGGATGTCAATTTCGAATTTATGAACATGGAAGTCAACCCACAGTTCGCCAACATCGTCAGCCCCAGTGAGGTGGTAGTGGTCAACACCTTCCACATCGAACTGGAAGGCGGCGGCGGCGATTTCCATGTCACCATGCCGTATTCCATGGTGGAGCCCATTCGTGAATTACTGGATGCGGGCGTACAGAGCGACCGCTCCGAAGTGGATGAACGCTGGACCATCGCCCTGCGCGAGGAAATCAAGTCCGCGCCGGTGGAGCTGAAGGCCACGCTTACCGAAACCAGCATGCCACTCAAGGAGATCATGTCCCTTGAGGCAGGCGATATTATTCCCATCGATATGCCGGAGACGGTGACACTGACCTGCCGTGATATCCCGGTATTCAAGGGCAAGTACGGCGAGTCACGCGGAAACATGGCGGTGAAGGTCACCGAACCCGTGCGCTCGCCTCTGCCGGCAGAAACCCTACCCGCCCTGATAGCAGGAGACAAGAAATGAGTGACAGTGACTCGGAAGTAATGGACGAATGGGCTGAGGCCATGGCGGAGGCCGGTGACGATGCAGGTGAGGAAGCCCAGGCCGCGCCGCTGGAAAGCCTTCAGGCAGACGGTTCTGCAGGTGACGACGTCAACCTGGATGTCATTCTCGATATTCCGGTGACCATCTCCATGGAGATTGGACGCACCGACATCAATATCCGCAACCTTCTGCAACTCAACCAGGGCTCGGTGGTGGAACTCGATCGTCTTGCCGGTGAGCCACTGGACGTGTTGGTCAACGGCACCCTCATTGCCCACGGTGAGGTGGTCGTGGTAAACGAAAAGTTCGGTATCCGACTTACCGACGTCATCAGTCCCGCAGAACGTGTTAAGAATCTGAAGTAATGCCGGTCATGCGAATTCTCATCGCGGTGTTGCTCTCCCTGACACTGGCGGGCCAGGTGTGCGCGGCGCCGGAGGTGCCGACCGCAGAAGTTGCCACTCCGACACGGGCACTGTCCGAACCCGTCGGCATTGGCGACTACCTGAAGATGTTTGCTGGACTGGCCATCATCCTGGTATTGATCGTTGGCATGGCCTGGGCCATGCGGCGCATGGGCCGTTTCAACTCGGGTGCACAGGGTGAACTGCGCATTCTCGCTGGTCTTTCGGTGGGGCAGCGTGAACGTGTCGTGTTGTTACAGGTGGGTAAGGAACAGATCCTCATCGGTGTCTCACCGGCCGGGGTCAACCCCCTGCACAAGCTGGAAGAGCCTCTCGCAACGAGTACCGATGAGTCGGGTAGTGGCCCGGCGGACGGTTTTGCGGCGCGCCTGGCCGCCGTGATCCGAGGACAGGGAGGCAAGGCGTGAGCAGCGGGCGACTTCTTCTGGTGATCACTTTGCTGTTTGCCATCGGTGATGCTGCTGCTGCCCCGGCCCTGCCGGCGATCACCGTTACCGACGGTGCACAGGGTGGGCAGACCTGGTCGGTGAGCCTGCAGATCGTCGCGTTGATGACGGTGCTGACTCTGCTACCGGCAGGATTGATGATGATGACATCTTTTACGCGCATCATCATCGTGCTGGCCATTCTGCGCCAGGCACTGGGACTGGTCCAGACACCCTCTTCACAGACCATCATCGGCCTGGCCCTGTTTCTGACTCTGTTCATCATGGCACCGGTGATCGACAAGATCTATGACACGGCGGTGAAACCCTACATGAACGATGAAATGGCCTTCGACGTGGCGGCGCAACAGGCCAGTGTGCCACTACGTGAATTCATGATGGGGCAGACGCGCGAAAACGACATCAGCATGTTTGCAAGTATCGCCGGTTACGATGCATTTGAAACCGAGGCCGACGTGCCGTTTACCGTGCTGGTACCGGCCTTTGTCACCAGCGAGCTGAAGACCGCCTTCCAGATCGGCTTTCTGCTCTTCATCCCGTTTCTGATCATCGACCTGGTGACCGCCAGTGTACTGATGTCCATGGGGATGGTGATGCTTTCGCCGATGATCATCTCCCTGCCGTTCAAGATCATGTTGTTCGTGCTGGTGGATGGCTGGAACCTGGTGATTGGCACCCTGGCATCCAGTTTCTATGTATAGGCCTGAAGAGGGAAGTCCATGACACCTGAATCCATTCTCGGGATATTTCAGCACACGCTGGAAGTCATCCTCATGCTGCTGCTGGTGATCCTTATTCCCGCTCTTGCCGTGGGGCTGCTGGTCAGCATGTTTCAGGCCGCCACTCAGATCAACGAAATGACACTGAGCTTTATCCCGAAGCTGATCGTCACCTTGCTGACGTTGATGATTGCCGGGCCATGGATCCTGCAGGTGATAATCGATTTTACCCAGGGCCTGTTTCATGACATCCCGTTTTTGATCGGGTGAATCATGATAATCAGTGGCGCAGATATTGTCGCCTGGCTGGGGACCTTGCTGTGGCCGTTGTTCCGTATCGCCGCCATGGTGATGACGGCGCCAGTCTTCGGCGCGCAGACCGTGCCGGTACGGGTCAGGCTGGTCCTTGCACTGGCACTGACGGTGCTGACCGTGCCGCTGCTGCCGCCCGTGCCGGCGGTGGAGATGTTCAGCAGCGATATGTTTCTCATCGTCATCCAGCAATTGTTGATTGGCCTGATGATGGGCTTCGCCGTGCAACTGGTGTTCAGCGCGGTGATCACCGGCGGCCAGGTCATTGCCATGCAAATGGCACTGGGTTTTTCACTCATGGTGGACCCGCAGAACGGCAACCAGGTGCCGGTGGTCAGCCAGTTGTACGTCATTATGGTTATCCTGGTCTATCTGGCAATGAACGGACACTTGATCCTGATCGATATCATGGTACAGAGCTTTCATAGTATCCCCATTGCGCCGAGCGGTATCCTGCCCGACGACATCTGGGAGCTGGCCTCATGGGGTACGCAGATGTTTGCCGGTGCGGTGGGTATCGCGTTGCCGGCGATCGCCTCGCTGCTGGTGGTCAACCTGGCCTTTGGTGTCATGACGCGCGCTGCGCCACAACTGAACATCTTTGCCATCGGTTTTCCGTTGACCATGATGCTGGGTTTTGGCGTGATCTTCGTGACCCTGCCCAGCGTAGCACCACAGTCGCTTTCCCTGTTCGACCAGATCCATGAACTGATCCGCAACCTCGGTGGCGGGGGCTGAGCCATGGCGGAAGATACCGGCCAGGAACGCACAGAAGAAGCGACCCCGCGACGGCGCCAGCAGGCCCGCGAGGAGGGTCAGGTTGCGCGTTCAAGAGAGCTCAACACCATGCTGGTGCTGATGATCGCCGCGGGGGCCGGTGCCTTCCTGGGGCCGGAGCTGGGTCGCGACATGGCGCAACTGTTTCACGACCACCTGAGTATCGCACCGCAGGATGTGTACGATCCCGGCGCGATCATTCGCCATCTCTCCGGCGCAATTTTTGACATGGTTTCTGCACTGGCGCCGTTCTTTCTCGTCACCGTAGTGGCCGCTATCGGCGGTCCCCTGCTCATGGGTGGTGTCAACTTCAGCAGCAAGGCACTGGCCTTCAAGTGGGACAAGCTCGATCCGGTCAAGGGCCTCAAGCGTGTATTCGCCATGCGCGGCCTCATCGAGCTGCTCAAGGCGCTGGCCAAGTTCGCCATCATTGGCGTGGTGGCGGTGTTCTTTCTCACCACGCACATGGAAGAATTTTTCGGCCTCGGTGCCGAGCCCCTGCGTGAGGGCATCATGCACACCTTTCATCTCATGCTATGGGCACTGCTGGCCATCAGTTCCTCCCTGATCCTGATCGCGCTGGTGGACGTACCGTTCCAGCTCTGGGACCACGGCAAGCAGTTACGCATGACCAAACAGGAGGTCAAGGATGACACCAAGGACACCGAGGGTAGTCCGGAACTGCGTGGACAGATCCGGCGCATGCAACGCGAGATGGCGCAGCGGCGCATGATGGAAGAAGTACCAAAGGCCGACGTGGTGATCACCAACCCGCAACACTACGCGGTGGCGCTGAAATACGACCAGGACAAGCCGGGTGCACCGAAGGTGGTGGCACTGGGCGTCGATCGTGTCGCCCTGCGGATCCGCGAGGTGGCGCGCGAGCACGAGGTGGTCATCGTCGCTGCGCCGCCGCTGGCACGCGCTATCTATCACAGCACCGATCTCAACGAGGAGATCCCGGTGGGGCTGTATCTCGCCGTGGCACAGATCCTTGCTTACATATTCCAGTTACGCGCTGCCGGCAAGAAGGGTGGCGCGGCGCAAAAGGAATTTACCGATCTTCCCATTCCGGAAGACTATCGGCATGACAAGTGAACATGAAGAGTAGTCATTGATGGCACAGCAGGCAGCGGTACCGGACAATCGAACCCTCAAGGTGGC
>DRKU01000167.1 GCA_011051615.1 Gammaproteobacteria bacterium
CGCAATTGCGCAGCGTATTGCGCCAGGAGTGATCCACCTGGCGTCATGCCGGAAAGCGCGTAGCGCTTGTCCGGCATCCAGGAGAAAATGCCACCATTGCTCTGAGTATCGTATCCGGGAGGATTACACCTCTGGATTCCGGGTTCCCGCGTTGCGGCCCCCGGAATGACGGCGTCAGGATCCTCGCCACTCGCCACGGTGTTTTATGCGTACATCTGCTCGATGGCGTCGGCGTAGTTCTGCATCACCACCTGGCGCTTGATCTTCAGTGTCGGTGTGAGCATGCCGTTGTCGATGGACCAGGCTTCGAGCAGCGGTGTGATGCGGCGGATTTTGGCATAGCCGGGGAAGTCCTTGAGCAGTTGCGCGACCTTGTGTGCCAGTGACTTGCGTAACTTGCTGTTACCGAGTGAAGCGCTGTCGAAGGCGTCGAGGCCGTGTTGTCGAGCAATGCCTACCCAGGCCTCAGGGTTGAGCACCACCAGTGCGCTGAGATAGGGCTTGCCTTCACCCACCACCATGGCCTGTTCGAACCACGGGTCGAGGGTGATGGCTGCCTCCATGTCGGCAGGTGGCACCTTTTCACCATTGGACAGCACGAGGATGTCCTTGATGCGCCCGGTGATGTAGATGAAATCGTTTTCGATGCGTACCTTGTCGCCGGTGTGCAACCAGCCATCGGGGTCGATGATTTCGCTGGTGGCCTTGTGGTTGTTCCAGTAGCCAAGCATGCAGCCGGGGGTTCTGACCAGCAATTCCTCGTTTTCTCCGATGCGAATATCGACGCAGCCGAGCGGCTTGCCGACGCTGTCGGGTCGGTTCTCATGGGGCCGGTTGGTGGCGATGATGGGGCTGGTCTCGGTCATGCCATAGCCCTGGATGATACGGATCCCCAGCCCGAGGAAGACCTGTGCGACGGCCGGGGAGAGTGCCGCGCCACCACTGACCGCCATGCGCAGACGCCCACCGAGGCGCTGACTGAACTTGCTTGCCACGAGGCGATTGAGCAGTGGCCAGAAGATCTGGCCTGCGCCACCGTGGCCCATGTGCTGCTCGCGCAGAAAACGTTTCCAGCCAACCCTGACGGTGGCGCGAAACAGGCCACGGGTGACGAAGCTCTTCTTCACCAGTTGTTGTTGCAGGCGGTCGTAGATGCGCTCGAAGATGCGCGGCACCGAGATGAGGATGGTCGGTTTGTGGATCTGCAGGTCGTCGGCCAGCTGTTGCACCGAGCGTGAGAAGGCCACGGTGGCACCGGTCATTATCGGCCCATAGTAGCCGCAGGTGCGTTCGTAGGTGTGCGACAGGGGCAGGAAGGAAACCAGCAGGTCGCTGCTGTTCATGTCGATGATCTCCAGCGCCGATTCGGCGATGGAGAGGATATTGCGATGGCTGAGCATGACACCCTTGGGCTTGCCGGTGGTGCCCGAGGTATAGACGATGGTGGCCAGCTTGCCGGGGTCACCGCCGCGCTCGGAGAGCCGGAACTCACCCGCGGGCAGCCAGTCCTCGGCCAGCACCACGCGTTCGTCGTCGGGTAGTCCCGACTTGCCGGGGGCGAGCACCACCACGCGCGCCAGGCTGGCCAGTTCCTCCTCGCTGGCCACCTCGCACAGGGCGTTCCAGCGCGCGGGGTTGTCGAGCAGGAGCAGCTTGATGCCGGCATCGCGCAGGATGTAGGCGACGTTGTCGGGGCGGTCGTCGGCGTAGAGGGGCACCAGCACCAGCCCGAGGCCGATGGCGGCCTGTTCCATGACCGCCCATTCCACGCAGTTCTTCAGTTGCAGGGCGACGCGGTCCCCCTCGTCGAGGTCTTCCCGGCGCAGGGCGGCCTGCCAGCGGGCGACGCGTTGCCCCATTTCCTCCCAGGTGGTATCCACCCACTCCTTCGTGGCGGGGTCCCAGGATCGGTAGGCCACGCTGTCGGGGGAAAGGCGGATGCGCTCGCGCGCCAGCGCATCCAGTGTGCCGATGTTGGCGCCGATATATCGCTGCTCGTCCATGGGATCTCCATAAAAATCGTCTAACGGCCTGTATCTATTATGATTTTTTCCGGCCGCGCTGCGAGAATCATAATCCCAATTGACGCGACAGGCCACCGCTGGATACGCTATAGCCATGAATATTCAGGTAAATGGCGAGATCAGACAAGTACCCGAAGGTTATACCGCGGCGCGCCTGGTGGAGGACATGGGCATCCATGGCCGGCGCATTGCCATGGAGGTCAATCTCGAGATCCTGCCGCGCGATGCCTACGCGCAACATGCCTTCCAGGACGGTGACCGCATCGAAGTGGTGCACGCCATTGGTGGCGGCTAAGAGCGGCCACTATTTCCCGTCCACCGGGGTATAATAGGCACCACTGGCTTTCCCCCAACCACCCCTGCGGGTGGCAACCACACAGAGTTCAGCATGAGTTCAACAGCGAAAAGTCTGTCCGATAAACTGGACAGTTTTGTCATCGACGGCGTGAGTTACACCTCGCGACTGCTGGTGGGCACTGGTAAGTACCAGGACCTCAACCAGGCGCGCCAGGCCATCGAGGCCAGCGGTGCCGAGATCATTACCATGGCGGTGCGGCGCACCAACATCGGCCAGAATCCCGATGAGCCCAACCTGCTCGAGGTACTGCCGCCGGACCGGTACACTTACCTGCCCAACACCGCCGGTTGTTACAGCGCCGAGGACGCCGTGCGCACCTGCCGCCTGGCGCGCGAACTGCTCGATGGCCACAACCTGGTCAAGCTCGAGGTGCTGGGCGACGAGAAGACCCTGTTTCCCGATGTCATCCAGACCATGAAGGCGGCGGAGATCCTCATCAGGGAAGGTTTCCGCGTCATGGTCTACACCAACGACGACCCCATCATCGCCCGGCAGCTCGAGGAAATGGGTTGCGTGGCAGTCATGCCGCTGGCCGCGCCCATCGGTTCGGGGCTGGGGATACGCAATCCCTACAACATTCGCACCATCGTTGAGAACGCCAGTGTGCCCATTCTTGTCGATGCAGGTGTCGGTACGGCCTCCGATGCCGCCATCGCCATGGAGCTGGGCTGCGACGGCCTGCTCATGCAGACCGCCATCGCCGGCGCGCAGGACCCGGTGCTCATGGCCAGTGCCATGAAGAAGGCCATCGAGGCTGGGCGCGAGGCCTGGCTCGCCGGGCGTATTCCGCGCAAGCAGTACGCCACGGCTTCCTCGCCCATCGACGGGACATTCTTCTGAGCCCTGGCGGGACACCGGCGGTGGGCCGGATGAGCGCATGACTTCCGATCAACCACACCAGCGCCGTATCGTGAGTTTCGTGCGCCGCGAAGGCCGCCTCACGCCGGCCCAGCAACGTGCGCTGGATGAGCTCTATCCACGCTGGGGCATCGCCCCCGGCGACAGCCTGCTTGATCTGGATGCCGTCTTCGGTCGCCACGCACCGCGTATCCTCGAGATTGGCATCGGCAACGGCGAGGCCCTCATCGAAATGGCCAGCCGGCACCCCGAGAACGACTACCTGGGTATCGAGGTGCACCGCCCCGGTGTGGGCCGCGTCCTCAACCGTATCGAGGAAGAGGGGCTTACCAACGTGCGCGTCATTTGCGAGGACGCCATCGAGGTATTGTCGAAGCGCCTGCCTAATGACAGTCTCGAACGCGTGCTGTTGTTCTTTCCCGATCCCTGGCACAAGAAGAAACATCACAAACGCCGCATCGTCAATGCGGTGTTCGCGCAACTGGTACGCCTCAAGCTGCGCCCCGGCGGTTGCCTGCACATGGCCACCGACTGGCAGGACTATGCCGAGCACATGATGGATGTAATGACCCGGGCGGAAGGCTTCGAGAACGTCGCCGGCGAGGGCGAGTACGTGGTGCGTCCCGATTCGCGCCCCCTGACCAGATTCGAACAGCGCGGTCACCAGCTCGGACATGCGGTGTGGGACATGATCTTCGAGAAGGTGAGCTGATGTCGGCAGTGGATTGTGTGGTCTATCGCTGCGGCAGGCGTGAAGAGATGTATCTGTATCTGGTGCAGGACGCCGACGGCGAAGGCGATATCGGCCGCCTGCCGGAGGAACTGCTGCGCCATACCGGCAAGCTGGAAGAGGTCATGACGTTGTCCCTGACACCGGCGCGCCGGCTGGCGCGGGTGGATGTCAACGAGGTCATCGCGGCCCTGCGTGACAAGGGCTACTACCTGCAAATGCCGCCGAGCCTGAAGCTGTATATCTGAATTGCTGTTCCGATTCTCAGGCCAATCGTCACGTTTTGGGATGCCGTCGGGTACGTCTTTCCATGACACGCTGTAAATACATCCCTGTACG
>DRKU01000168.1 GCA_011051615.1 Gammaproteobacteria bacterium
GTTGTGGAAGGGGCAGCAGGCCTGGTATTCACGGCCGGCCTTCTTCAGCGGTACCCGCGTGTCGATGACCTCGACGATATCGACGCGGTTCATGAGCTCGTCGATGAAGTCCTGTGGAATGCGTTTCGCCATGGCCTGAGTTTAAGCTGTTTGAACCACGGGGGTCACGGGGCACACGGGGAAACAGATCCCGAATCATTGCGAGTCCGCGATAGCGGGCGTGGCAATCCGTGCCTGGTAACAGCCCGCCACGTCATTCCAGCCTTCGTAGCCTGACAGCAGAGCGACGGCCGAAATTCCAGTCTCTCGCTACGCGTCCCTCGAAGTTGTCAGCCGGACAGGCGTTGCTTGATGGCCTGGCTGACCTTGCCCATGTCGGCGCGCCCGGCCAGTTTGGGCTTGAGCATACCCATGACCTTGCCCATGTCCTTCATGCTGGCCGCGCCGGTGGTGGCGATGGCCTTGTCGATGAGGGCGGCGATTTCATCGTCGGAGAGTTGTTCGGGCAGGTAGGTCTGGATGAGCTGGAGTTCGAATTCCTCCACCTCGCGCAGGTCGTCACGGCCGGCCTTCTCGTACTGGGCAATGGAGTCGCGGCGCTGCTTGACCATCTTCTCCAGTACGGCGAGCACAGCGGCATCGTCGAGCTCGATGCGCTCATCCACTTCCTTCTGTTTGATGGCGGCGGTGATGAGGCGCAGGACGCCGAGCCGGGCCTTGTCCCGGGCGCGCATGGCGTCTTTGGTGTCCTCGAGAATGCGGTCCTTGAGTTGGCTCATGGGGGCGCGGGATGAGGTGCGGCCGAGGGGGTGGCCCCGGCGGGCGGGGATCAGTACAGGCGGCGGCGCTTGGCCAGCTCGCGATTGATCTTCTTCTGGTGGCGTTTGACAGCAGCGGCCAGTTTGCGCTTACGTACGGCGGTGGGTTTCTCGTAGAATTCACGGCGACGTGCTTCCGACAGGACACCGGCTTTTTCACAGGAACGCTTGAAACGTCGCAGGGCGACGTCGAAGGGCTCGTTTTCTTTAACGCGAACCGAAGGCATGGATACGATTACCTCACCAGAATTGAAGTCAAATGTTTCGAGAGCCGCGCATTCTACCCCCGCGGCGGGGGGAATGCAAAGTCCGCGGGACGCCATTTTCGCCCCCGCGGGTCGCCCAGCGTCCTGTTTTGCCAGCAAATTCTCACTTCGGGGCTGCGCGGCGTGATTGTCCTCGGCATCGAGACTTCCTGCGACGAGACCGGGCTCGCCCTCTATGACAGCGAGCGCGGCCTGCTCGCCGACGCCCTGCACAGCCAGGTGGCCCTGCATGCCGACTATGGCGGCGTGGTGCCCGAGCTGGCCTCGCGTGACCACGTGCAAAAGGCCCTGCCATTGCTGCGCCAGGTGCTGGACGAGGCCGGCATCGCCGCGACCGATATCGGTGGCGTGGCCTGGACCGCCGGGCCGGGGCTGGTGGGGGCCCTGCTGGTGGGCGCGGCCCTGGGGCGCAGCCTGGCATATGCCTGGGATATACCGGGGGTAGGCGTGCACCACATGGAGGGCCACCTGCTCGCGCCCATGCTCGAGCCCGAGTCGCCGACCTTTCCCTTCGTCGCCCTGCTGGTCTCGGGCGGCCACACCCAGCTCATCGAGGTGGCCGGCGTGGGGCACTATCGCCTGCTGGGCGAATCGGTGGATGATGCCGCCGGCGAGGCCTTCGACAAGACTGCCAAGCTGCTGGGCCTCGGTTACCCCGGTGGGCCGGCAGTGGCGAAGCTGGCCGAGCGGGGGCACCCCGGGCGCTTTGTCTTCCCGCGGCCCATGGTCAACCGCCCGGGGCTGGATTTCAGCTTCAGCGGCCTCAAGACCTACACCATGAATACCCTGCGCGAGGAAGAAACCCGTTGCACGAGCGAAGCAGAACGCGAACAGCTGGCCGCCGACATCGCGCTGGCCTTCGAGACCGCGGTGGTGGAGACACTGGCCATCAAGTGCCGTCGGGCGCTGGATGAAACCGGACAGACGCGGCTGGTGGTGGCCGGCGGCGTGAGCGCCAACCGGCGCCTGCGCGCGCGGCTGGAAGAGGAAGTGGCGCGCCTCGGCGCGACGGTCCATTACCCGCGCCCGGAATTCTGCACCGACAACGGCGCCATGATTGCCTATGCCGGCTGCCAGCGCCTGCTGGCCGGTGCCCGTGAGCCGCTGGCCTTCAATGCCCGCCCGCGCTGGGCGCTGGATTCGCTGACGCCACCCGGGGATGTGGCGAGTGGCGAGTAGCGTGGGACGAGGCACGCCTTTACGTGCGGACGGTCGGCGTCGCGTCCCCGGCGTCCTTTGCGGTATCGATTTTTCGTTATTCCGGGGGTTGCACAGCAACAGCCCGGAATCCAGAGAAACAACCTGAAAACGGTTTCTGCCCCGTGGTCCGCCCTGAAGGGCTCCGGCCGGGATTTGCTCCTGCATACCCGGCATTTCCGCCATCCATGGCGGTCGCCCTGCGTGAGTCGCCCTTCGGGGCGGACACGCGGCGCCGATCGTCACCCGGCACGGGGTACTATCCCGCCGGAGCTACGGTTTACACCGGGGTGGCGATAAGGACCGGACAACGGAACCGATCCTCGCTACTCGTCCCTCGCCACTCGCTACTGATTCTTCCCCAGTTTTCCCTCGGTGCCGGCGAGCAGGTTGCGGATGTTGCGGCGGTGGCGCCAGAACAGCAGCACGGTCATGGCGGCAGTGGCCGCGGTCAGATCCCGGCTATGGCAGGCGAACCACACGTAGAGCGGTGCCAGCGCGGTGGCGATGAGGCCCGACAGGGAGGAGATGCGAAACAGCTTTGCCATCACCAGCCAGGTCAGCGGTGTGGCGAGGCCAGCGGGCCAGCACAGCGGCACCAGCGTGCCGAGCATGGTGGCCACGCCCTTGCCGCCCCGGAAGCGGAAGAATACCGGGTAGAGATGCCCCAGGAAGGCCGCCAGCGCGGTCAGCGCCACCCAGCGGTCGTCGAGGCCCAGCAGGCGCGCGGCCAGCACCGGGATGAGCCCCTTGAGCATGTCGCCGGCCAGCGTGATGGCGGCCGCCTTCTTGCCGCCGATGCGCAGCACGTTGGTGGCGCCGGGGTTGCCGGAGCCCTCGCCACGCGGATCGGGCAGGCCCATGAGGTGGCAGACGACGATGGCGGCGGAGATGGAGCCGAACAGGTAGGCAGCCACGGGCAGGGCATAGTTGAAATAGTCCATGCCGAGAAGGTACAAGATCGCCGCGTGGCTGTAAAAGGGTTCGCGGCGTTGCCAAATTTTTCCTTGTTCCGCCGCCCTCGACCCGAGTACCTTATGCCGATGGACATCATCTATCTCAACGACCTGCGCATCGACACCATCATCGGCATCTTCGACTGGGAGCGGCGCGTCAAGCAGACAGTCAGCCTCGACATCGAAATGGCCACCGACATCAGTCGTGCCGCCGCCAGTGATGACATTGCCGACACGCTGGACTACAAGGCCGTGGCCAAGCGCGTCATCGCCTTCGTGGAAGAAAGCCAGTTCCAGCTCGTCGAGACGCTGGCCGAGCGCGTCACCGACATCATTCTCAACGAGTTCGGTGTGCCCTGGGTGCGCCTGCGGGTCAACAAGCAGGGCGCGGTGCGCGGTGCGCGCGACGTGGGCGTGCTCATCGAACGCCCGCGTGCCGACTGAGCAATGCCGTGGCACAGGTATATATAAGTATCGGTTCCAACATCGGGCCCGCGCGGCGCATCCGCGAGGGCGTCGCCGCCCTGCGCGAGGCCTTCGGCTTCGTGCTGCTGTCGCCGGTCTATGAAAGCCGTGCCGTGGGCTTCGAGGGGGACAACTTCTACAACCTCGTCGCCGGGCTGGACATCGGCATGCCCGTGGCCGAGATCAATGCCCTCCTGCACGACATCGAGGACCGCTTCGGCCGTGAACGCAGTGGGCCGCGCTTCTCCTCGCGTACCCTCGATCTGGACCTGCTGCTCTACGACGACCTCGTCGGCGAACACGGCGGCGTGACCCTGCCGCGTGAGGAGATCACCCACCACGCCCACGTCCTGTTTCCCCTCGCCGACCTGGCCGCCGATCTCGTCCACCCCGTGACGGGGAAGTCCCTCGCGCAGATGCGCGATGAACTGGAGACGGGCGATCAGGACCTGTGGGTCATCGACTTCGACTGGACCGACGACGA
>DRKU01000169.1 GCA_011051615.1 Gammaproteobacteria bacterium
ACCGTAGACCAGCCGTGTCAGGGCGGCGCGGTTGTCTGCCACTTCATCGCTGACATCCAGATACAGGCCAAGCACACCATTGTCGGCTCGCCCCTCCGGACCTTGCCCCAGGGGAATATGGGAAACAATCAGGTCAATCTCGTGCGCTACGCCTTCGCCCGTTTCGGGTAAGGCACGATGTTCGAAGCGACTGGTGACCTGGCCCGCCAGAGCCGCACGCAGGGCCGTGCTCAGGGCTGCTTCGTCATCGTCGAACCGGCCGATCCCATCTGTGTGGGTGGCATAGCGCATGCGGCCATCGGCATCATAGATGCGCAACGCGACCACGCCACTGCCGTCGAGAACCTGTTCGAGCGCGCGCCACTCCCCTGAGCCGGCAGTGCCACGGGCAACCTCCAGCATGCGCGCCACGGCCTGATTCCGGCCTTCGCCAAGTGCCAGCAGGCTGGTACTGAGCTGACTGTCCACCAGCAGGCTCAGCCCCAGGCCCGCCAGCGCCATGACCAGCAGGGCGATGAGGGCATAGGTGCGCAGCAGATTGAAGGGCCGGGCTCTACGGGACATGGGTACGGCGATCAGTCCTTGGTAATAAATGCTTCTTGTGGGGCTCACCCCGCTTCATTCCCTCTATATCGACCATGGGGGCGTATTCTGAACCGCTGCTGTCACACAACAACGGTGCGGGAACGAACGAGGACGGGCTGCGATGGCTGGGGGCCAGGCTCAGTTGGGCGCCGACCAGCCCTCGCGCAGGGCGCTCAGGGGGTAGCGTTCCCCCTGGTATTCGTAGTCCACCAGCACCAGTGCCAGTCCCAGGCGGGTCTGGCGCACGGCCTTGGCATTGAAGCGAATATCGGGATTGATGGAGTCGAGAAACTGCACGTTGACGTGCACGCCCACCGGCAACACCGGCATGTCGTCGAGTTCGACGAACAGGCCGTGATCGGAAATGTCCGAGGTCAGGCCATCGAGTTCACCGAACACGGGATGGCTCAGGCGTACCCGCGCGCGAGTAACCTGTCGGCCCTGCCGCCGTCGATCGGAGTTTATTGCCATGTGTGACATCCCTGTGGTCACCTCATCTGGGTCACAAAGTATATGCAAAAGTGCCGGCCGACTGTAGCGAAGTCGCCCACCTGCCGTTCGTTCTCCCGGATTTACCTCAGGCGTTGGTATGCCACTGGCGCCGCAGATCCCGAATGGCCCAGGTCTCGCCACCGGATTCATAGCTGAGAATGGCCAGCGCCAGCGCACCGTCCTCGATGCGTACTACCTCGCAGTTGAAGATGAAATCGGGGTTACGCGAGTCCAGCAATACCATCTTGACCGCCGTGCCGGGAACCACGGCGGGCACCGTCGCCAGCTCCACCCGTACGCCACCGTCGGAAATATTGCTGGACACCCCGTCCACGGCACCAAAATCGGGGTGATAGAGTTTCACTCGTGCCTGCACCACGTGACGGTTGTGTTTACGCCTTTCCTGCATGGTATCGATACCTGCCCGCCGGCCCCTGGCCGCCGCATTTGTGCTTCTACTTTCCCTGTATCGGCGCCGCTACGCGGGGATTTTAGGCCCGGGGCACCAATTTCCTGATAAAAAACAGGGCCACTGGCTCAGCTGCGCTCACTCAGGCGACGCCGGGCCAGGCGCAGCAGTTCCGCCAGCTCGCGCTCCAGACGCTGGCGGCGCGCCTTGAGATAGGGTCGCAGTTTGCGCCGCCGAATGAAGGTAAAAAAGACCCGCAAGTTGTCCCAGATGCGGTAGCGATCGCGCTTGAAAAGCAGCGCCGTGGCCGCGGTGATGGGCAGGGAGATGGCATAGAGCACCGCTGCGGTCGTCCCCAGGTAGAGGTACACCAGCGTCACCTGCCCGCCCCAGAACAACCCGAACAACAGCAGCCCAACCAGGATGCGCGCGGTGTCGTACTGGTCGAGACCATGCGCGATACGCCGCGCATAGAACTCGGTGAGCCGGTAGGGCAACCAGGAGTTGAGCGTGCCCCACAGGGCCAGGGGCAGGAGTACGAACAGGATCAGCAGGCTGCGGATCAGAAAACGCGTCACCACGCTCGGTCGGTAACGAATGCTGAGCTGGTAGTCACGTACCCCCCAGTAGCGACACAGGCGCTCGAACTGGCGCAGGTGCAGGCACAGGGCTTCGAGGCGCTCGGGAGCCTGCTCACGCAGATCCTGGTAGGCACGGGTGATCTTCTTCAGGGCGCGAAAACGCAGGTCCATGCTGCGCTGGCGATACTTGCCATGACGAAAAGCAAAGAAGCGCTCGAGGCTCTGTGCCAGGGCCAGTTCCTCGTGGCTCTCGGCATTGAGGGTCACCGCTTCCAGCGCCTCACGGATACGCGCGGTGAGTGTGCGTACCTCGTCCTCGTTGTCGGGCGAGGAAAAGGCCGACAGATCCACCGGCTCACCGATCTTGACCAGTACGTCGCTGCGAAAGCGGCCCTTGTTGGTGAAATTGAGTCCCACCGGTACGATCAGGGGCGCCGCCTGCGCCTGTTTGGCACCCAACGCGATGCGGGCCGCCCCGGTGCGTAATTCACGCAGGTGGGGATCGGAATGGCTCTGGCCTTCGGGAAAGATCAGCACCACCGCGCCGCGATCGAATTCCTCATACACACGCGCAAACGAAGCGCTGTTCTGGCGTGTATCGCTGCCGGCGTCCTGACGTCGATAGACGGGGATGGCACGCATGGCGACCAGCAGGGGACGCAGCAGAACGTGTTCGAACAGACCACTGCGTGCCAGCGGTTGAATATGACGTGGGATCATGGCCTGCAGGATGACCGCATCAGCCAGGGCATTGGCATGGTTGGCACACAGCAACAGAGGGCCCTCGGCGGGCAGCAGCTCCGCGCCGCTGACCTCGCAATGGCGGTAGAACACCGCCACCACGCCGCGGCAGAAACCCCGCCAGGCCTTGCGCAACAGCGCCGCACCTCGCATCCCCTGTCTCCCTCGCTACTGTCCTGAGCAACCCGCCCCGCATGCCCGCAACGTACGGCGATCGGGGTCAAATCCTGCTTCTGCTGTTTTAACACATTGTGTACCATCCTCACCACGCACGGCGGACAGGCATGGACCCGATGATTGAACAACTGGATGTGTTACAGACTGTCACGGTGCTGGCCATCATTGCGCTGGCCTACGTGGTGCGTGGCATCGTCGGCTTCGGTTCCGGCCTGATCTGCGTGCCCCTGCTGGTGTTCTTCCTGCCGCTCACAGTGGTGGTTCCGCTGGTGGTACTGCTCGACTATATCGCCTCGGCCACCCACGGCATCCACAACCGCCGCCATATCCAGTGGCGCGAGCTGTCGGTCGTTCTGCCCTTCAGTCTCATCGGCGTGCTGGTGGCACTCTACGTGCTCAGGCAGTTCGAACTGGAACACCTGCTGCTG
Organism: Gammaproteobacteria bacterium; assembly: GCA_011051615.1. Taxonomy (GTDB): domain Bacteria; phylum Pseudomonadota; class Gammaproteobacteria; order CAMYNG01; family CAMYNG01; genus HyVt-448. The sequence continues at coordinate 3,414 of DRKU01000169.1, forward strand.
GCATTGGGGATCTTCCTTATCAGTTACGGGCTGTACTCGCTGTCGCCCTTTACGCCGAAACGGCGCTACTCACGCCTGTGGGGGATCCCCGGTGGCCTGCTCGCCGGGCTGGTGGGCACCCTGTTTGCCACCGGTGGGCCGTTCTACGTCACCTACCTCCACCTGCGCCAGCTGGACAAGACCGCTTTTCGCGCCAGTTTCGCCACGCTGTTTCTCATCGACGGGGCCGCGCGCCTCACCGGCTTCGTCGTCGGCGGCTTCTACAACCTCGACCTCCTGTGGCTGCTGGCCCTGAGCCTGCCGACCATGTTCATCGGCCTGTACCTGGGGGGTCATATCCACACCAGCCTGCCAGCGACCATGTTCCAGCGGCTCATCAGTGTGTTGCTGCTGGTCAGTGGCATCGCGCTGGTACTGCGCTAAAGGGACGGGGCGACCGCATCGGGGCGCCGGGCAAACACCCGCCCGCGAAAAGAGGGGAAACAAAGAAAGGCCTGTGGATCCGGCCGCCGTGTCCGATACAGGTTCTGTGACCCTCGACATCACCGGACCACGGCATGCGGAAAACCCTGCACATCCTGACGAATCTTTACCTGCTGGTAGCGCTGTTCACCCCCCTGCCGGTCTACCTGGCGCACCTCATGGGGACGCACGAAGGGGATACTGGCCTGCTGGCGCTGGCCCCCGCGGAACTGTTCGTCCTCGTTGTACTGCTGGGCTTCCCGCTGCTCACCCTGCGCCGGATCATGCCCGAGCTGGGTCGCCACCCCGTCCAGCCCGAGCTGCCGACCGCGCAGGCAGGCGGCCATCCCCACCCACCGCGGGGATGAGGAGGACAGCCACGGCACTCAGTCGTCGTGGTAATCGTGGTGCTTTTTCTTCTTTTTCTTTTTCTTCTTCTTGAAATAGCCCGGTGGGTAAGCCTTGTGATGGCGGTGATACTCGCGCCAGGGTTCCGGGGTCTCCAGTTCCAGCTCCACATGGCCACTGAGGCGGCCGCGCAGGTGGCCGGGCAGACGTACCGACGAGATCCAGCGATCCCCGGAGAGGTAGAAATACAGTCCGCGGCCGGTATCGAAGTAGATGGAGACCTCGGGATAGTAATAGTAGCGATGCAGGCGCCGGTGCCCATGGGCCGGGGCATGGGGTGGTGGTACCGGTCGATGTACCGGTGGCGGCGGATAGTCGGTACGCGCCTCTACACGCACGCCGGCACCAACCACATGACAGGCACTCAGCGAGGCCAGAATGGTGAACAGCGTGGCAAGCGATGTGATTCGAATCAGTGTGCGAAAAGTCATGCGTTGACTCCCGGGGTCGGTGTGCCGGTGCGGAAAGACCGGACGCGGGTGAAACAGGTGAGTCGCCCCTCAGCCGCGGCTGCGCGTGCGACTGCCAAGCGCAAAGGCCGTCTGTAACAGGCGATCGCGATTGAAGACGACGCGCCCCTCACTGAGGCTGAGAGGTGTCTCGGCCACAGCGGCAAACAGACGCTCGTCGATGAGCAGGCTGCCATCGTCACCGGCTTCGCTGGTCCAGCCCGGCAGCGGTTCCTGGTGTACCAGGCGAGCCAGGGCCTGCATGCGAAACAGGGCTGCGCTGGCCTGTTGCGGGTCGTGATCGAAAAAGTCCGATGCCGTCTCGGCATAGGCATGGATGTCACCACCGCGTTCCCCCAGCCAGCGCGTAGCATGGGCGAACGCCACGAAGGTCTGCCGTGGCAGAACCGTCTCATTGATATCACGAAGCACCGCGCCCGCGATCGTCGCTGGTGGAAGGGTTTTCATCACTCTGACAACCATCGGGTATCCAGACACAACATTGTCACCCGCCTTTTAATTCTACCCCAAAAGTGCGCCGCCGTCCGGCACCGAGGACACGGTGTTTTTTGCGTGTAATTCAATGAGTTGTAGCCTGATGCAAGGGCATGGCGGCGAGCCTGGCGGGATCGTCGAAGACCTGCCAGTGCGTGGCGGGGACATCGTGAAAAGCCGCCTGCATGCGCGCCGCACCGAGGTCGCTGCCCTCGACCGCGCGGATATAGATGGCCACCACCTGGCGGGGAAATCGCCGTGCAACGAGCCCGTAGACCTCCGGATCGTGTTCGCCGGAATCCCCAACCAGAATAAAACGGCGGTCGGGATAGCGTTGCAACAGTTCGAAGATAACGGGCGGCTTGGTGTCCAGCGACGAAGCAAACATATCGAAGAGCGTACCGTCCTTGAGACGGAAGGTCTTAAGATGAAAACTGCCTGCCGGCAGACCGGCCTCGTGAAAGAACGCTGCCAGTGGCGGATAGAGCTGCCAGGGCGAAGAAGACACGTAATGGAATGCCGCACCCTGCGCCTGCCACCGGCGGTACAGGGCCGGCATACCCTCGACGGCGCGAAAGGGCTCGACGAAGGTGTTCGCCAGCAGGGCGCGCCGATCGAGCACCTCGCTCAGCTTGACGGTATCGTCGATATCGGAAATCACCGACAGGCCCGTCCTGCCCACCAACTGCACCTTGCCGTGAAAGTCTCTTTCGCCATCGGCGTGAGTGGCAAACGGTAACCATGCAGGTGCGGCCGTGGTGGCCTCCACCGGCAGATGCAGTTGCGCACGAAAATGGCCATTGGGGGCACTGGCCTCGGTCAGGTGTTGTCGGCCAGCCAGTTCGAGACGGAGCATCTTGCCGCGTTCATTGTCCACCAGGAAAAAACGCACACGCTGGCGGAAGCGAGCCTCGCGCAGGGGATCATCATCGACACCACTCAGCCTGCGCAGGCTGGCGACAAAGCCGGCGCGCCACAGGGAATCGGGTTCGGGTTCGAAGATCCAGCCGTGTACCGGGATCCGCCAGGCACCGTCTTCCTGCCATGCACTGGTGGGAAAGAACACCACTTCCTCATCGCGGTGAATCTCGCCGGCGGCCGCTCCCATGGCAACCAGCACCAGCATCGCTACCAGCCCCGGGAAAACGATCCCGGGCAATACCGGCACGCGGTGGGCCTCCTTCAGGTACTCAATTGCCGCGCGCGCTCCAGCCATTTCTTTTCCTTTTTGCGGTAGTAAGCGGGCGCGCGCCGGGCACGCAGCAGGGATTCGGCGGCGATGGCACGTGCACACTCGATATCTCCACGTGCCAGCAACAGTTCCGCGTAGCGAACGCGCGCCTCCTCGCCGGGATAGGAATCGGCCAGCACGACGAACTCTTCCAGCGCCGCATCGCTCTCACCCAGTTCCTGCAATGCACGTGCATAGAGCAGGTGGCCATCGGGTGACCGGAAGTCGGGATTGTGTTCCATGAGGGTATCCAGCGTCCGTCTGCACTCGGCATATTCGCCAGCACGGAACAGGGCATCGGCCAGCTTGAGCAGGATGCCGGCATCATGGGCATGCACACCGCTCAGGGCCTGCCGGTAGAGTGCCACGGCCTCCGCATCGAGACCCGCCTCGACACACTCGTCCGCCAGGCGCACGCGATTCTCCACGCTGTCGGAGAGTTCCAGTTCCTCCTTGCGCCGACGCAGTTCACGCTGAGGATCGATGGCACGGATCAGCGTGTTCTTCGCCCGACGCACGCCACGACTGCGTCCCAGCTCCGGCAGAACCTGGGTGAAGAAATACACCGCGCTTCCGATGGCGGGTACGAAAATAATGAGATAGATCCAGAAACGATCGTTACCACTACGTACGACGTGAATAACGAGTCCAATCTGGATGAGCAATGAGACAACGGCAAGGACTGGCATGAGTAATAGAACCGAACTTCCCTGTATGTTGAGAACTCGCCGTCTATTCTCCCCGATTTGAAAAATTACGCAACTTGACAGTGCGTCCCCCCACCCCGCAAGAGGTGGGACGCACCACGGCGCATACCGAACCGGGCTGGTGACTCAGCTAACGGTCCCGAACGAAGGGTCGACGCTGTGACCCGGCACGGGAATACCGGCAATATGGCAACCCTGTCTTACCGGGCCACCGGGAAACAGGCGATAGAGGTAACGCAAACCACCCCTGTCACGGAAACGCTGGTTCAGTACCACGGTCAGATCGCGCGCACGATCCAGTTCACCGTTGCCCATGAAAAAGTTACGCAGAAACTGCACGACTTCCCAACGCTCATCGGTCAGTTCCAGTCCTTCCTCTCTGGCCAGCGACTCCGCCACCTGGCGATCCCACTCGAGGACTTCAGGCTCATCCTCATGAATACCGTAGATCAGGGCGGCTTCGTCCATTTCACTTGCAAGTATTGACATGACCCACCTCCACCTTAAGGTTCACACATCCAGTTTCTGGTTCTGGAAGTGGCCTTGCAGCCCGCCTTCCTCACTAAAGCATAGACCACAATCATGCCTTGCAGGGAAAGCCCGTTGGGGGCCATAACCTGCACTGAACCTGATCCGGATCAACATCTCGGCAGACTGGCGCTGTAGCATACGGAGCCTGGAAATATCTTTAAAACCATAAAGTTAGGTAACAGGAAACAAAACGAAGGGAGTCGGCCTGCGCGGGTGACCTGACCCTTTCCCCTCTTGGTTTCCCAGTGCTCAGGGGTGAATTACATGTCACAGATATTGTTCGAGGAGGGTGACCACCGGGTC
>DRKU01000170.1 GCA_011051615.1 Gammaproteobacteria bacterium
CGCCCCACGTGTCCTGCCATGACACGCGGTAAATACGTCCCTGTACGCTCGACAGCCGCGTCCCTGCGGCTGACGGTCATGCCAGGACACGTGGGACGACGTAGTTGGCGTAGAGAGTGATCTATATTTCGGAGCAGTTATCTAGACGAGTGTTCCAGATGCCTGGCCAGACTTACTTCCACAATTCCTGACTGGTCAGGTAGCTGCTTGCCTGCGACGGAACCACCACGTTGCACGAACCCGTTGTCGTCACGTTTCAGATTGACAACAACGCACTACGCAACCAGCACAACCGTCTATACTCTCGTGACGGGCAGGTTTTTCCATATCTCGATTACATCGACAGGGAGGTTTGGTATGAGCACATGGGTACGCTTCGAGCACGCGGGAAATATCGGCTTTGGTGCACTACGCACCGATACCATCCATGTCCATCATGGTTGTCTGTTTGACGCACCTGCCGATACTGGCGAGCGCCTGGCCCGCGACAGCGTCACACTACTGACGCCGTGTGAGCCCACCCGGATGCTTGCGCTGTGGAATAATTTTTACGAACGTGCCCGTAAGGAAGGTTTGACGCGGCCACAACACCCACTGTATTTCGTCAAGGTTGACAGTTGTTTTGCCGGTCCGGCAGAACCCATTCGCCAACCACTGAACTATGACGGTCCGGTAGTCTTCGAGGGCGAACTGGGGATCGTCATCGGCCAGGCCTGTCACAACGTGGCACGCGAGGAGATTGATGACTATATCTTCGGCTATACCTGCGTCAACGATGTTACCGCGCGCGATATCATGAAGGCCGATCCCAGTTTCGTGCAATGGACCCGCGCCAAGGGATTTGACTCTTTTGGTGTCTTCGGGCCTGCCATCGTCACCGACATCGAGCCGGATGAGCTGGTAGTGGAGACCCGTGTCAACGGTGAGGTCAAACAGCACTATCCCGTGTCCGACATGTTCTACCGGCCGCGTGATATCGTCTACCATCTTGCCCGCGACATGACTCTCAAACCCGGCGATGTCATTGCCTGCGGCACGTCACTGGGTACCGAGCCCATGCCACCCGGCTGCGAAGTTGAGATCATCATCGAAGGCGTCGGCACCCTGAGCAACCCCTTCCTCAGCCCGGCACCGACCACGTTACAGGCCAGTCCCCACGGTGAACCGGCCCTGCCGGCCTGAAACCCGCGATCACGGTGCTGTTCCATACCCTGCGAAGACATGGCAAAAATTGCTACGCTGTACTTTACTAAGGGAAGCGGACAACAAGGACGCCTGGCGAAGCGGAGGTGAACCATGGCAACAGTCGAAAGCCTGCTCAGGAAAAAGGGTCACGACATCTGGAGCATTTCCCCCGACGACAGCGTCTTCGAGGCCATCCGCCTGATGGACGAGAAGGGCATCGGTGCGCTGGCGGTGGTGCATGATGGTGCGCTGGTGGGCATCATTTCCGAGCGTGACTATGCCCGCAAGGTGATCCTCAAGGGCCGTTCCTCACGGGACACCCCGGTGCGTGACATCATGACACGCAAGGTCTTCCACACGCTTGCCGATGAGAGTGTCGAGAACTGCATGCTCACCATGACAAAGAACCACATTCGCCATCTGCCGGTGATGGATTCCGATCGCCTGATTGGCATGATCTCCATGGGTGACGTGGTCAAGCACATCATCGAAGCCCAACAGGATCAGATCAAGCACCTTGAGCACTGCATGATCTGGGAAGAATCGTATTGAGGGAAGCCTGGCTTATCTGCCAGGCGCGCCGGTATGCGCAACGCCATGCGGCCTTTGCACCTTGCGCTGTACTACCGTTGTTTCTCGCTTGCCCGCACCAGTTCCTGCATCAATCCCTGTCTCAGTCCCTGTCTCAGTCCAGGTAAAGAGCGAAGTCAGTAGGGTGCGCACGCGAGGACAGGAGGAAACGCGCCTCCTTGTAGGCCGAACTGTACAGATCTGCGCGTGGGAACAGGCGATAGGCATATTCCAGGTAGCCGATGGCCTGTTCGCTGCAACAATGCGTGTCGAGCAAACTGAGTCCAATCTGGTAGGCAAACTCCGCCACGATGGCATTTTCATTGCGCCCGGCATGAAACTTCTCGATCACCGGCTCGGTCGGCCGATCGGGGAAGTAGTACACCAGGTAACGAAAGAAGTCTTCCTGGCGCGGCATGGCATGTTCGAACATGCTGCAGGGTACGGCCCGCTCATCGTCGTCATAACAGACGCCGGTACCGCGATGGATGGCTTCAGCGGGAAGTGCATCGGGTGGTACGAGGCTACAGGCAGGTAACTCGCCAGCGGTCTTGCGCGTCCAGACCAGGTGCTCGCTACCCTGCGCGTCGATATGCACCACGGCCCGGGGCACCTGGCCGCCCTTGAACAGGACACGAAAACGCCCCTGCGGGGAACGATAGTCCTGGCAACTGTAGAGGGTGTTGTCGCCCATCAGGTGTGACTGGCACAGGGTCGGATGCGACACGGCCACCGCATGGGCCGGGAGCAGGGTGGGGCAGCCTCCCGCCACAACGGACGTGCTCGCAAGCAGGCCAAAAGCTAAAAGAAGCAGGACGGCAGCTAATCGTGCAGCGGTGCTGTGGTGCAGAGTCATGGGCGTAAACCTCGCAGTAAATCCAGCTGTTCCAGTCTCCTCCGCACTCCCTGAACTCAAATAACCCTTTGATTTTATTGGCCCACAGTCGAAAAGCTGTCGGCCTTACCTGTTAAATCGTCACCCCCGAACAGAACTTGAGTAAAAAACCGGCGCAGCTCCGGGTTGGCCGACCAACGGACAGCTGGCAGGTGAGACGGTGGTACTGGTCGCGGGGCTCACTGTATGATGCTGATTCGGAACAACAAACGGCGCCCGGAAGCCATGTCTTCAGCAACGCGAGAACAACGCAGATCCGCCCACGGCTACCGCTACGCTGTGCTTCTCAGCATCGGCGTCTCCTTGCTGCTCGGCCCCGTGATGACCTGGGGTGACACCTTGCCTGACGAAGTGCGCTGGGCACTGGAAGATCTGTACGGTCCCGACCGCGGCAAATGGCCTCTGCCTGTCCAGTCACGGGACCTCGACGGGGACGGTGTCGAGGAACTGGTTGCGCCCGTGCGAGGCTGCACCGAACTGGCCGACTGCGAGGTGGAGTTATTCCTGTGCAAGCAGTTCTCGGCGGGAAGCTGTCTGGAATATTGTTATGCGGGTTCGGGGATCTTCAGGGCCTTGCAGGAAGATGCCGCGAAACTCAAGTGCGAACGGACCTGTTGACGAACTACGGCGTACGCATGGTCGAAGAACCACTGGCCACGGGATTAAACGGCGTTCGAGGTCCGTCTAACAACGAACAACATGATCAAACCTGGTATGTCGTAGCGGGGAATTTATAAATGGAAGATCTGAATGTCTGGCTGGTGGGTGGTGGCCTGGGTGTTGGCCTCGTCTTTGGTGTCCTGGCGCAGCGTATGCGCTTCTGCATGGTGGCAGCAACCGGAAACTGGTTGTCCTTTCGTGACAACCGGCAATTGAGCGCCATTCTGGCCGCCTTCCTGGTGGCCATCGGAGGCACCCAGTATCTCGAACTCTCCGGCTGGATCCCCATCGATGAGGCGGCCTACCGCAATGCCCAGTTCGACTGGCTGGGCGTCATCCTGGGTGGATTGATCTTCGGCATTGGCGCCAGCCTGGCTGGTGGCTGTGCCGCACGAACCCTCGTCAAGTCCACGGAAGGCAATCTCCACTCCCTGCTGGCCCTGTTCAGTTTCATGATCTTTGCCGCCATCACCCAGTTCGGCTGGCTGGAACCGGTGCGCCTGTCCCTCACGGCACAAACCGCCGTCGTGCTTGAGGCGGAGGATGCCGGCCTGTTCGCCGTACTGGGTCTCCCCGCGCTGTGGGTTGCCATTGCCGCCTGCGTGGTCGTCCTGGCTGTACTCGCGTGGGAGGCACGCCGTGGCATCAACTGGTCCTATGTCGTTGGTGGTGCCATGATCGGTGCGCTGGTGGTGGTAAGCTGGATCATCACCGGTGATCTGGCGCAGGATGAGTTCGATCCCCGTCATCCCTCCGCCATCACCATGTCGGGGCCCATGGCACGCTTTGGTTACCTGCTCACCGGCCGTGTACCGGCCCTGTCCTTTGCCATTTCCTTCGTGATCGGTGTCGCCATCGCATCCTTGCTCAGTGCACTGCTGGCCCGGGATTTCCACATCATCAAACCCCGCAAGGGCATGATCCCCCTCGCCATCACAGGTGGCGCAATGATGGGGATCGGCGGCATCCTTGCTTATGGCTGTAATATCGGCCAGGGGCTCAGTGGTGCCTCCACGCTGTCGCTGGAATCTCTGCTGGCCGTGCTCGGCATGGCAACGGGGACGTTTCTCGGCGTGAAGTGGTGGGATCACAGGTCAGCGTAAGTTCCACCACACCGCCGGCCGGAAGAAGGGAATGTTTACCAGACGCATCTTGCTGTTTGTCGCCACCAATCTCGGCGTCATCATCGTTCTCAGCGCGACCCTGCGCCTGCTGGGGCTCGAGTCCCTGCTCGATCGGCAAGGCATCAACCTCGATCTCAATGCCCTATTGATCTTTGCCTCGGTGATCGGTTTCGGTGGTGCGCTGATCTCACTGGCCATATCCAAATGGACCGCGAAACGCATGACCGGCGCGCGGGTCATTACCGAGCCCGCCAATGAAACGGAACGCTGGCTGGTGGAAACGGTATACCGGCAAACACAAATGGCGGAGATCGGCATGCCGGAAGTAGCCATTTATGAATCGCCCGATCTCAACGCCTTTGCCACCGGCATGAACCGCGACAAGGCACTGGTAGCAGTCAGCTCCGGCCTGCTGGCCACCATGACCCGTGATGAGGCCGAGGCGGTGCTGGCCCATGAGGTCAGCCATATCGCCAACGGCGACATGATCACGCTCGCGTTGATCCAGGGCGTGGTGAATACCTTTGTCATCTTCCTGTCCAGGGTCATCGGATTTACCATCGATCGCGTGGTGTTCAAAACACGGCGTGGTTATGGCCCCGGCTACTGGATCACCACTATCGTTGCCGAACTCGTGCTTGGTATTCTCGCCAGCATTGTCGTCATGTGGTTCTCGCGTCAACGTGAATTCCGCGCCGATGCCGGGGCGGCCGATCTCGCCGGCCCGTTCAAGATGGTCGCGGCGCTGCGACGCCTGCAACAGGGCGTCGATCAGCCTCATTTGCCTGACCGGATGGCGGCCTTCGGAATATCGGGCAAGTTTGCCGGCGGACTCAGGCGCCTGTTCATGACGCATCCGCCGTTGGAGGAGCGTATTCGGCGCCTGGAAGCGTTGCACCAGTAATATACCGGTAATGTACCAGTAACGTATGTGGGCGGCCGGGGGACAGGGTCGAATTCAGTCCCCCTTGAGGTACTTTTCCACGAAAACGCGGGCATTGAGTTCGGCGGGGAAAGGGCCGGCGAGGCCGTCTTCAGTTTCATAGCCCGCCTGGCGCATGGTATTACCGCGCGTGCGCACGAACCAGCCCACGCCGCGAACATGGAAAATCCGGGGCTCGTCGCTGCGAAACCGGGCTCCCGCACGGGGCGGCAGATACCCGCTGTCGGAGGTATACGACATACGTCCTAGAATATAATGTAGTTGCAAAACTGTACAGTAGCCTGCAGCAGGAACATCCTCAACGCACACCATGTTCTATCCCCTCAGACCCTCACCGCTGTTCCTCGTCGTCTTCACCAGTTACCTGTTCTGGCTGGCTTCCTTTGGTCCGCTGCCTTTCATCCTCGTCGTGACCGGCTTTGCCCTTATCGTCCCGGCCTATGCCAGGTACTGTTTCCTCGTGCTGGATGAAACCGCCAACGGCCACCGGGAACCCCCGGTACTCGGTATCGAGTTGATAACCCCTCACGAGGAGTGGCGGGCACACAAGTTCTCGTTCATCTTTCTCCTCGGCCTGAGCTTCATCGCCTGGGTATGGGACAGCGCCGGTGTCATTCCGGGCCTGATCCTGCTAACCGGGTTCCTGGCCATGATACCCGCGGCAATCGTGGTCATTGCTATCGAAGACCGTGCCCTGCGTGCCATCGATCCACGCGTGCTGCTCGAAATCATCCACAAGCTGGGGGGACGTTACTGGCTACTGACCAGCCTGCTGTGGTTTGTCACGCCCGCCATCTTCTATATCCTGGTGGCGCAGGGCTGGTTGCTGGCCGGGCTGATGGTATTTTTCTACAACCTGCTGGTGGTATGTCACTGGCTGGGCAAAGCGATCTATGCACACCGTGCGCAGTTTGCCTTCGAACCGGCCATCAGTCCCGAACGTGACGCCGCCTTCGAAGAAGCGGAACGCGTGCGCCAGCGCTTCCGTGTGCTCGACCGAGTCTATGCGCAACGCCGTCAGCCTCATGCCCTCGGTGAATTACTGCGTAACATCGAAAACGAACCCCACCCGCTGGACGCCCATGCCTGGTATCACGAACAGATGATGCAATGGGACAACCTGAAACTTCCCCTTGAGCATGCGCGCCGCTATATCAACACCCTGCGTGATGCGGGAAATCTCACTCGGGCCGCCACCGTGATCGCCCATTGCCAGCAGGTGGACGAAAACTTTACGCCTTAGTTTTTGCAAAGCCGCCTCTGCCGGCTGTACGTGTCCGCACACACGTGCTAAATATACGGGAGGCTCACTGCAAACCCTGTCAACGTGCCACTCGCTTCTTTTCTGGAAAGCCTGTTCAAATGGTTGTTTCTGCTCGCCCTGGCGGTTGCAGTAGTGACATGGTTCTACAAGGACAAGCTTCCCGAACCTGGTTTCTATATCAATCCCGATCTGGCAGATCCCCGGCAGACACCAACGACCAGGACGCCATTTTCCACCTCCATCAATGGCCAGACCTACCTGATCACGCCAAAATTCGACTACGAGTTCGAGGCCATCGTGGTCAGCTATCATGATGCGGATGCCTTTACCGACATCAGTCATTTCTCGAGCTGGAAGGATTTCATCAATCTGCGCGACCTCTGCGTGGTATGGGGGGAAAACCTTCGCTCCGGCGTCTACCAGCGCATGAAGTTTCACAACGACAGCTGGACCTGCTGGGTACAATGGCAGGCGCAGGATGCCAGCCTCTTTCGCAAGGATCAGTTATCCAACAATCACCTGCTGTCGGACTCGCCGCGTATTCAACAGGCCATCCTTGACGCAGAACCAGGAGATCATATCCGCATTCGCGGCATGCTGGTGGAATATGCCAACCCTGGAAATGGCTTCAAACGCGGCACCAGCACAACCCGTATGGATACGGGTAATGGCGCCTGTGAGACAATTTATGTAACCGACTTCGCTATCCTGCAAAAGGCCAATGCGGGTGCGCGCTCGCTCTACCGATTCTCCTTCTGGCTGGCGGTACTCGGCCTGATTGGCTTTGTCATCTTCCTGTTTATTGCACCACCGAAAAACAATGTCACCTGAAACGCGCGGCACCTGTTCGCGACTGTCATTTCTGACCGGGCTCCTGGGAATATTACTGTTCATGTCAGCCACAGCGCCTGCAGCTGGAGACAGCATTGCCCGTTTCAACGGTGATCTCACCCGCGAAGCAATCGAAATATTTCTCGCGGAGGTCAGGGGCAGAAAATTCACGCGCCTGATCATTACCTCCGCAGGCGGCGAAGTGGAAGCCGGCCTGGCACTGGGTACCTGGGTCCATGCACAGGGACTCGACGTGGAGGTCAGGAACTACTGCCTGTCTTCCTGTGCC
>DRKU01000171.1 GCA_011051615.1 Gammaproteobacteria bacterium
TCTCCGGGGCGACGTTTACGGACACGCGGTACATACGTCCCTGTACGCTCGACAGCCGCTTCCCTGCGGCTGACGGTCCGTAAACGTCGCCCCGGAGAGAGTTCGACGTCTGTAAACTGTAGTGGAATTCGGAACACGTATTTAGTTGCCGGTTCCGTTGAGGATCTGCAGGTAGCTCTGGTAGCGCTGTGCATCGATCTGGCCGGACTCGACGGCTTCACGCACCGCGCAGCCCGGTTCCTGCTGATGGCGGCAGTCGCGAAAGCGGCACTGGCTGACAAAGGGATCGAATTCTACGAACCCCTGTGACGCCTCGCGCGGCGTGATCTCCCATAGACCAAACTCGCGTACCCCGGGGGAGTCGATTACATCCCCGCCCTCGGGCAGATGGTAGAGACGGGCGGTGGTGGTGGTATGACGCCCCTGGCGCGAGGCTTCCGAGATCGCACCAATGCGCAATTCGGCATCCGGCACCAGCGCGTTTATCAACGAGGATTTGCCGACGCCGGAGAGCCCCACGAAGATGCTGGTGTGATCGCGCAGCTGTGCTGCCAGTGGCGCCAGCCCGATGTCTTTCCGGGTGCTGGTGAAGAACAACGGGTAGCCAATCTGACGATAGACGGCGAGCTTGTCCTCCAGTTCCTCGCGCAGGTCGGTAGTGGCCAGGTCCCACTTGTTGACGACGATGCCGGCATCGATGCCGAGCAGGCGTGCCGCTACCAGGTAGCGGTCCAGCAGGCGTGTATCCAGTGGAGGTACTGGTGCACTGGTGACCAGCAACTGGTCGATGTTGGCGGCCACCGGGCGTGGTTTGCCATGGCGCTGGGGGCGCACGAGCAGCGAGCTGCGCGGTTCGAGTGCCACCACGGTGCCCGTACCATCGCCTTCGGGTCGCCAGACCACCTTGTCACCACACACGATGGCGCCGAGGTTCTGGCGAAAATGACAGTCGATGAGCCTGCCGAGTTCGTCCTCGACGATGAGCCGCTTGCCGTAGTTGCTCACCACCCGGCCCGTGCGCAGTTCGCTTTCATCACCGTTTTCACCATGACTCAGTTTTTCCCGCTGGCTGGCCTGCCGAGCTTTTGCGATGCGTTGTTGTCGTTCACTCAGCTTGCGGGCAGCCATGGGCAGGATCTATTGTGCCGGATCGGGAATGAGTGCATCGACGCGGGCCGCGCAGATGAAGTCGTTTTCGGACAGGCCACCGACGGAATGCGTACTGAAGCGTATGCGGCAGTGGCTGTAGTGTACGGACATGTCGGGGTGGTGGTCCTCGTTGTGGGCGATCCAGGCCACGGCATTGACGAAGGCCATGGTGTGATAGTAGTCCTTGAAATGGAATTCACGCTCTATGGACGTGCCGTCCTCGTTGGGATGCCAGTCGCCGATCTCGGCCAGCAGCCCGTGCAGGGCGTCGGTATCCAGTGGCGGTGTGCAATGCCTGTCGAGCAGTCGATTCATGGTCCTGTTCCCTGTGCCATCGTAGTGTCTGTCCGGTCGATGCCGGCGACATTGGCCGGCCGCATTTGCTAAACTACTGCTTCGTGATCATGCCGGATGACGACGGCACAACGCAAGGACTCACCATGACGCAAGACGCCAATAACCTGATCTGGATCGACCTGGAAATGACGGGGCTGGATACCAGCACGGATCGTATCATCGAGATCGCCACCCTGGTTACCGACAGCCAGCTCAATGTTGTCGCCGAGGGGCCGATCCTGGCCATTCACCAGGAAGATGCCGTGCTTGCCGGCATGGACGAATGGAATACCCGTCAGCATGGCCAGTCGGGTCTCGTCGAGCGGGTACGCGCCAGCACCCTCAGCGAGAGCGATGCCGAGGCCGAGACCCTGGCGTTCCTGCGCCAGTATGTGCCGGCGGGCAAGTCGCCCATGTGTGGTAACAGCATCTGTCAGGACCGCCGCTTCATGGCGCGCCTGATGCCCGAACTGGAGGCCTACTTCCACTACCGTAACCTCGACGTCAGCACGTTGAAGGAGCTGGCACGGCGCTGGGCACCGACGGTCTACAACGGCTTTTCCAAGAATTCCTCCCATCTGGCCATGGACGACATCCGCGATTCCATCGAGGAGTTGCGCTACTACCGGGAAAATTTCTTCCGCTTCGAGTGAACCCGCGCGTGTTCGCACGCGATACAGTCACTATCCCGGCGGGCGTGCTGTCCACCGACAGTCAAATCCCTGGCGCTTCACCGCGCATTTTGATCTAACTCCTTGTATTTGTTTGCCTTGCTCACAGTCACAGGCGTGGCATGTGTTTTGCAAAAACACAGGGCGGAGCATTCGGCACAAGGAGAACAGGGCATGGCCAAAGACGACGACGAACTGGAACTGTCCAGTGAGGGCGGCAAGAGCGGGGGCAAGAAGACACTCGTGCTGATCATCGTCGGCGTCATCCTGCTGGTGGGGATCTCCGTCGGCGCCACCCTGTATCTCACCGGCGCCCTGGGTGGCGGTGACGAGGAAGCTGCTGACGAAGAGGCTGCCGCCGAACCGGTGGAGCAAGCGGCCCGCTACCTGGATCTGAATCCCGAGTTCATCGTCAATTTCGAGGACCAGAACCGCGTCTCTTACCTGCAGGTGGATATCCAGGTGATGACACGTGACAGCGAGGTCATCAAGGCCCTCGAGACGCACAATCCTCGCGTACGTGCCGAGTTGGTGATGTTACTGAGTGGACAGAATTACGATGTTCTGCGAACGCGCGAAGGCAAGGAAAAGCTCGCCGCCGACATCAAGGCAACGCTGAACACCATCCTTAAGAAGGAAATCGGCAAGGAAGGTGTCGAAGAAATTTATTTTACCAGTTTCATCATGCAGTAGTTCCCAGATGGCAGCCAACGACCTCTTATCCCAGGACGAAATCGACGCGCTTTTGCATGGCGTCGACAGCGGTGACGTAGAGACCGAAGACGACGTTGAGAAATACGACGGCGTCGCGCGTAACTTCGATTTCGCCTCACAGGATCGTATTGTGCGTGGGCGCATGCCGACGCTGGAGATGATCAACGAGCGTTTTGCACGCCTGTTTCGCATCAGTCTGTTCAATATGTTGCGCCGTACCGCCGAGTTGTCGGTGGGCGGCGTGCAGATGATGAAGTTTGGCGAGTATGTGCATTCCCTGTTCGTGCCCACCAGCCTGAATATCGTCAGGATCCGACCGTTGCGTGGCAGCGCGTTGTGTGTCTTCGACCCCAAGCTGGTATTCATTGTCGTCGACAACTATTTCGGTGGTGACGGTCGCTATCACACCAAGATTGAAGGCCGCGAGTTCACCCCTACCGAGCGGCGGGTCA
>DRKU01000172.1 GCA_011051615.1 Gammaproteobacteria bacterium
ACCACGTGCTTGGTAAAGCCCTGGAAGGCCAGCGCATGGGCCACCTTGGCCTTGGGGCCGAACACCTCGGTCAAAATCAGCAATGTGGGTACAGAAATACCCGTGATCCCCACCGGCATGGCTTCGGAGACCCACATGATGCTGGCCCACACGACAATGGCCAGTACGGTCATGCCGGCGTCGGAGAGCTCCTGCACATTACCGGCGTGATCCACGAAGCTGAGGTTAGGCATGACCAGCAAGATGAAGGCAAACGTCGCCCAAGCGCCAACAAAACCGAACATGACGCGATTAAAGTTCTTACCGGTATTTTCTATATTGGTTCTAAGATATCCGATGACTCCGGATGAGCCTGCTGCTGCTTGCATGACTATCCCTCGCTCTGGTTATATGGTTGTTGTTCTATTAGAAGGTGTTAATCTTTTGATTATTCTTTTAGGCCTGTTTTGCGCTAGACTCGATGCGCCTGGAAAAAATTCGGCTTATTCCTGCTAAGCTTGAGTCTATAACGAAGACGCATCCTTTGTGAGCGCGGGTGCTGTCAGTTGGCCGACATATCAGAACTATTGCTATAACCGGGGGCAAAGTATGGAAAAACTTTGGTATACGCAACAAACGGATTTCCTGTCGCAGCTGAACCCGAAGGATCGGGAAGAGCTGCTGGCCATTGGTGATCAGTTTTCCTGTCGCAAGAATGACCTCATCTTCCAGGCCGGCTCACCGGGTGATTCGGTTTATTTTCTCTCCGATGGTCGTGCCAAGATCTTTCAGCTCTCGCCAACCGGCAAGGAAGTGATCCTGTGGTTCTGTTTTGCCGGTGAGATGTTCGGCATGGCCGAAATCTATCGACGTGAAAGACGTGAGGTCTATGCCCGCGCCTGTTGTGACACGCGCGTGGTGCGTGTTAATCAGCAGGACTTCAAAAACTACCTCACGACCCATGTCGATGTCGCCATGCTGACTATCGATCTGCTCTCCTGCCGCCTGCGCGCCCTGGGTGACCTGTTACTGGATATCGCCTCAGACGACGTCATGTCGCGCCTGATCAAGCTGCTCACACGGTTGAGCACGCGTTATGGGATTGCGGACGGTGACGCCATCCGACTCGAGATCCCGCTCACCCACCAGGAAATGGCCGATATGATTGGTGCCTCACGCCAGACGGTGAGCAGTGCTATCAGTGAACTCCGTAAACAGGGATTCCTCAGCATCGAACACCAGCATATCCTGATCCACAAGTCCGAGGAACTGTTTGGCCGCTGCCTCAGGCAGCCCATGACTGCGCCATCGACACTCATGTAAGGCGTGACAAATGGATACCGTCATTGCCCTGATCCTGATCCTCGATGCCTACGCCATCGTTTTCTTTCGCCTCATGTGCAGTTATCACTTTCAGCGTATCAATGATGTCAAGGAGTCACCGCTGGGGGCGATCTTCAGTTTTCCGCCGCATCGCCAGCTCAACGAGGCAGGCCGTAGCTATAGCAAGAAATACTGGATCGCGCTGGGGATCATGGTCGCTGTGGTAGCATACCTGGCCATCACGCGGGACTACTCGCAACTGGGCATCATACCGTCAGCGGTTGAGAGCTGAAGTTCGGAGTAAGGTTCTGCAGCTCCCGGCAGGCGCAATCACGACGTAGTTCACACTCGCCGCCGAGGGCCATGTCCCCTGTACCTGTCAGTTCACTCAGACCAATTCGGTCTTGATCCCCGCCACCCCGGCCCAGTGCATTTCCCGGTAATTTTCTCCGTGATATTACCACCCATGAACCGGCTTCCACTTCTGTTCATGGACCACCGGCTGGCTTAAAATATGCCCACCATGCAAAACACCCGTAGCTCACCCCCGCACGACGACCGGCTCGCCACGCTGGCTGAACAACTCAGCCACAACAGCCTGCCCTATCGCGATCCCCTGGCCGTGATCGACTGGACTGCCCTCTCCACCGGAGATGCGTGGCTGCCACCGGAGATGCTCTCCTTGCACGGTGTTGCGGAATTCGATGCGCTGCCTGAACAGCAGCGACGGGACTTGTCGGTGGCGGAGTTCGTGCACTTTGCCCAGGGTGGATTATGGCTGGAGGCCCTGTTCATGGAACGCCTGGCGCAGGCGATGCAGGGAGACAGTCACGGGCTCACACGTCAACTCTATCAGTTACATGAGCTACGCGAGGAAGCCGGGCACAGCCTCATGTTCTGTGAGACCATCCGCCACAGTGGCCTGAATCCAGCGCGTTCACCCTACTCGCGCCTGCGACTGGCAGGATGGCTGGCGCGCCATGTCAGTTTTGACTCACCGCTGTTCTGGTCAACAGTGCTGCTGGGTGAGGAAGTGGCGGATCGCTTCAGCCGTGCCCTGCGGCAACAACAGGTGGCGGTAAACCCCGCCATCTATCAGCTGGTCTCCATTCATCTGGTGGATGAGGCGCGCCACATTGCCCACGCCCGGGAAGTAGTGGGGTGCGCCATGGCCGACATGCCGGCATGGCGGCGCAAGCTGTTGCAGCGGATCACTGCCGGGTTATTCCGGCGCTTCGTGCAGATCTTCTATTACCCCCCGGTTCAAACCTATGAATTAGCCGGACTTTCTCAACCCCGCCAATGGCGGCAGCTGGCGCTCTCCAATCCGCAACGTCAGGCATTTGTTACCGCCCAACTGCGATCCATCCACAAGGTTGCACACGATGCAGGGATCTTTCCCTGATACCGACATCAGGCGGGGACACGGTGTGTGCTACAGGACTATGCACTGGCCAGCAACCAGCCGAGAAATACCAGGATAACGCCGATGATGAGCACAACCGGTATGGCAACATTGTGTGTAGCTCGCTCATTTGTATCCACGCCCTGTGAGCGGATGAAGCGTTCCAGTTCCTCGCTGTTCAGGTTGCTTACCTGACCTTCCTTGCGACCGATATATTCCTGAACGAAACCATCATCAACATTGCGGGCAGTGTGCCGCTCTCGGCTGTAGTCCTGTTGCAGAACGCGGGTCAATTTGGAATATGAAGCATTTTTTTCTCCATCTCATCGTGGTTGGGTGAAACGATCCCGTCGCCGGAATCGGTGAGGTACAGTCGCACATGAAGCACCGGTGTCCCGATCGAGACGACCATAAACGACATATTGCGGATGACCGAAAGAAGTATACACGGCCCGGGCTGTGAGCCCGCGTGGGCGATTGCGTTGGACAGCGAGGCTGAGTCGTAAACCGTATGCCCGACTTTCTGATATGTGTCACTCAGTGTAGCACGAATCAGCTCTGCCAGACTTATAGCAACGATTTCATGACCATACAGCGGGCCCCTGTCCCTGTATTGGGTGAAGTTCCACGTGTAAGACACCCGTGGGGCAGCACGTTCACCCCTGCCCCGGCAACCACTGGAACAGATACCAGTAACCGGCGACGGCGATGAGTGCAACCAAAATGAGCAATATCAACACATCAAGAAAACTACTACGCCTGTTGCCACCCAGTTGCTCGCGAATATGCCGTTCCAGCGCCTCGCTGCTGTGCGATGAATGGTGAGAGACCTGACGTGAACGGGGACGTGAATGCCGAGCAAGGGTGTCCTTATCGTCATTTCCGGTATGTTGTTGTTGCACGGTGTCGACCGTCGTAACTGATGCGGCCTCTTTCGCGAGCTGACCAAGCTCCAGAAAGTCTCCAAATGAAAAATCTTCCAGAAACGAGCGTTTACCTGACTCGATGCGCTGAATTTCGTCAACGATGAAGTTGTAGATACGGGACTCGGGAGCTAGCACGACATCATCCAGCTTGACACTCCAGCCATGCAGGGGTTCGAAGTCCGCGACGATGCGTGCATTCAGAAGTCGGGAACGCTTTACATCATGACGGTTCACCAGCTCTTTCTGCAAATCAGCAGGTAGCATGATAGTGGAGATCTCGAAGTGATACATGGGTGACGTATTGAGATCTTCCAGCAGTGATGTGATGCCCTCCTCCGGTCCGTTACCGGCACCGGCGAACAGGTCCATCAGGTTCTGAAAGTGTTCACGGTACATTTCCGGTGAGCCGGTTCCGGCCTCGCTGGAATCCAGGCGCATGACGATCTCGGTACTATCGGCGCCATTGGCATCGACAAACTTCTCTATGGAGTCGGGAATACCGTTGTGATTATCATCGGCGAGGCTGTCCGCGTAGCGTTCACGCAGTTCAGGCGGAATGTTGTCGAAGGCATAGGACTGTCCTTCGATAACGATACTCAGTCTTGCTTGTTTCATGTCTGCATCCTTGCATGTCTCTATCGTAACGGAAAGGTTTATTTAAGGTTTGCCGAGCGGACTTCGTATACTGTGAAATCACGTTTGGTCAGCCAGATGTCACCCAGGCGTAGCAAGATGCGCGTACCATTGGCGCGCACCAGTTTCAACGGTGTTCCGGTGAGGTAACCATACTGATGCAGAGCCACCAGTTGCCAGCGGCCTTCGAAGTCCTGCAACAGGATCACCGGCTTGCCATTACCATTGTGGACATCCTTGTTGTCCTGGGCCAGGGCTGCCTCGGCATACTTGGCCATGCGAATAATGCTGATTTCCACCTGGTATTCAATGGGTCGTTGAATACGCCCAATGAAACCCATCAAGGGTAGATCCTCCTTGCCCTTGGGTTTGAAGGAAACCAGTTGGCCAACCTGCATGGGCTGATCCAGATGCCCACTGTCGTTGGCGACCAGAAGGCCGCCGGTACTGAAATTGATCAACTTCCAGGGAATAGTATGAAACGGTGGGTTGGACTCGGCGAGGTCGATCGAGGCCTGCTGGATCTGTTCGATATAGGACAGCGCCTTCTCATCCTTGTGATCTTCCGGGATAGCGAATCCCGACAGATTGGTATAACAGGCCGCAAAACCAAAGCTGACCGAGAGCTTTTCGGTACCAAACACCGCATGGCGTACGTGACGACGCTCACGCCGCTGCAGGGCCAGTAATACCATTTCCAGCACCGGGATGCGATCCTGCGGGTCGAGCCCTGCCAGTGAAGGACTGAGCTTGTCTTCATCGACGGCATTGAGAAACAGCATGTTGGCCAGCGCCTCATGTTCAGCAACAGTACGCTGAAACAGTTCGGCAAAGTTGATACGCAGGGCCGGTGCGGGGATGGCATCGTTGCGCTGATGCAGCGGTGGGCCATCATTGCGCAGGAAGGTGATCAACCAGCCCGGTTCGAGCTTTTCACCGCTATCCTGCTCCGTATGCAGGCCGCCTTCCATCTCCTCGAGATAACTGTCGGGAAAATGGAACAGATAGGCCGGCCAGGAAATGACATCCAGCACGCCAAACAACTGGATAGAAAGATAGACGCGACGAATGCTGGACTCGCGCTTCTCAGGATGCTCTGCATCGCGCATGGCCTGCGTCAGGCCAATGAGCGTCTCAAGCTTAAAGCTGTCATCGACCTGATCGTGCAGCAGCAGGGAGAAAAAGACCTGGTTGGCATCCAGCCAGGCGGCATTGGGGATTTTCTGGTAACGCAGTGCGCGCAGGCGCTGTTCGAGGCGGATCATCTCGAGAATGCGGAAACCCCACTCGGTGAGCCTGCCGCGCCGTTCACCAAACGCAGCCTTGTCGGCCGTATAGGAAGCGACAAAGGCATGCTTGAAGGCCGTCGCGGTTTCCTCGGCGATCTCGATGCTGCTCTCCAGCATGCTTTCCGATTCCTTGTCCTGCAAGGGTGCTTCGTTGTGCTCACCGTGGTAGTACACCTTGAGGATCACCGGATAACAGCGCGTAAAGATCGCCGACACCAGCGCCACGCGCTCGTTCACCTCCATGGTGGTGTGATTGAGCTCCTGCAGGATATGGACGGCTTCCTTGAGCAACTGCGCGGGGAAAGCCTCCAGGTCGGCAAGTTTCTGTAGCGCGGTACGACCTTCTTCATCTACCGGCGAATAGGGCTTGTAGGCGGCCGGCAGTGCGGAGAACTGTAACTCGAAGGTGCTGAGATCGTCGTCACGATCTCGTCCAGCCATGATTTCATCGACACGTTGTG
>DRKU01000173.1 GCA_011051615.1 Gammaproteobacteria bacterium
AATCCCGACATCGGTCGCCAGGCGGCGATGGAAGACCGCGAACGTCTGCAGGAGGTGTTGCAGGGTGCGGACATGGTGTTCATTACCGCCGGTATGGGTGGCGGTACGGGCACCGGCGGCGCACCGGTGGTAGCCCAGGTGGCCCGCGAGATGGGTATCCTGACCGTCGCCGTGGTGACGCGGCCGTTCCCCTTCGAGGGCAAGAAACGCCTCGAAGTGGCCGGGGCCGGTATCGAGGAATTGCGTCAGTACGTGGATTCGCTGATCACCATTCCCAACGAGAAGCTGCTCAGCGTACTGGGCCGGGACATGACCCTGCTCGACGCCTTCAAGGCCGCCAACGACGTGCTGCTGGGCGCGGTACAGGGGATCGCCGAGCTGATCACCCGTCCGGGCCTGATCAACGTCGACTTTGCCGACGTGCGCACGGTGATGTCCGAGATGGGCATGGCAATGATGGGCTCGGGTCGTGCCAGTGGGCCGGAACGGGCGCGCGAGGCCGCGGAAGCCGCGGTGCGTAGTCCGTTGCTCGAAGACGTCAGCCTCGACGGTGCTCGCGGGATTCTCGTCAATGTCACCGCCGGCATGGATCTCGGCATCAGCGAGTTCGACGAAGTGGGCAACATCGTCAAGAGCTTTGCCTCGGACAACGCCACGGTGGTGGTGGGCACGGTCATCGACCCGGATCTCAGCGACGAGTTGCGCGTTACGGTGGTGGCCACCGGGCTGGGTAACCCGCCGCTGGAACGGCCGGAACCCGAAAAGCTGGTAGTGGTGTCAAAACCCAATGGGGAGGTCGATTACGACAAGCTCGATCGTCCCACGGTGATGCGCCACCAGAAGCAGGCCGCGGCCGCGCAGGGCGGGGCTGCCCCGGGGGACGAAATGGAATACCTGGATATCCCGGCATTCCTTCGCCGCCAGGCGGATTAAACGTGCACCCCGCGGGGGCTTGGGGCATAATGTGCGCCCTGGCGAATTCCCGGCAGTCGGCTAAAGTTTGGCCATGTGCTGACGATATGGTGTTGTAAGTCACTGAATTTTGGTGGCTGAACCCCTACGCTGTACGGACCCGCGATGGTCCGTCAGGCACCAGTGTCGTGGTTGTGCACGCTTATTGCATGAGACCGTGACGAGCGGACGAGCAACCTAACCTACAGGATTAGCAAGTGATCAGGCAAAGAACACTGAAGAACGTCATTCGCGCCACTGGCGTGGGCCTCCATACCGGCGAAAAAGTCTACCTGACCCTGCGCCCCGCGGCACCGGATACCGGCATCATCTTCCGCCGCGTCGATCTGGATCCCCCCGTGGATATTCCCGCCACCCCCGACAACGTGGGTGACACCACCCTCTCCACCACCCTGGTCAAGGGGGATGTGCGTATCTCCACGGTGGAGCACCTGCTCTCCGCGCTGGCCGGTCTGGGTATCGACAACGCCTACATCGACCTCAATGCCGCGGAAGTGCCCATCATGGACGGCTCGGCCGGGCCCTTCGTCTTCCTCGTCCAGTCCGCGGGCATCGAGGAGCAGAATGCCCCCAAGCGCTTCATTCGTATAAAGAAAACGGTCACCGTCGAGGACGGTGACAAGTGGGTCCGCTTCGAGCCCTTCGAGGGCTTCAAGGTCTCCTTCGCCATCGATTTCGACCACCCCGTGTTCAAGGACCGCGACCAGGCGGCCGTGGTGGACTTCTCCACCACCTCTTTCGTGCGCGAAGTGAGCCGCGCACGCACCTTCGGATTCATGAACCAGATCGAGCAGCTGCGCGCCAGCAACCTGGCCCTCGGCGGCAGCCTGGACAATGCCGTGGTGGTGGACGACTACCGCATTCTCAACGAGGACGGCCTGCGCTACGAGGACGAGTTCGTCAAGCACAAGATCCTCGACGCCATCGGCGACCTGTACCTGCTGGGACGCAGCCTGATCGGCGCCTTCTACGGCTACAAGTCCGGCCATGAGCTCAATAATCGCCTGCTGCGGGCGCTGCTGGCCGAAGCGGATGCCTGGGAACTGGTGACTTTCGAGGACATCGAAAAAGCACCCATCTCTTTCGCCCAGCCCGTACAGGCCACCTGACAGAATTAACCAGTAAAAACAACAGGTTATTCAGTTTTCATCCTTCCTGTCCGGGGCACGGCGATGCCGCGCCAGGCGCCGCAGGGCCGCCCCCAGCGGTGAATCGGCATGGGAATTTGCCAATGCCTCCAGACATTTGGCAGAATGCTCCGATAACGGCCTGATCGGGTCGGGTTTTTCCGCCACGGGTGGCGCCTCCGGGGGACTCACCCGGACCTCAATGGACTGAACCGGCAGGCCGGTGGCCGCCAGATCGCGCTGGATCTGCGGGCCCTGGAAGCGGATACGACTTGCCCAGCCGGGAGAATCTACAATTAAAACAAGAACTTGCCGTTCAAGGCTGGCAACCCGGCAATGGCTGGCAAGCTCATCACCCAGCAGGGGTAGCACCTGACGGGCAAGCCGCTGGAAGTGGCGGGCACGTGTGATGAGATCCGCAACTTTGCCCTGCGGGGCAAGAAATGGGTTGTGTGATGGCGTTCGAGAATTCATACTGAATATTATAGGCTTGGCGGCAGAAGCCGATAAAACATATAAGCAAATAACACCCAGGCAGTCATTATTTTACGACCATGAATATCCTTTTTTTCACGAAAAAGAGGGGTGGCTCCAACCTCGTCGTTCTGAGCACGGTACGCGTGGCGGTACTGGCTCTCGGCGCCCTGGTGGTGCTCCCTGCGGTGTTCCTCTACGCCGGCTACCAGCTTGGGCTCAGCGAGTCCGCGTTGTCGCCGACGGATCTGGAAGTGGCTATCCAGACCGAACTGGACGAGCAGCAACTCGTGGTCGCCGAGGCGGCGCGCACGGCCCAGGAGAATATCAATGCCCTGGCCCTGCGACTGGGCAAGCTGCAGGCCCATGTCATGCGCATCGACGCCCTCGGTCAGCGCCTGACCAAGATGGCCAAGCTGGAGACCGGTGAATTCGATTTTGAACATGCCCCCGCCCAGGGTGGTCCGCTGGAAACCGAAGGCATCGCCATGTCGGTGCCCGACTTCCTCAAGTCCCTCGATGA
This sequence comes from Gammaproteobacteria bacterium, assembly GCA_011051615.1. Classification (GTDB taxonomy): domain Bacteria; phylum Pseudomonadota; class Gammaproteobacteria; order CAMYNG01; family CAMYNG01; genus HyVt-448. The sequence goes on from DRKU01000173.1 coordinate 3,097, forward strand.
ACTCTCCGCACAGCTGGAAGACCGTGGCAAGCAGATGGCGGTGCTGGAGACCATGATGATGTCACGCAACCTGCAGGCGGAAGTCATGCCTGCCGGACGCCCGGTCAACCGTGGCTGGCTGTCGTCCTACTACGGTCTGCGTACCGATCCTTTCTCCGGTCGCCGGGTACACCATTCCGGTGTCGATTTCGCCGGCCGCCTGGGTTCCGATGTGGTTTCGGTGGCCGCCGGCGTGGTGACCTTTGCCGGCAAGCGTTCCGGTTACGGCAACCTGGTGGAGATCAATCATGGCAACGGTTACGTGACCCGCTATGGCCACAGCCGCAAGATCCTCGTCAAGGTGGGAGATACGGTCAAGAAAGGCCAGGTCATCGCCGAGATGGGTACCACCGGCCGCTCGACCGGCCCACACGTGCATTTCGAAGTGCTGCTCAACGGGCGCGCGGTCAATCCCAAGCGCTACGTCATGTCCGTACCGCGCTGAGCACTTCTCCTGAAACGTACAACGAACGCCGGCTTCATGCCGGCGTTTTTCGTTGGGGCGCAACCGCCGTGGGTCGGTGTTCCGGGCTCCGGCCCTGCGTGAGTCGCCCTGCACACCGACGCCACGTCAGTTGCAGCCGGGGCCGGAGCTTTTCGTAACCGCCGTGGGTCGGTGTTCCGGGCTCCGGCCCTGCGTGAGTCGCCCTGCACACCGACGCCACGTCAGTTGCAGCCGGGGCCGGAGCTTTTCGTAACCGCCGTGGGTCGGTGTTCCGGGCCCCGGCCCTGCGTGGCCGTCCTTCGCACCGACCCTGCATCGGTTACGGCTGCCAGCTACGTATTACGGTTCCGTGACATGTTCGAGCGTGTAGACAGTGATGGAATTGCCGCCATGACGCTCACGGCCCTGCGCCGTGACCCAGATCTGGCTGTCATCGGGGGCCACCGCCAGGCCCACCGGGTAGGAGTCGGCGGGGATGCGCAACAGTGGCCTGAGGCTGGCGGCATCGAGGACCACCAGGCGACTTTCGCGATTGACGGTGACGAACAGGTAGCGCTCATCGTGGGAGAGGGCAATGGTGCGCGTGGCGAGCCCCGCATAGGTGATGGCCAGGGGTTTGACCGCCTTGCGCCCGCTCAGCGCCGCCTGGACGATGGCGTCGGTGTCGAACAGGGCCACCGAGCCGCTGGCGCTGGTGCTCACGTACAGGCGCGTGCCGCCGGCGGACAGTACCAGGTGGCGAGGTGTGGGCGGCATGCCGTAGACCGTGCGAAGGTAGCGCATGGCCGCCACGTCGATGACGGCAATGCCGCCGCCGCCCATGCGTCCCACCAGCAGGTAGCGGCCGTCGCGGGTGAACACCGTGCCGCGCAGGCAGAAGCCGCAGTTGTGGTCGCGGTCGGTGTCCTGCATCTGGCGCAGATCGGGGCGGCGCCCCACGGTGATGAGGGCCAGGCGGCGATAATCAGCGGGGTCGGTTGCGCTGCTGTCGATGAGCCCCACGGTGTTATCTCCCCAGTGGGTGATAGCCACGCGGCGACCGTCGGGGGAGACGGCCACGTACTTGGGAATGGGGCCGGTGTCCATGACGCGGACGATGGCGTCGGTAGTGGTGTCGATGAGGGCCACGGCCGAGGGCAGGCGCGCAAATTCGTCGAAGGAACGCCGGTAATAAGGGACCCACAGGATCCGCCCGTCGGGGCTGAGGGCCGATTCCACCGGTTTGCCGGCAAACTGGTTGGGAGCGCGGATGCCGGCCTCGGGCGGGAAGTCCAGCCAGGCGGGACCGGCTTCACCGGCGAACAGGGCGGCCTCCGCCGGGCCGAAACGGTGCTCGATGCGTCCCAGCCGGCGCCAGTTGCGTGCCGCGTAGACGAGAGTGCTGAAGCCTTCCAGGGCATTGACATAGACTTTGGCGCCGTCAAGGCTGAAACGGGCCGATTTGGGCGAGAAGACGTAGCGGTCGAAGTGGTCGTGGGGGTCCAGGGGGCGAGGATTGTTGTTCTGGAAGCGGACCGCGAGCCGCAGACGCAGGCGGCCGGGGGCGCCGTCCAGCGGTCGCGTAGCCACGGCGCTGGTGCCGATGGCCACGCGGATGACATCCGCCCCCTTGCCGGCGAGGCGCTCACGGGCCTGCTTCAGATAGGCGCGCAGGGCGGGGTGGCGTACGCCGAGGGCCAGCGCCTTCTCCCAGTGCGCCACCACCTCCGCCCACTGGTTCAGGACCCAGTAACTCCAGCCCAGCTCGTAGTGAGTGGGGCCGTGGTCGGGGTCGATCTTCAGGGCCTGCTGGTAGGCGGCGATGGCCGCCTGTGTCTCGCCGGCCTTCTGCAGGGCCATACCGCGCTCCAGCGCCGCCTGCGGGCTTGGTATAGCGGTTGCGGGCGGCTGCACCGGGGTGGCTGAGGCGGCCTCGTCGGCGGCCAGACCTGGGCTGGCGGTCAGCAGACCGATCACCAGCACGAGGCCACCCAGCGCGCTCAGGCGAGGGAGGGGGCATGCACGCGACTGTGGGAAGAATGGGGCTGGCATAACTGGCGGCTAACTATAAACAGGTTGGCGGTCAAACCCAAATGCGGCGTCTGGTAACGGATTTTCCGCGTCGCTGTGGCGCCGGAATGGAACGTGGGTGAGGCCATGGAGCGGACAAATGGCGCGCCTGACGCTAGAATAGGCGCTTTGTGCCGTGGGGCCCGGCGTGGGTCCGGCACGTGGACATCAGGAAGACCATGATAGGCAAACTGTTCAAGAAGATGTTCGGCAGCCGCAACGAGCGGCTGGTGAAAAGCATGTACCGGGTGGTGGAGCAGATCAATGCCCTCGAGCCCCGTATCGAGGCCATGTCGGACAGCGACCTGGCGCACCAGACGGTGCTGTTTCGGGAACGCCTGGCGGCCGGCGAGACACTGGACGATCTCCTGCCCGAGGCCTTCGCCACCGTGCGCGAGGCAGGCCGGCGCGTGCTTGGTATGCGTCACTTCGATGTCCAGCTCATCGGCGGCATGGTCCTGCACCAGGGCAAGATCGCCGAAATGCGTACCGGTGAGGGCAAGACCCTGGTGGCCACGCTGGCGGCCTATCTCAATGCCCTGACGGGCCATGGTGTGCATGTCATTACGGTCAACGACTACCTCGCGCAGCGCGACGCCGGCTGGATGGGGCCGCTGTATGAGTTTCTCGGCCTGAGCACCGGCGTGGTGGTGGCGGGGCTCGATCATGAGCAGAAGCAGGCCGCCTACGGCGCCGATATCACCTACGGCACCAACAACGAATTCGGCTTCGATTACCTGCGCGACAACATGGCCTTCTCCATCGATCAGAAGGTCCAGCGCGAACTCAATTTTGCCATCATCGACGAAGTGGACTCGATCCTCATCGATGAGGCGCGTACGCCGCTGATCATTTCGGGACCGGCCGATGACAGCTCCGAGCTCTATGCCCGCATCAACGCGCTGGTACCGAAGCTGAAGCGCCAGCAAGAGGAAGATGGCCCCGGCGACTTCAGCGTCGAGGAGAAGAACAAGCAGATCTTCCTCACCGAGGAAGGACACCAGCGGGTCGAGGAACTGCTGACCGAGGCCGGCCTGCTCGGCGAAGGCGAGAGCCTGTACGATCCGGTCAACATCGGTCTCATGCACCATATCAACGCGGCGCTGCGGGCCCATGTGCTGTTTCAGAAGGACGTGGACTATATCGTTGCCAACAATGAAGTGGTCATCGTCGACGAGTTCACCGGGCGTACCATGCCCGGGCGGCGCTGGTCCGATGGTCTGCACCAGGCGGTGGAGGCCAAGGAAGGGGTGACCATTCAGAACGAGAACCAGACGCTGGCCTCGATCACCTTCCAGAATTATTTCCGTCTCTACAACAAGCTCTCGGGCATGACCGGCACGGCCGATACCGAGGCGTTTGAGTTCCAGCAGATCTACGGCCTCGAAGTTGTGGTCATCCCCACCCATCGTCCCATGATCCGTGATGACAGGGGGGATCTGATCTACCTCACCGCACGCGAGAAGTACGATGCCATCATCGAGGACATCGAGGACTGTGTGCGGCGCCAGCAGCCGGTGCTGGTGGGCACCACTTCCATCGAAGTGTCGGAGTATCTCTCCGGTCTGCTGAAGAAGAAAAAGATCCCCCACGAAGTACTCAATGCCAAGCAGCACGAGCGTGAAGCGCAGATCGTTGCCGAGGCCGGCAAGCCGGGTGCCGTGACCATTGCCACCAATATGGCCGGCCGTGGTACCGATATCGTGCTGGGTGGCAACCTCGACGTGGAACTGGCCGCGCTGGGTGAAAATGCCAATGAGTCGCAGAAGGCGAAGCTGCGCAGCGACTGGGAGCAGCGTCATCAGCAGGTACTCGAGGCCGGTGGCCTGCATATCATCGGTACTGAGCGTCACGAGTCACGTCGCATCGACAATCAGTTACGTGGTCGTTCTGGCCGTCAGGGTGATCCGGGCTCAAGCCGTTTCTACCTGTCCATGGAAGACAACCTCATGCGTATCTTTGCCTCCGAGCGTATCGCGGCATTGATGCAGAAACTGGGCATGAAGGAAGGCGAGGCCATCGAGCACCCGTGGGTGAGTCGCGCGATTGAGAATGCCCAGCGCAAGGTCGAGGGCCACAACTTCGATATCCGCAAACAGTTGCTCGAATACGACGACGTGGCCAACGACCAGCGCAAGGTGATCTATGCCCAGCGCAATGAACTCATGAGCACCGACGATATTTCCGAGACCATTCGGAATATCCGTCATGACGTGGTCAATGCCGTGATCGACGAATACGTTCCGCCGCAGAGCATCGAGGAACAGTGGGATATCCGCGGGCTGGAAGAGGCCCTGCACGCCGAGTTTGGCGTCGATATGGACATCCGGCGCTGGCTGGACAGCGATGACCAACTGCACGAAGAATCCCTGCGCGAGAAGATCCTCGAAGAGATCGAATACGCTTACACGAAGAAGGAAGAAGAAGCCGGCAGCCAAGCCATGCGCCACATCGAAAAGGCCATCATGCTGCAGGTGCTGGACAGCCAGTGGAAGGATCACCTGGCGACCATGGACTACCTGCGCCAGGGTATCCATCTACGTGGCTATGCGCAGAAAAATCCCAAGCAGGAATACAAGCGCGAGTCCTTCGAGTTGTTCGCCGAAATGCTCGAGCGCATCAAGCACGAGGTCATCACCACGCTGTCGCGCGTCCAGATCCGCAGTGAGGCCGACGTGGAGGCCATGGAAGCGCGTCGTCCCAGCATCGACGAGAAGCGCATGCAGTTCCAGCACGAGGAGGTCGGCGCCATGGCGGCCGAGGGTGATGCCGCGCAGGAGGGGCACACGCCTTACGTGCGTGAAGGACGCAAGGTGGGCCGTAACGAACCCTGTCCCTGCGGTTCGGGGAAGAAATACAAACAGTGTCACGGCAAGCTGAGCTGAACACGGCGCACGCGTGATCCGTAACAGGGGGTGTCATGCCACCGGTAATCGTCGATTTTTCCCGCTTCCCGCCCGTGCCGGGGGTGCGCCTTGGCACCGCCAGTGCCGGTATCAGCCAGACCGAGCGTGATGACATTGCCCTCATGGAGATCGCCGAAGGCGCCACCGTGGCCGCGGTCTTCACGCAGAATGCCTTTTGTGCCGCACCGGTAACACTGGCCCGCGCGCATCTCGATGAACATATCCCCCGTTACCTGCTGTTCAATTCCGGCAACGCCAATGCCGGCACCGGCCAGGCGGGCCTCGATGCCGCACGCCATACCTGTGGCGTGGTTGCTCGCCTGGGTAACTGTTCACCGGAGGAGGTACTGCCATACTCCACCGGCGTGATCGGCGTGGATCTGCCGCTGGATCGCTTCGAGACTGCCCTGCCACAGGCCTTCGGTGCCCTTGACGAGAAGGGCTGGGAGGAGGCCGCCACGGCCATTCGCACCACCGACACGGTGAGCAAGGGCGCCTGGCGCCAGGTCGAGATTGCCGGGCAGACGGTCACGGTGGCGGGCATCGCCAAGGGCGCGGGCATGATCCGCCCGAATATGGCGACCATGCTGGCCTGCGTGGCGACCGACGCTGTGGTCAAACCCAAACTGCTGCGACGCTGCCTGGAGGAGGCGGTGTCGGTATCGTTCAACCGCATCACCGTCGATGGCGATACGTCCACCAATGATGCCTGTACGCTGGTGGCCACGGGCAAGAGCGGGGTGGCGGTCGAGTCTTCCGCGGACATCGAGATTTTTGCCCGTGCACTCATCGATGTGTGTGCCGAACTGGCGCGCCAGCTCATCCACGATGCCGAAGGCGCCACCAAGTTCATCACCATCGAGGTCAATGGTGGTCGCGTCATCGAGGAATGCGAGCAGGTGGCATTCCCCGTGGCACACTCCCCGCTGGTCAAGACGGCCTTCTTTGCCAGTGACGCCAACTGGGGGCGTATACTCGCCGCCGTGGGGCGTGCGGGTCTGAAGGACCTGGTCGTCGATGACATCGATATCTTTCTCGGCGATGTATGCATCGTCCATCAGGGTGGACGTGCGCCTGACTACAGTGAAGAAGCAGGCAGTCGTGTCATGGC
>DRKU01000174.1 GCA_011051615.1 Gammaproteobacteria bacterium
GACCGGCTTTGCCGCCGCCTGTTACCAGCGCGGCGTGGCCTTCATCCAGATCCCCACCACCCTGCTCGCCCAGGTGGACTCCTCGGTGGGTGGCAAGACCGGCGTCAATCACCCACTGGGCAAGAACATGATCGGTGCCTTTCACCAGCCACGCTGCGTCATCGCCGACACCGACACCCTCGACACCCTGCCCGATCGCGAGCTCTCCGCCGGACTGGCTGAGGTCATCAAGTACGGTCTCATCCGCGATGCCGACTTCCTCGCCTGGCTGGAAGACAACATGGATGCCCTGCTGGCGCGTGATCACGCGGCGCTGGCCCACGCCATCGAGCAGTCCTGTCGCAACAAGGCCGAAGTGGTCGCCGAGGATGAGCTGGAAGGTGGCAAGCGCGCCCTGCTCAACCTGGGCCACACCTTTGGCCACGCCATCGAGGCCGGCATGGGCTACGGCAACTGGCTGCACGGTGAGGCCGTCGGCACCGGCATGCTCATGGCCGCTGACCTGTCACGGCGCCTCGGCTGGCTCGACGAGACCGACGTGGTGCGCGTACGTCGCCTCCTCGAGCGCGCGCGCCTGCCGGTGGCCAGCCCCGCGCAGCTGGACTATGACACCTTCATGGGCTACATGGCGGTGGACAAGAAGGTCCAGCAGGGCCGGCTGCGCCTGATTCTCCTGCAACGGCTCGGCGCGGCGGTGATCGCCGACGATGTGGATGCCGACCTCATTCGCGCCACCATCGAGGCCTGTCGCGCAAGCGCCTGAGGCCCATCATGAGCCTGCAACTCGCCCCTTACGCCGCCACCGACGCCACCTGCCGCGGCCGGCGCCATGCCGAGCCACCACCGGCCTACCGCAGCGAGTACCAGCGTGACCGCGACCGCATCATCCATTCCTCGGCCTTCCGGCGCCTGGAATACAAGACCCAGGTGTTCGTCAATCATGAAGGCGACATGTTCCGTACCCGCCTGACCCACTCCATCGAAGTGGCACAGATCAGCCGCTCCATTGCGCGGGTACTGCAACTCAATGAGGACCTCAGCGAAACCATCGCGCTGGCCCATGATCTCGGCCATACGCCCTTTGGCCACGCGGGCCAGGACGCCCTCAATGCCTGCATGCGTGAGCTGGGCGGCTTCGAACACAACCTGCAGTCCCTGCGCGTGGTGGATACCCTGGAACAGCGCTATGCCGAGTTCGACGGTCTCAACCTGACCTTCGAATCGCGCGAGGGGATCCTCAAGCACTGCAACCGCAAGGCCGCCACGGCGCTGGACGAGGTCGGTGCACGCTTCCTCGACGGCAGTCAGCCGGGACTGGAAGCGCAGATGGTGGACCTTGCCGACCAGATCGCCTACAACAACCACGACGTGGACGACGGCCTGCGTGCGGGTTTGCTCAGCCTCGAACAACTCAACGAAGTGGACCTGTTTCGCGAGCAGTACGACGAGGTGCGCGCCCGCTATCCCGACATCACCGGCCGCCGCCAGGTACACGAGATCGTGCGGCGCATGATCAACCGCCAGATCGTCGATCTTCTCGAGACCAGCCAGCAGTGCCTGCGCGAAGCGGGCGTGGACTCCATCGACGCCGCGCGCGCCCACGGCGAACGCCTGATCCGCTTCAGTGCCCCCATGCAGGAGGCCAACCTGCAGCTCAAACGCTTCCTGCGCGAAAATCTCTATCGTCATTACCGCGTGCACCGCATGACGGTCAAGGCCAGCCGCATCCTGCGCGACCTGTTCGATGCCTTCATGGTCGATCCCCGCCTGCTGCCGCCCGACCACCAGCACAACGTCAGGCGGCTCGAAGCCGAGGAGGGTGATGCCGGCCGCGCGCGCGCGGTGGCCGACTACATCGCCGGCATGACCGACCGCTTTGCCATGCTCGAACACCAGCGCATGTTCGACACGCGCGAATAAACTGCCGCCGGCGCGGTATTTGTTGCACAATAAGCAGGCTGGTTGATACCACTGGCGAGGGGCGATGCGCATCTACATGCAGACACCCGTGGCCGCGGGACAGACACCGCGCTTCTGCCAGCTCATGCTGCAACGCGACCTGCTTGGCGGCTGGAGCCTGACCCGTGAAAGCGGTGAGCAGGGGCGGGCGGGCCGTATCCGACGTGCGCACTTTGCGCGCCTCGACGAGGCCCAGGCGCAGTTCCAGCAGTGGCGCGACAAACAGCTACGCCTGGGGTATCGCATCGTTTACATGGAAGGCATGGAGATGCCGACTTGAGTGACTATGACGCCGTAGATCTGGATCGTCTGGAACCGGCCTATCTCGGCCGTTACGGGCTCATCGAGGCACCATTCGCGCCGGCCCACGACGATCGCTATTTCTATCTCGATGCCGAGCGCGCCCAGCGTCTCGACATGCTCCAGCACCTGTGCCAGTACAGCCAGTTGCTGCTCATGGTCACCGGCCCGGCAGGCGTGGGCAAGACCAGTCTCATGCGTCGCTTCATCAGCAACGCCGACCAGGACTGGCGCATCTGCCAGCTCGACGCCACCCCCATGATGGACGCCGACCAGCTCCTGCGCCATATCGCCACCGGCTTCGGCCTGCACCCTCTGCCCGACGATCCCGCCCAGGTCCATGCCGCGCTCTACGATCACATGGTCTCGCTGCAACGCCGCAACCTGGTGCCCATCCTGGTGGTGGATGACGCCCACGACCTGCCCGAAGACGCCCTCGAGACCCTCTTCCAGCTGGCCGACACCGAGAGCGGCGACGGACACCTGCTACGCATCATCCTGTTCTGCGAACCCCAGATCGAGCGCATCCTCGATTCGCGCGCCCTGCGTGGCGTGCGTGACCGCATCACCCACACCCTCGACGTGCCGCCACTGGGTGAAGAACAGGTTGCCGAATACCTGCGCCACCGCCTTCACGTGGCGGGATTTCGTGGTGACGAGAGCCCGTTCTCGCCACGGGCCATCAAGCGTATTGCACGCACCTCGGAGGGGATCCCGGCGCGCATCAATCGCCTCGCGCATACGCTGTTACGTGACGGCAAGGTGGACGAGAGCGCCGCGGAAAGCACCGAGACCGACAATACTGCCTATACGGTATCCGGTTTCATGGATGCCCGCCATGCGCGCCGCGCCGTGCCCATCCTCATCATTGGTATCCTCGCCGGCATCGGGCTCGCCTACCAGGATGATATCAACCGTTTCTTCGCCGAGGGTACGCCACCGACCAGCGACGCGATCCCGGGCACAACGCCCGCCACGGCCCCCGCAGCCGAGGTGGAAGTGACCGGTGACCCGCCAGCCACGACACGGCCGACAGCGGTCGCCGAAGCAGAGCCCGCTACCGGCACCCCGGCGGCATCTCCACAAACCATCACCATTCCGGTGACACCGCCCCCTGCCGCGGAACCGGCCACCCCCGCCGGGCCGCCCGCTGCGCCGACCACTCCACCAACCGCAGCGCCAGCGACGCCGGCAAGCGAGACCCCGGCGGACGCGCCGCCCCCACTGATCCCCGGCAACACCCCCAGCCTGGCACCGAAGGGGACACCGGTGGCCCCCGCTGCGACACCCGCCCCTGCACCGAAACCCGCCGCACCGGCGACGCTGGCCCCCCTGCGCGTGGACAGCATCGCCCCCAGCCCGGTGGTGGGCAGTCCCCGTCAGCAGGTCCTGAAGCTGCGCGGCAACGGTTTCGTCAAGGGGATCCAGCTGGAAGTGGCCTGGGCAGGCGGGCGCAAGCGCCTGCCTGCCGCGCGTGTCACGCGTCTCAACGGCCATGAGCTGACCTTCCGCATCACCACCGGCATCAAACCCGACGACTGGACGGTAACCGTCATCCGCCCCGCCGATAACGCCCGTGCCAGCCTGCGTTTCAGGGTCCGCGCCCCCGCCGCGGCGCCCTCACCCGCCAGGCCGCCCGCACCCGCCAGCGGGCCACGGGACGCCGCCTGGTGGCTGCAGCAGGACCCCGGGCGCTTCACCATTCAGCTGTTCATCAGCCGCCTGGAGTCCGGTGCACGCGACTTCGTGCGCCGCCACAAGCTGGGCGATACGGCGGGCATCGTGCGCACCCGCAAGAACGGCGAACCCCGCTTCACGGTGCTCTATGGCCTCTATCCCAACCGGGCCGCCGCCCAGCAGGCGGTGAGCCGACTGAGCCCGGCGCTGCGCAAGCTCAAACCCTGGATCCGGGTGGTCAAGGGCGTGCAGGCCCAGTTGCGTGCCAGTGGCGCCGCGACGGCAGGCACCCCCGTGCCGGGCGGCGATGTCACGCCACCGCCCGCCAACCTGCCCGCACCGGGCCACACCACGGGTGGGCCACCGCGCGACCCCGCCCAGGCGGCGGGCTGGATCTGGAGCCAGGACCCCCAGCACTTCACCCTGCAGCTGCTCGGCAGCCGCCAGGAGGCCAGCGTGCGCCAGTTCGTCCGCGACCACCACCTGGAAGGCAAGGCCACCTGGTTCCGCAGTCGTCAGAACGGCCGTGACTGGTACGCCGTCATCTATGGCGTCTATCCCGACCGCGCCAGCGCGCTGGCGGCACGCAACGCCCTGCCCGCGGCCCTGCGCCGCCAGTCACCGTGGGCGCGCAGTTTTGCCAGCATCCACTCGGAGCTGGAAGCCGCGCCCTGAACTCCCGCCACCCCCGTGGGGTCATGCAGACGGAACCATATAAATAGGTTTGAACCCCCGAGGCCGGATCGCTATACTGCTTGCCCATTTTGCCCGCTCAAAATGGGTTTAGTTGTTGAATTTAATGAAAAACTTGTGAATCAGCAGGCGATCAGACAGGCGTGAAACAGGAACTTCTCAAAGGTTTATACCGTCCCCACTTCGAGCGCGATAACTGTGGCTTTGGCCTTATTGCGCAGATGGACGATCAACCCAGTCACTGGCTGGTGAATACCGCCATCCAGGCGCTGGAACGGCTCACCCACCGTGGCGCGGTGGCCGCCGATGGCAAGACCGGCGATGGTTGCGGCCTGTTGATGAAAAAACCCGATGCCTTCCTGCGCGCCGCCGCCACCGCGTGCGGCTTTACCCCCGGTGAACGCTATGCCGTGGGCATGGTCTTCCTCAACCCCGATGCCGCCCTGGCCGAGTCCGCGCGCACGACGCTGGCCGCCGAGCTGGCGAAGGAGGGCCTGGGCGTCCTTGGCTGGCGCGAAGTTCCCACCAACCCGGAGGCCTGTGGCGAAGAGGCCCTGAAGAGCCTGCCGATCATCGAACAGATCTTCGTCGACGCCGGGCCCGACATGGACGATGCGACCTTCGAGCGCCACCTGTATGTGGCGCGCCGCCGCACCGAGAAACAGATCGAGCCCGTTGACCCGGTGTTCTACGTGCCGAGCCTGTCGGCGCAGGTCATCGCCTACAAGGGCCTGGTGATGCCGGCCAACCTGCCGGTCTTCTACCGCGACCTGCACGACGAGTCCCTGGCCTCGTCGCTGTGCGTCTTCCACCAGCGCTTCTCCACCAACACCTGGCCGCAGTGGCGCCTGGCGCAGCCCTTCCGCCTGCTGGCCCACAACGGTGAAATCAATACCATTCAGGGCAACCGCAACTGGTCGGTGGCGCGCGGCCACAAGTTCGCTACGCCGCTGCTGCCCATCGAGGACGTGCGCCCACTGGTATCCATGACCGGCTCGGACTCCAACAGCCTCGACAACATGCTCGAGGCCCTGCTGGCCGGCGGCATGAGCCTGTTTCGCGCCATGCGCCTGCTCATCCCGCCCGCATGGCAGAACATCAGGTCCATGGACCCGGATCTGCGCGCCTTCTACGAGTACAACTCCATGCACATGGAGCCGTGGGACGGCCCTGCCGGTATCGTCATGACCGACGGCCGCTACGCCGCGTGTTCCATGGATCGCAATGGCTTGCGTCCCGCGCGCTGGGTCATGACCCGCGATCGCCACATCACCCTGGCCTCGGAGATCGGCGTCTATGACTATGCACCCGAAGACGTGGTCGCCAAGGGCCGCCTCAAGCCCGGGCAGATGATTGCCGCCGACACCAGCACCGGCAAACTGCTGTTGCCCGAGGACATCGACACGCTGCTCAAGAACGCCCAGCCCTACAAGGAATGGATCGCACGGCGCTCGCGCGCGCTGGAGTCGCGCCTCGAGGAAGAATGCAGTGC
>DRKU01000175.1 GCA_011051615.1 Gammaproteobacteria bacterium
CGGGGCAGTTCCGCCTGCCGCGCCTGCCGCGCGTCAGCATCAACACCCTCAGCCTCAGGAACATCGACCTGCGTGGTGTCACCCTGCGCCTGAGCCTGAAGGTGGACAATCCCAATGGCTTCGCCCTGCCCCTGCAAGGGCTCGAGTACCGCGCCCTGATCGGCGGCACGCCGCTGGTCGATGGCCGCAGTGCGGGTGGCCTCGATCTGGGTGCCAATGCCAGCCGCACGCTGGTACTGGACAACCGTGTGGAATTTCGCCAGCTGGGCGATGTCTGGCAGACACTGCGCAACAACCGCCGCGTGCCCGTACGCCTCGAATCGCAGTTGCAGGTGCCCCTGCCCGGCGGCCGACAACAGAATGTGCCACTGAACTGGGAGGGCACGGTACCGGTGCGCTGAACGGGGCAATGCCGGGTACCGGCACCGTCCGCAGCCTGCTCAGGGAACGAAGATCACCGTCACGGTGATGGAAAAGGTATTGAAACTGACGCCATCGAGCTCGTAGCGTTCGTAGTCAAGCACGTGCAAGCGCCAGTAGTCGTCACCGAAGACCAGCCCCGCTCCCCAGGCCAGGCCGCTACCCTCGCCACGCTCGAAGAGGGTGGTGTATTCCGCATGGACACGCCCAAGCTTGACGAAGAGCGGCCAGTGACGCGGGCGCAGGGTGGCGAAGACGGCCGTCGAGGTGAAGGTCATTTCATCGTCGTAGAGCAGATCCTGTTCACGGGTATTGCCGTTGACGTAGTGCAGTTGCAGGCCCAGGCTCACGTCCTCGGTGTCGATGAATTCATAACCCAGATGAAAGCCCGGGCCCTCCTCGAAGTACGGTGCGTCGACGGTATCGACAATCTCTGCCGACACGCCGATATCCCAGCCGCCGCCCCAGGCCGTACCGGCGGGCAACAACATCAGTAACAGCATGCCGTGTTGCAGAAATCTCACGATCCCGACTCCGCTGTACCCACCGGCGGCGGTACCTCACGCCACTCCCCGCCCAGCTCCGCACGCAGCATCTCGCGCATGCGAGCAACCTGCGCCGCCTGGCAGGGGATACGTGCCGCACTACCCCACACCACCCCTGGCCAGCAGGGATCATCATGCCGTCGGCCAACGATATGAATATGCAGTTGTGCAACGATGTTGCCGATGGCACCGATGTTGATCTTGTCGACGGGAAAATTTTCCGTCACGAAACGCGACAGTCGGTCGATCATACGACAGACTTCCTCCTGCCGGGCGGGATCGAGTTCATGCAGCTCGGTCCACTCGGTGAAGGGCACCAGCACCAGCCACGGATAGTGGGCATTGTCCATCAACAGGACGACACCGCAGTCCACTTCCCCCAGCATATGGCAGTCTTCCTGGAGACGGGGATCGAGCCGGAAACCACTCATCGCAGATAGAAGTCCGCCACGTCATGGACAAAGCGTTCCATCCGCGACTTGCCCAGCCTGTCCTTCTCACTGAGCCAGGTACAGCGCATTTTGAGAAAACGATTACGACTGCCGGTTACAAAGAGCACCGAGTGGCGCAGCCTGCCGCGCAGGCGAAAGCGGTAGTCCGCCCGCAGCAGGCTGAGCTTGCCGGCGGATATATCGATCACCCTGTGTGACCTGCCGAGCTCACGCAGATCGCTGTACGCACCGGCCGATGCCGCCAGTCGAATGTCACGCCGCGCCTCGTCGAACTCCAGGCGCACGATTTCGTTGTCGATACCGTCGGGGATATGCCCGTAACCGCGATCGTAGGCATAGACGGAGCAGCGCGTCGAACCGTTCTGGTAGTGGTAAGCCACCCCCAGGCGCGGATCGGCGTAGACATTGCGGCCCGCAATACTGAAACCCGCAACTTTCGCGGGAAAGCTGGCAGCGGGTTCGACGCTGCTCGCCGTGCCGCCACTCGGCGCCAGGCCTGGCTGGCTGTCGGCGGAACGTGGCGCCGAGGTACTGCAGGCAACCAGCACCGGTAGCAAGGACAACAGCAGTAGGCTTACACGCATACCTTCCGCCCGCCTGGCCTACCAGCGATAGGCGGCCGGCAATTCCTTTTCGTAGCGGTGATGGCGCGTTTCGGTTCCCTTTCCATCGATGACGACCATCTCATCATTGCGAAACTCCACCCGCGCCTTGAGGGTGCGGGAAAAGTCGCCGACACCGAAGGTGATCGAAAGGACCATGTCGTCAGACAACTCCCAGTTGCCCTTCAGCGAATGCAACTCCCCGATCTCGCCCTTGCGGAGGTACAGTTCCCAGGATCCGTCCTTGCCAAAGCGCACGAAATTGTGTGATGGCGAAAATTCTTCCCACATGCCGGCCAGGCGCTGTGCGTTCTCGCTGGCCTGAACCATCGCTGACATGAGTGCCAATACCACGATAAGCACGAAACCCGTAATTAGCTGCCTGTATTTCATCGCCCTCTCCCGTTTGTTCCCGGCGACCCGGGTAAATAAAAGGCCCCTGGGGAGCTGGTGGAGCCAGCTACCCACGGGCCGTATCTGCGTCACCTTGCTACGTGACACGCCGGGACCCAGTGTCCCACACCCGCCAGGCCGGGAAAAGTCGCAAAAGCGCCGAACCGGTCGCGTTTTCCTCTCTCAGGGACGGCCTTGCCGCAACCGCGCCGCATCGATGGCGACGATCGCCGCATGCCGTGGCGCGCGTTTTTGCACAACACCGTAAAACGCGGCAAGCGACGGTGGCGGGTCAAACCAAAACAGATGGCTTTGCACCACGCTGCCCGCCTTGCAATCGGAGGCACCGAAACCCGGTACCGGCTGTGTGACCCCGGGCCAGCCGGCCAGCAACCGGCTCCACAGGGCTTCGCGGCGACGGGGATCGCAGCTGTACCACACGGCACTGATGGTTGCGACGTCACGCAGGTAATCCAGGTGCCAGCGCGGCCGCGCATACGAGGCGAGATGGTGGCTGACGCGGGCACGTACACCGCCAGGACCGAAGGCGCTGCCGACATAGGCATAGTCACCGGGTGCCAGTTGCCATACACCCAGCGCGCCGATGTGGCACGTAACCGCCGTGGTGATCCGCAGGTGCAGCAGGTAGGTGCCCCGGCAGACCGGTAACGCAGTGAACGAGGATGACAGGGTCATGCTACGGTTAAGAAAAAGGCCGCTGAGCTGATCGGTAGTCAGAGTATCACCGGGCGGATCCACGCCATGCAAGTCGGCATCCGTCTCGTGTCGCTATTTCTCCCACCGGCGGCCGCCGCCAGACTCGCCACCGGGTCGACAAAAAAGGGCCGGGAGATCACTCCCGGCCCCGTTTTGCTTTCCGACCCGCATGGTGCTGCGGGTATGCGTGTGTCAGGCCGCCACCAGGCCACGGGCGCGCTTGAAGGCGCCCAGGTTGTAGACGCTTTCGATGCCGAGGCTGCGCAACTTCTCGGTGGCGATGTGACTGCGCGTGCCGCTGTTACAGAACAGCAGCGCCTGGGCACCACGCAACCTGTCCACGTGCTGGTCCAGTTCTTCCAGCGGCAGGTTGAGCGCACCGGACAGGCTGGCATCGGCAAACTCCACCGGCGAGCGCACGTCAACCAGCAGGGCGCCGCGCTTGAGCAGGTCACGCGCATGATTCTCGTCCACCGGTACCTGCCACTTGCCCAGCAGACGCATGAGACCTTCGTACATCCACGACAGGGTGCAGAAGTGGGTGGTGATGACGATGAACTGCAGGAACAGCAGCATGCCACCGACCACCAGCGCGGCGGTGGGCATGTCGGCCATGAACAACACGGCGGCGATGACGTTCATGATGCCCGCGGACAGGCAGGCGAGACGTCGCTGGAAGGGATTCTCCGGCAGTTTCACCGCGCCGAACAGGTGACGCACCCCGTGGTTGTAGAGCAGGTCCATGGGATGGGCGGCGGGAAAGAAGAACGCCCAGATCCCCAGTGCCGCCACCGCCAGCAGGATGACGGGGTTGGCGCTGATGAGCCCATAGAGGGCCATGGCGGAACAGGCCGCCGGGGTGAAACGCAGGCCCCACTCCAGTTGCTTGAGTTCCGCCGGGGTGTAGCGCTGGTAGCCCTGCTGAAACAGGCTGCGTTGCTGAAAACTCAGGTCACATGCTTTGGCCATGGAAAAACTCCCTCACGTCTTGTTCAGTGGTTATGGCTTCACCGGCCTCTACGGGCCGGTGGCGACAGGTATTGACGGGGAGCTAGTATATTAGCGTTTTCTTATTTATCAAGTACCCAAGGGTATTGCTTTGGTATTATTTCCACGATCAATCAAGGACATGGAGGCGGTCTGCCCGCCACCCCACCGGCGCTGCCCGTGGTGGGGCGGTTTTTGCCAAGTACATGTTCCAGATTCCCGATCACCTGAGGGCAAAGGACTACACTATCTGCCTGTCTCTCACCGGGGCGGCGTTTACGGACCGTCAGCCGCAGGGACGACGTGCAGGATGCACTAGTGTCGCGAGAGGGCAGGACGCCCGGAGCGACGGCGGCTGTCGAGCGTACAGGGACGTATTTACCGCGTGTCCGTAAACGTCGCCCCGGTGAGAGTCTGATTTCCGCAACGGTAGTGGAATCGGGAACACGTATTTAGAATGACCGCCCCGGAGATCCGCCATGGAGAAGCCCGTGTCATGACGCAGCAGGAGAGTTTCACCGTCGCCACCCGCGGTCGCGGCAGCTATGACATCAGCCGCGAGGTGGCCCGCGTGGTGGAGGCCGCCGCCGTGGACACCGGCCTGTGCCACGTCTTCGTACACCACACCAGCGCCTCCCTGATACTGTGCGAGAACGCCGACCCGGCGGTACGCCAGGATCTGGAAACCTTCATGGCCCGCCTGGTGCCCGACGGCGATCCCATGTTCGTCCATACCGACGAAGGAGCGGACGACATGCCCGCCCACGTGCGCAGCATCCTCACCCACAGCGATCTCACCCTGCCCGTCAGCGCCGGCCGGCTGGCGCTGGGCACCTGGCAGGGGATCTACCTGTGGGAACACCGCCAGCACGGTCACCGCCGCAAGGTGACGGTGACCGTGCAGGGCTGAGACGGCTTCGCGTGGCAACCGACGCCCTCCCCCAACAGGGATCTTCTGTCACCTTTTCCGTTTTCGTGCATCTCTCCTGTAACAACCCACAAGGTTGGACATTCACGCTATCGAAAACGGGAGACGATCATGACAGAAGAACAACATCCGGACAGAGTGCCGGGACGACGCAGCTTTCTTGGTGCCAGTGGCAAGCTGCTCCTTTCGGGCACCAGTATCGCGCTGATGGGTGGACTCAATACCGCCTGTGCCGGCTACACCGCGGGTGATCACGAGTTGCAGCAGGACATCCGTATCCTCAATACCGCCATCGCCGCCGAGCACGAGGCGGTAGCGGCCTACCAGCTCGGCGCCGAGAGCGGCCTGCTCAGCAATGGTGTACTGAAGGTCGCGCTCAAGTTTCAGGGTCATCACAAGGAACATATCGACGCCCTTGCCGGCACGGTGAAAAAGCTTGGCGGCCAGGCCGTCGACGCGAAAGCGAAATATGACTTTCCCGTCAGTCGGCTGAAACGTGAACGTGATGTACTGACGTTTGCCGCCGGTCTGGAGCGCGGTGCGGTCAGTGCCTATGCCGGTGCCATCCCCCTGTTCGGCAACGGTGATCTTGCCAAGGCGGCCGCCAGTATCCTTGCCGATGAGGCCATGCACTGGGCGATCCTGCGCCAGGCGCTCGGTCTCGATCCCGTCCCCGGCGCGTTCTTCTCCTGAGCATGCGTGCTCACGTTGCAGCTGCGGCCTGCCTGGCAGCGCTGCTCGCCCTGCGACCGGCGGTAAGCTTCTCCGGCGGTGACGACACTGTCACCGCCGGAGAACAGCTGTACGTGCTGTGTAGCGGGTGCCATGCGCCCACCTGGAACCGCACCGGCCCCAGACATTGCGGCCTCGCCGGGCGCCGGGCGGGATCGCTGGCCGATTTCGACTACACGCCGGCGATGAAAAACGCCGACATCATATGGACCCGCGAGTCGCTGGATGAATTTCTCCGCGCCCCGTTGACGATGGTTCCCGGTACCAGCATGGCCTTTGCCGGTATGCCCGATGCCCGGGAACGTGACCAACTGATCACGTTTCTGCTCCAGCTGACGGATAAACATCCCCTGTGCCGCTAGAATAGTGTTGATGAAAATAGAAAATACAGATATCGGCGGGATGACCCCATCACGTGGCGAAGAGATCGCCAGGGACAGCAGTGACGCCGTGCTGGTAAAACGTGTTCGTGAAGGTGAGATTGCCGCCTTTGAAGTCATCATGCGACGTTACAACCAGCGCCTCTACCGCATCGCACGCAGCATACTGGGCGAGGAAGATGAAGCGCTTGACGTGGTGCAGGAAACCTATGTCAGGGCTTATTACCAACTGGATCAGTTCAGGGGACCGGAGGGCTTTGCCGGCTGGTTGTCGCGTATTGCCAGTAACGAGGCCATGATGCGCCTGCGCAAATCACGGCGCCTGATCTATTCCCTCGACGATCCCGACGGTGGTAGTGACAACATGGAATCGGATGAACCGCAACCCATCGACGGTATTGCCCGTCAGCAAGTGCGTGAACTGCTGGAAGAGGCCATCGACTCACTGCCGACCGATTTGCGCAGTGTCTATGTCATGCGTGCCATCCAGCAACTCAGCACGGCGGAAACCGCGCTTTCCCTGGACGTGTCGGCGGATGTCGTCAAGACCCGCTACCTGCGCGCACGCCGGGCGCTACGCAGCATTTTCACCAGGCACATCGGCAACGCCGAGCTTACGGCCTTCGAATTTGCCGGCCGCCGCTGTGATGCCATCGTCCAGCGTGTCCTGCTGCGCATACAACAGGCTTAGTCGAACAAAACCTGGCATCGCAGCATGAAGTTCAATCCGCCAGCAGCGCGACGCGCGCCGCGCCGTCCCGGCGGTCGATGCGAAAGCGCAGTTCGCAATACTCGGCCTGCGGTTCCACCGGCGTGGGATCATCAGCGCAACAGCTGCCGGCGATGATGCCGGCGTAGAAGATCCCGACCCTGACTTCGATTTCCCTCTCGTCCGCGTGGCTGCCAAGCACCACCACATCGCGCTCCACGTGCTCATCCACGTAACTGGACTGGCTCAGGCCGGCCTGCAGGGGCAGCTGCGCGGGCGCCAGTGCAGCCACTTCCTGCTTGAACACGGCGTCGAATTCCGATGCACCCCATGCGGCAAGCGTGCGGGGCAGAGAGACGGGAGGCAGCGAGGATGTGTTCAAGGCCGGTACCCCTCATCCGACTGTAACCAGGCTTCTTCTTCCGCGGTGCTGTGCCGGCCCAGCACGGCATTGCGGTGCGGAAAACGGCCAAAGCGGGCGACGATATCACGATGGTGACGCGCCCAGCGGGCATTGTCGACCAGGCCAGCCCCCTCGAACAGGGCGATCGCCCGTTCCTGGTCTGCAAGCTCCTCGCTGTGCATATAGGGCATGTAGAGAAAGATCTTTTCCTCATCAGCCAGTTGCCGATCGAAGCCCTGCGCGATGGCATGGGCCGCCACCTCGCGCGAGGGCTCTTCACCCGCGAAGGCCGTGGCGCTGCCGCGATACATGTTGAGGGGGAACTGATCGAGCAGGATCACCAGGGCGAGGCACCCCTCCGCGCTGTCCCGCCAGTGATCGAGTGCGCCGGCCAGTGCCCGGCGACTGAGTTCCTCGAAGCGCGTGCGGATCTGCACGTCGAGTTCGGGGATGGCGTTGAACCAGCGTGCGTGATCGATCTCGCGGTACCAGAAATCCAGAACCGCCTGCGGTGTCGTGCTCATGCACCATCCCTCGCGTCGTTCAATACATGCGGGGGGAAAGCCACCCCGGTACCGCCCAGTCCGCAGTAACCGTGCGGGTTCTTCGCCAGGTACTGCTGGTGGTAGTCCTCGGCATAGTAGAACTCGGGGGCCGGCAGGATCTCGGTGGTGATGGCTCCATAGCCCGCCGCGTCCAGGGCCGCCTGATAGACGGCGCGCGTGGCTTCCGCCTGTTGCCGCTGTGCATCGTCGCAAGTGTAGATCCCCGAGCGGTACTGGGTGCCCACGTCGTTGCCCTGGCGCATGCCCTGGGTGGGATCGTGGCTCTCCCAGAACTGTCGCAGCAGTTGTGCATAGCTCACCTGTGTCGGGTCGAAGACCACGCGCACCACTTCGTTGTGACCGGTGAGACCGCTGCACACCTCTTCGTAATGGGGGTTGGGTGTACTGCCCCCGGCATAACCCACCTGCGTACTGTAGACACCGGCGATCTCCCAGAAACGCCGCTCGGCACCCCAGAAACAGCCAAGCCCAAAGAGCGTCATCGCCATGCCGTCGGGAAACGGCGGCACGGTGACGTTACCGGTGACGAAATGCACGGGCGCCACGTGCAGGGGGGAATCGCGCCCCGGCAGCCGTTCGTCATCCGTGGGCAGGCGGATCATCTTTTCTGGCCTGGGCATGGTTCGGCATTCTCCGGCAATGGGGACGCCGTTACCTTAAACCGTGTACCGCGCGATGAAAACAGCAATGTGTGAGGGTTACTGGCGCCTATTCCACGAAACGCAGCTCGACGTAGAACTCGCCGGCCGAGGTACTGAAAGGCAGCAGGATGGTGGGGCCTTCCACGGTGTGTTCGATGACATGGTCCGCCCCTGACTGTACGGTGGGGATGGTCAGGCCGAAGTCATAGCCTTCCTCTTCCAGCAGGACCTTGGCACCACCCATGACCATGTTGGAGATCTCGCCGGTCAGATCGCAGGCAGTCTCATCGGTGCCATCGGTGTCCATTTCCAGCATGCGGCGCACGATATCGAGGATCACGGGTTTCGGAAACGATATGGCCAGCGAACCGCGCGCCTGGGGGCCTTCCAGCCCAATGATGCTGGTGACCACGCCAAGCGCGCGCGTGTCCTGCTTGAGCGACGGCTTGCCCGGCGTGGATTCGAGTTGGGCCATGGTGCTGAGCACGTTGACCATCGATGTCAGCACCGGGTTGATGTATTTTGCGTCCATAATGACTGTGTGGGATCCCGTGGGATCATTAACGGCAGGCAACATGCCGGGCTTTAACCGGGTGGCGGGTTGGCAAGGCCCTGGTACGTCCGCTTCGCGACAGGAAGTACGCCGATCAGGGGCGTTCCGCCGGCAGGCTGATCGGCGCCGGCATCAGCGGGCAGGGAGGCCAGCCATAGCCCCAGCGCCAGGCAAAGGGGCTGCAGGCCTGGCCGCCGGTGCGCACGGCCCAGTACATGCTTTCCGCCGCCACCCGCCAGGCAGCGGTCACGTCCCCGGCCTTGAGCCCGTACTGCCTCGCCAGGCCTGGTGCGCGCACCTCACCCATCTGGATAACACATTGTTTTAACTGGAGATCAGCCTGCTTCCGGGCCACATAGCCCCCTTCGGCCCGTCCCGCCCAGTAGGCCCGATCATGGCGGACGCAACAGGCCTCCCACGGCGGTGTGTCACCGAAACGGCTGCCCAGCTGGGGAAACACACCTGCCAGGTAGCGCCAGCCGGATGACAGCCCACCGCTGCATCCGTCACTGGTGAACGGCAGCGGGGGCTGCGGGGCGGCCGCCTGCAAAACGGCCAGACGTGACAGGGCCAGCCGGTCGGTGCGGCGGATGAGATCTTCCACCAGCTCCGCGCCCACGGCGGGCATGGCCAGCACCAGGGCCAGCACGGCAACCATGCCCGGCCCCGGCCATGACCGAGGATATACCCGTAACATATTGTTTTTCATGACTTCCTGGGAAATTATCGGAAAACGGCAAATCTGCTACCCGCGCCGTTTCCCACCATCCGCGCTAAAGGCTGGCATCCCCGCCGTCGATACACAGAGTAGCCAATTATATAAGGTACGCGCCACCACTCTCCCAGGCCGGCGCCACACATGCAGTCTTGCGGGAACGATGTATGCGCTGGAAACTCTGCACAGCAATCCCGGTTTTCCTCTGCCTGGCCCTGGCGACAGCGCACGCAGACACGCCGCAGGAAAGGCCGACAGCCACGCCCGCTGACGACAGCCTGCGCATCGGCATCTTCCCACGCCGCCGGCAAACCCTCACCCTCAGGCTGTTCACCCCGCTGGCCCGTTTCCTCGAGGCCGAGTTACAACGCAAGGTGGTACTGGAGTCCGCACCGGATTTTGCTTCCTTCTGGCCGCGTATCGCCGATTACCGCTTCGACCTGGTGCACTTCAACCAGTACCATTACCTGCGCTCCCACCGCGACTATGGCTACCAGGTCATCCTGCGCAACGAGGAATTCGGTGAGTCCACCATCGCCGGTGTCCTGCTCGCCCGCCGCGACAGTGGTATCGAAACGCTCGCTGACCTGCGCGGCCGAAAGATCGTCTTCGGTGGCGGACGCATGGCCATGATCAGCTATATCGTGCCGACTTACCTGTTGCGCAAGGCCGGCCTGCGCGAAGGTGACTACTCCTACCAGTTTGCCCTGACACCCCCCAAGGCGGCCATTGCCGTCTACTACCACCAGGCGGCTGTCGCCGGTACCGGCCATCGCATCCTCAATCTGCCGATCATCAAAAAGGAACTCGACGTAGATGACCTGCATATCATTGCGCAAAGTGAACCACTGGCCCATCTGCCCTGGGCTATCAGCCCACACATGGACCCGGCCCTGGGCCGGCGTATCCGTGCACTCATGATCAGCCTCAGGGACAGCGACGCGGGGCGCGCCATACTCACGGCTGCCAGGGTAACTGCCTTCGTCCCCACGCAGGATGCTGACTACGACCCCCATCGCCGTATCGTGCGAGAGGTCCTCAATGAGCAGTACTGACTGATGCCAGCGCGACTGCCCACACTCCTGCGCCAGATCCTGTTTCCACGCAGCCTGCGAGGACGCTATCTGCTGATCTCCATACTCACTTCCATGATCCTGATACTGGCTGCCGGCATTGGCTGGTATTTCGTGCGCAGCACCACCGAGCAACAGATTGACCGGATCCAGGCGCGTACCGATGCCGGTATGCTGATCAACGACCTGGAAACCACCACGCGCCGGGTGGAGAACACGCTCAACGAATTTATTCGCTCGCCCACGGAAGAGCGCATCAGGATCGTCCATGTACAGAAACAGTTACTTTCAACAGCAATCGGAAATCTTCGCAAGGTAAGCTGGTTCCACAGTGATGCCACCCTGCAGGCCATACTCGAACAACTCACGCGTGATGTTGGCAAGCTACAGGAACGTATTGATGAGCTCATCAGAATACGCACTACCCCCGGCAGCTGGTTTCCCGCCATGCAGATACTGGAAAATTCAATGTTGCCGCAGTACAACATCATCAGTACCGAAATATCGCTGATCATCAACGAAATTGAAAATGAGGTCCATACCCCCATGGAACGCGAGCATCTGCACGCATTCATGGAATTGCGCCACCTCGTCGAACGCATGGTCTCCGAGTTCCGCCTGTTGGTTTCCAACCGCTTTGGCGTCTTCTCCGATGACCCTGTCAAAGCGATTGCCGTGCGCCTCAACAACATCCAGATCTACCGCCGGCAGATTGATACGATTCTGAACAGGCTGGCAACCACGGAGCAGCAGGCATATTTTGATATCCAGCACCCTTACAGTGTTGCGGAGATCCGCACTGATATTTCCCGCTGGACGGAACAGTATGAGACGGTCGTGGCCATGCTCCTGGATGACAACTGGCGCTACGACATCAGTTACCTGGAAAACGACATCCAGCCGCTGATTGCCAAGACCCATCAGCGACTGGAGTCCATCAAGCTGGAACTGGCGGTGGGATCGGCACGTGACATCACCCGCCTGACGAATGTCGCCACATGGCTGTCCAATATCGTCATCCTGCTCGCCGTGGGCAGCGTGCTGGTGCTCATGCTGTGGTTTATTATCTTCAACCGCACTTTACTGGTACCGGTGGCACGTATTTCAGAGGCCCTGCGGCATGAGGCCCGCAATGGCGAACCCCTCCATGTGCCGGAAGGCAAGGTAGTTGAAACCCGCCTGTTGACCGAAGCATTCGACGAAATGCGCAATCAGGTGCGCTCTCGCCAGGCACATCTGGATTTCCTTGCTTACCATGACCCGTTGACCAACCTGCCCAATCGTGCACTCTTTCGCGATCGTCTCCAGCACGCGCTCGATCGAGCCCTGCGTGACGACAAGCTGGTCTCCCTGCTGTTTCTCGACCTGGATCGCTTTAAACAGATCAACGATACCCTCGGGCATGATGTGGGAGACCAGTTGCTGTGCAAGATGGCTGCACGCATCCAGGACAACGTGCGCATCGCCGACACGGTAGCACGACTGGGCGGTGACGAATTTGCCATCATCGTCGAGGATATCGACAATATCAGCCAGGTGACCCCCATTGCAGAGAAGGTGCTGAGAAGTTTCGAGGAACCTTTCGACCTGGAACACCGCCAGTTACATGCCACCACGTCTATCGGTATCGCCACCTGCCCCATGGATGGTACCGACGCGGAAACGCTGTTCCGTAATGCCGACACCGCCATGTACTATTCCAAGGAACGTGGCCCCAACGGCTACCAGCACTATTCGGATGAAATGACGGCGCGCATCACCGCCTTCCTGCTGACGGAGTTCCAGTTACGCAATGCCATCCGGCAGAAGCAGTTTACCATCCACTACCATCCCATCATCGACATCGGTACCGGACGCATTGCCGCCTGCGAAGCCCTGTTACGCTGGCAGCACGATAAACGGGGCCTGTTGCTACCTGATGATTTTCTCAAGGTGCTGGAAGAGACCGGCCTTATCATGCCGGTATCACACTGGATCATACGACGCACGCTGGCGGACTTTGCCCGCTTCAAGCAGGTATATACACAACCATTGTGCCTGACGATCAACTTCTCACCCAATCTTTTGCAGGATGGTTCCACTATCAATATTCTTGGCCCGGCAATCGAGGCCAACAAGATTGATGCCGCCGACATCATCATCGAAATCACCGAAGAAGCACTCACTTATGGACAGGGAAATTCTTTCGACATACTTGAAGCACTCAAGGAGATGGGTGTAAAAATTGCCATCGATGATTTTGGCAAGGGACAATCCTCACTCAGCCGGCTTCGCAAGCTGCCCATCGACATCGTCAAGATCGACAAGGATTTTGTCGGCGAGGTACCGGGTAATTCTGACGACTCGGAGTTGATTTCCGCCATCATTGCCATGGCCCACAAGCTGCGTAAGTGGGTCATTGCCGAGGGCGTCGAAGAACTTGCACAGTACGATTTCCTCGTCGATCATGGCTGCGATGCCGTACAGGGATATCTTTTCAACCAGCCAATGGACTTCGACAGCATGCGCCACTACCTGCAACAGCCCGCCCCCGCGGTGCATTCTTCCCCACTACACCGCAAGGCCAGAACCTGAGCACTCAGGCGGCAAAAATATAGTCTGTACCTTCACGACGTCCGTTTTCCTCCAGCCAGGCACGGATCTCTGCACGTGCGCCGCGGCGTGCCACGGCGGCAAGGATCAGCGCGTTACCGACACTGTCGATCTCCTCCATGGCCAGTACCGGCAGACCACGCTTACGGCCACCGATGAGACGCGGATTGACGTCGATGAAGGCCCGTGGCCGTAGTGCATGGTCGGTCAATGCGTCACACAGGCGTTTACCACTCTCACCCGCACCCCATATCACCACCTCACGCCGCCCGGCGTACTGCTGCGCCAGGTAACAGGCCCGTGCCGCGGTAAACTGTTCCCTCGAATAACGTGCACTCTGACGTGACAGGCGTCCATCATGATCGCGCCAGTGCAACAGGCACTCGTGTGGCTTGCCCATGCGTACCCCTGCAACATGGGCCCGCAACCATAAATCGTAGTCTTCTGCCCATGGGGTGTCCCGGTAGCCCCCCAGTTTCTGCATTACTTCGCGACGCAACATGGCGGTAGGATGCGGAATGGGGCTTTCAACATAGATCTGCCGGGCAATGTCTTCCGGCCGGGTCAGCCCGTTGATCCATTCCTCGTAGACGCGATAACCTTCCGCTGCCGATTCACCCGGTACACCGCTGAAGATCGTCACGCGCGCACCACAGATCCCCACGTCGGGATGACGCTCAAGATATTCGAGCTGGCTGGCGATACGTGTGAGCACGGCAATGTCGTCGGCATCCATGCGTGCCAGAAAACGACCGCGGCTTTGTGCGATCCCGTGATTAAGAGCAGCAACAATACCCTCACCATCGCTGGCCAGGATCTTCAAGCGAGGATCACGGTGTACCAGCCGTGTGAGCGCATCATCTGTACTGTGATCATCGACGATGATCAATTCCAGATCCGTAAAGCTTTGAGACAGGATGCTGGCCACGGCCTCTTCGAGCCAGGCGCCGCCGTTGCGTACCGGCATAATGACCGAGACCAGTGGTGTGGCACTCATGAGAGTCGACTCAGCGTGGCCGTCGGCGGTCACGCGGGATAACATCGAAGGCGATGCAGATGCGTGCCTCATCGGAGGTAAACGGGATGGTCTCGTGCCAGAAGTAGGAAGGGAACATGACGAAATACCCTTCCTGCGGTTGAATGCGCCGTGTGGGGGGAACGACATCGCCATAGTAGTCGTTGGGCCCATGGCCAAACTGGATCCAGCCGGCCTGCTGCGGATCGTCCGCCTGGATGACCTCGGGCAGTGACAAATAGTAGACGCAACTGACCCAGCCGTCGAAGTGGACATGGGCTGCCTGGTGGCCACCGCTTCGTAATACCACACCCCAGCCTTCGAGACGCCAGTCGGCGGGGACCTGTCCACAATGGGGATGATCCGGCAGCTCCGGTAACCTGTCCATGTAGGTTGCCAGAACCTCGCCGATCATTTCCCGCAGAGCATGGATCAGGGGATGCCTGTCGTCGAACAGGTTACCCATGGTCTGTCCACCCTGGCGGGTGGAAATGTCACGCAAGTCTGTCTTCAGGCCGGGGTGTCGGACAACGTAGTTCGCCAACTGGCGATTGAACTCGGCGAGGTTGGGAAATGCTGCCACCGGCCGTGCCGCCATTGGCATGATGAAGCGTTCCAGATCGACCAGCGTCGCGAGGCGTTGCTCTTCGTCCGTGGCAGCCAGCGCAATGGCCAGCAAGGACAGCGCCGGGATGTGATTGGGCTCAACCTGCAGACAATGCTCCAGCAGGGGAATGGCCTCGATATGCCGGCCTCGGCGGATCAGGACCTCGGCGAGCTTGTTCCACGTCGGCAGCCAGGTGGCATCCAGTTCCATGGCGCGTCGGTAGTGTTCCTCGGCGGCCACCAGTTCACCCTGTGCCAGGAGGAGATCGGCGTAGTTGTGCAGACGATCGGCCGTGGGAGGAACGGCATGCATCACCTTTTGATAGACAGCGCGAGCCGCGTCGAACTGCCCCTGGTTGCTCAGCGCCAGGGCGAGATGAAAATTCATATCGATATTCTCCGGCTCGCAGGCCACCGCCTCGCGTAGCAGTTCGACGGCGGTATCGAACATGCGATTGCGATTGGCCAGCACACCAAAGAGGTCCAGCGCCGGGGGATTGAGGGGACGCACTTTCAACAGACGCGCATAGATCGCGCGTGCGCGCTCATTCTTGCCTGCCGCATGCAGTGCCTCGGCCCGGCGATACTCCTTTTCAATATCGAAGTGCTTTGCCGCACGGACTGCCATGGCTCGCCCTACGTCTTCTGAAAACCGGTGGCCTGAATCCGGCCGTCGTCATCCACTACCTTTAGACCGACAGGCGGATTATTGTGGTTTTCACGATAGCGCACGCTGTCGTGCACCACATCGGTCCAGGGGATCGGTCGCCAGGGATGCTGGATGAAATCCACGTTGCGGCCGATGCGCGCCTCGGGATCACGATACAGTTTCTGTCGTTCGGCCACCGCCTCGGCAATGGGCAGGTCACAACGTAAAGCCTGCCTGTACATCCAGTAGAGGGTGGTACTCGACAGGCCGGGGTTGCGATTGCCTCCACCAACATCCGCATGTACGCCGCGGAACCAGACCTCGTAGACCCGCCCTTCGGCGTCGGCATCCTCGACCGTAGTCACCACACGCTGCACCTTGAAGTTACGCCGGCGTTCATCCAGTGCCATGGCATGAAAGCACTTCTCCACGCTTGTCGGCAGGGTGAAGACATAGCCAAGATTCACGTCGTTACCGGGGATGCCAAAGGAGGGCACGACGTCCCACAGGCCAATGAAACGGATAACCGGTTTCTGCCCGGCCACGCCCTGGCGGGCAATATGGTTGGCGAAGTCCAGTGCCAGTGCGGCACCGCGACTGAAGCCAATGATGTCGATATCCTCGTCACCGTCGTAGAAGGTCGTCTCCAGTGCTTCGAGAGCTTCCTCGATACGGGTCTTGCCGCCGGCACCGGTCAGTCCACCCCAGATACGACCCAGCCAGCCAAAGCGTGTACCAACACCGCTAAAATAGTGCTTTTCACCTTCGTAGGCCTCATAGAAGCGCACCACGTTGGTATCCTTCTCATCGCTGGGCGTGTTTTCCTGCCACGTACCGTCAAATGCGTAGAGCGCCATGTTGTCTCCCCCCTTTCCCTGTCGAGGCCCGCGTCAGCCAATGGTTCTTTTTCTGGAACGCCTGAATAAATCAGCATTTCCTTTGATTCGTAGCGCGCATGGCGGGCACTGGCTCGCCCCAATCATATCAAGTACCATTCCTGCCTGACAGTCCCGTCACCCATTGATAGCCAAAGGCCCGGCCATGAACAACCTGCCCGGTGCACCCGATGCACTGCTGCTTGTCACCAGTACCTGCCCCAACTGTCCCTCAGTACTGGAATCCGTCACGCGCCTCGTCAAGCAGGGCGAGCTGGGACGCCTTGAGATCATCAACCTGCAACAACACCCCGAGGCCGCGGAAGAACACGGCGTACGCAGTGTTCCCTGGCTGCGCATCGGTGCACTGGAATTTCTCGGCGTCTACCCTTACGGCGAACTGCGTGACTGGGCGCGCACGGCGAACAAGGCTGAAGGACTCGCCAGTTTTCTCATCGCCATGCTCACCAGTGGCCAACTGGCCAGCGCTGAACATGCCGTGCGTCGTCATCCCGAGTTTGCTGCCGCCACTGCCCGGCTACTGGCCGACACCGAGACGCCCATGGAAGTACGCATCGGCCTTGGTGCAATCTATGAAACCCTCGATGATGACTCACGCCTGGCGGAACTGGTGCCGGCACTGGAACCGCTGCTCAGCTCAAATCAGGCACGTATCCGCAACGATGCCTGTTACCTGCTGGGGCTGAGTGGTAGTGAAACGGCACGTCCCCTGCTGGAGACCTGCCTGACAGATGCCGACGAAGAAGTGCGTGAGACGGCCCGCGAAGGACTCGATGCTATATCCGCGCAGGACCAAAGTTGAAACCCAGAGAGAGCCGATGGCGGGTGCTTGCGTTGCGCGTCACTTCGTGGGGAATGGCAGGGCTGAAAAAAACGAACTTTCCCGCTTCCGGCGTTACGCTCACCTGCTCACCTTCATGATGCAGCACCAGATGACCGGAGTGCTCCGGCACATCGATATAATAGACACCAGAGAGCAACTCGTCGTCATCATCGTGGCAATGGGTCAAGGTAACACTGCCGGGCGGCATGTCATTCAACCAGCAACCCGCAGTGAGCGCTTCAGGCTTCAGACCCAGCACCTCGGCGGCATGCTGGCAGGCCAGCTCGCGCAGTCGCGTGATCTGCGGGATGCGTTTTTCATTGAGATAGAGGTTTTCGTAGCGCCCTTCAAAGAGATGGCTACGCCGCAGGATGTCGGCGCTCTGTAATGCATTCAACCTGTCGACCAGCACCGGATTCAGATGCAGGCAGGCTTCACACCAGACTTCGACGCAGGGCGCGGCGATGGCTATTCCCCCTCTTTGGCCTGACCACTGCGTTTGAGCTTGTCGTCGAGCTGGACGACCACGGAGGCCTTGCGGGGTTCATCGACATAATGCGGACGCATGGTATTGGGACGACCGGCAGCCTCGGCCAGTTCATTTTCACGCGCCACGATGAGGGCCAGGCAGTCGCGCATGCTCTGCATGGTTTCACCGCTGAGCGGATGGCGTTGCCCGGGTGGCGCATAGGTGTCACGGGCGATATCCGTGAGCACGCGCTTGACCATGCGCAGGACCTTCTCTTCTTTGGACAGTTCGATTTCCGACATTGCTACTACCTTCTCGATTACGTCAGGCGGACCTGTAGCCGCTGATCAGTTGCGCTCTTCCTCGGTGTCCCAGTCATAGGCACAGTCGAGGTACACCCGTACTGCCACCACTCCCTGCAGGCCATCCTCGATCATGGTGCGCAATGGCGTGCGATTGCGGAAGCGATGATTGCGCGTATTGAGCCAGAAGCGGCACATCTTCGGATTGGCCGGGTAGCTGGTGCGCAGGGCCTTGGCGATCCCCAGTACATGCTCGATGCGCTCGCTCACCTCGGGCTCATCAGGCAGGGGTGTATGGTCATAATACTTGTGCAAGCTGCGTGTGCGGGTACCTTCGGGCAAGGCAAGCAGCGCGATCTTTTCCTCGGCAGATGTGCCCCAGGAGTCCAGGATCGACATGATCACCCGCGCCAGTTCACCCCGCTCTTCCGTACTCAGTTCCGATACGATTACTTCAGCCATATTCAACGTTCCTGGATGTCCCACCCTCCGCAATGACGGTGGAATGATTTGCTGCACGCGGGTCCGGATGGCACACCGCCACCGGGAGTCAACGTACCAATGTCTCTCCCGCGGATATTTCCCTAGTAAACCGGCGGGTTATTATACCACAGCCCCGGGCCGGCATTCGCCCCTCCCCCATTGGATATAACGGCACGAATGCGCGCCCCGCCGGCTGGTGGGATTGCCTTCTTGCGGCCCTGTCAGGCCTGGGCCTAGAATGGTCACAGGCTTCATCACCCGGAAACCCACCGCCATGCATGCCGGCCTGTTACGCATCATCGCCGCCATCCTCGCCGTACTCACCACAGCCTGGATCGCCACGCTGCTCTACAGTGTCTCGACGCTCGGCCCGCAGGCGGCTGGCACCGGCTTCACAATACGCATCCTGTTCCTGGTGCTCACCGTCCTGTTCGCGGCCTACATTGCCATCAAGGGCCGCCTGCCGTTTTCCCCCCGTGACGGCGGTGGCGGTGATCCGGATGACCGAGACTGAACACCACAGACACCGGCCATGAATGAATCCAGCCCACTTCTCCTCAGCGCCCTCGCCATCATCGCCGGCGTGCTGGTGATCGTCTTCAAAAGGCCCCTCGGCGCCGGCGCCACCCGTCTCTACCGACGGCTCGGCATCGACGTGCCGGAGTCTCTCTATATCCGGCAGTTCGTCTTCGTCGGTGTCCTGTTGATGATCCTCGGCTTTCTGCTGGGGACCGGGTTGTTTGCATTGCTCTGACGATCTCGACAATGCGATGCCCTGGCCACTGTTCCACGTAACAGGATCACCGAACAGGTGCGCGAGCGGCCAGTGCACCACGAAGGATCCCGCTAGCGGGTAACTTCAGGCACAGTCAACAATCTTCGAATATTACTAATTAATCTTGTGCTGTTTGACAAATATGTCCCTTCACATGCATCTTCCGATAAGCAGGATGACGGGGCGAATAAACAATACTTATCAAGTATGAAAAGGCCAGCCGTCAGGGAAGACATATAACAAAATCTGGTTCCACCTGCCGGTCATTTCAGCTCCAACGCACTACCTGCCAAACATTGCCCTGTTCCCACCCAGGCCGTTGCCGCCAAGCTGCCGGCAACCCTGGCTGGTAGCTGGCATACCCATCACAGGAGGAGAAAATCATGGCGACAGAAGAAGAACTGCATTCGGCCGAGGCGCTGCTCGGCGAACCCGAACCCTGGGAAGCATGGGAAACCAGGCTGGTGAGCTGGAGTATCGGCATCGCTATTGTTGGCCTGATCATTCTGGGCTGGCTGATCAACACTTACATCCTGTCCTGAGGAACAAGTGCACGTGTTTGATCTCATTTCAACAAGGGGGCTGTTTCGATGAAGGCGGATCTGGAGTTACGCTTGACTCA
>DRKU01000176.1 GCA_011051615.1 Gammaproteobacteria bacterium
ACCGACGACACAGTTGACATCCTGCGCAGTCAGACTGATATACATACCATTGCTTACCCGGAGCGCCAGGGGAAACCCACCGCGCTGAACCACGCCATGGAGGAGGCTCTAGGGGAGATCGTGGTATTTACCGATGCCCGACAGACCCTGGACCCCGGGGCAGTTCGCAATCTTGTCCTGCGACTGCTGCGCCCCGGCATTGGCGCCGTCAGCGGTGAGCTCTGCCATCTCGATGCTGATGGACACGTAAGCGCCAATGTGGGTCTGTACTGGCGTTACGAAAAATGGATCCGCAAGGCGGAAAGCCGTTTCCATTCCACAGCGGGAGTTACTGGTGCACTCTATGCAATCTATCGCAAAGATTACCAACCACTTTTAAATGATACACTGCTCGACGATTTTCAGACCCCAATTAATATTCTCCGCGAGGGGAAACGCGTCGTGTTCGAGTCTACAGCGCGCGTATTCGATACACTGCAACAATCCAGTGCAGGTGAGCGAGCGCGTAAGATCCGCACCCTGGCGGGAAACTTTCAGGCCTTTGTACGCAACAAATGGCTGTTTGTCCCGGTCAAAAACCCCATCCTGTGGCAGTTTCTGTCACACAAGGTGTTTCGGCTTCTCGTCCCTTACGCCATGGTGGTAGCCCTGTTGTCGTCATTCCTTGCCGATGGCTGGTTCTATGGGTTGGCCGCCGGCCTGCAGGGAGTTTTCTACCTTCTGGGTGGTCTGGCTCTGCTGGTTCCAGCCATGAGTAAAAACCGAATCCTCAGCTTTGTACTCGTTTTCCTGGAGCTGAATGCTGCAGCCGTCATTGGTCTGCTTCAATTCCTCACCGGCCGTACCCGCGTGAAGTGGCAAAAGACATGAAGGGCCTTTCTGTCATGATGTACCATGCACTCTACGATGGTACCGATGAACTCGACGCAATCGAGGCCGAAGATCGCCCCTATGCTGTGTCCGTCAGTGAGTTCAAACGACACCTGGATTTCCTTCAGCAGGAACGGGTGGAAGTTATCTCGCTTGCCGATGTAGAACACATCCATGACAATTATCATAACCGTGTCATGCTCACATTCGATGATGGACATAAAAGCTTCTATCATCATGCGTTTCCCATCCTTGCAGATCGGGGATTGACCGCATGTTTCTTTGTCACTTCGGATCTTGTTGAACAGCGAGAGGATTTCTGTGACTGGCATGAACTCCGTGAAATGCACTATCATGGGATGGCTATCCAGTCCCACGGCAAGACTCATCAATTTCTGAACGATATGCCGGTAGAACGGCAATACCAGGAACTTGAACGTTCAAAATCCATTATCGAAGAAAAAACCGACAATCGTGTCTACGCCATATCCTTTCCTGGTGGCCGCTATGACGCTAACACCATCAAGCTGGGGCGCCGCGCAGAATATACCCAGTTTTATACTTCCGAGTTTGGCCTGAATCGCCCTCCATTTGGAAGTGGCGGAAACGGACCATCGATTATGCGACGAATGCCTTTGCGCCAGAACACAACTTTTGAGCAGTTCACCAGGTTCGCGCTTGGTGATACCCTCACCATGTTCAGGAACCGGGCTATCACGCAAACCAAGACGACACTGAAAAAAGTACTGGGAAACCGTCTGTACCATGAACTCTACAAACGATATTCCCGTTAAGGAAGCGGAGTCCCCCAGCTACGAGCCACCACACTGGGCAGGCAAGCCGCTGCGTAACACCCTTCTGTTCCTGACACTGCCGGCCCTGCTGATCGGCATTCCGCTGGCTTTCAATATCCAGCTCCCAAAGCCGGTGTTGTACGGCGTGGCGGCCGCTCTTGGTATAACGCTGCTGGTAAGAAGCTTCAAGGACCCGGAATGGCTGATGGCCGCATTTATCCTCTATATGCCGCTCTCGAAAATGGTCGTCGTACCCCTGGCCCCCGGGCTCAACGGTACTAATATGCTGTTGCTGATGGCGATCATCTCATGGGTCGCCGTTTCCACCCGTGAGGAACGCCCCTTCTTCCGCAAGCTGCCGGCATCGAAACTCGTATTATGGTATGGACTGGTCAGCAGCATTTCAGCCATTACGGTCATCTTGAGTCCACTGGGACTGAGCTACCTGCTCGCCGTCGGCTCACAGTTCAAGGCCTGGATCGATCAGTTCCTGGTATTCTTTATATTCCTGAACCTCATACGCGACGGAGTAGTGGCACGCCGTATTGTCGTCTATATGATGATGGGCATGGTGCTGACCTCGTTCCTCGGCGTGATCGAGATGCTGGACAAGCAGGGACTCGCCACCATCGAAAAATCCCGCGTTCTGGGCCCGCAACTACAACCCAACGACCATGGTGCATTTCTGGTCTACAGCCTCGCGCCCTTCATTGGGATTTTCCTGGCAAATTTCTGGCGCCTGCGGATCTGGGTGTTGATGCCCTATTTCCTGATCGTTGCCAAGTTGATCATTTCCACCTTCTCTCGCGGCGCATGGCTGGGGCTGGCCGCAGGTGCCTTCGGTGCCGGCCTGACACGGGGTATCCGTTTCTCCATCGCCATGGGCATGCTGGGGATCGCGGCCATCATCGTGATGCCGCAACTGATCCCGGAGTCCATCATGGCACGTATTGCGCACACCACGGGCCAGCCCGGTCAGATCGAAGTCGAAGAGCTCGATCGCAGCTCCGAGAACCGGCTTATACTCTGGAAGGCCGCCATCGACATGACCCTGGAGGATCCCATTCTCGGCAAGGGCTTCAAGGCCTTTCGACGCCTCAAGGCCCGCTATACCGAGTACGACGTGATGGAGGCCGATACCCATAATATGTATCTATGGGTTGCATCCCAGATGGGTATTCCTGCGCTAATTCTGTTCGTAGCGGTGATTGCCCGCATGTTTTTCCTTGGCTGGAGTATGCGCTCTGATCCCGACCGGTTCATACGCGCCATGGCAATCGCTGCCGCTGCCATGTCGGGGGGGGTGGCCGCGATAAACATGTTTGGTTCGCGTATGACAAATATCGAGGTGGATGGCTATTTCTGGGTCTTCCTCGCCGTACTCGCCCACCTCAAGGTAGAATCCCGGGAACGACCCGCCCACCAGCAAGTCAGTACAGCGGAAGATCCCCCGCCAGCGAAGCACCCTGTCTGGGACCGACAATGGTAAGCAGGATAGCAACACTTGACTTCACGACTTCATAACACGTTGAAAACAAAAACTTATGGAACAGGTTTCTTCTCTTTTTGAACCCATTGCGTTGTTCTTCTACGCCTTTTCCCTGATCACGCTGCTGGTGGTGCGTTATTCACACAGCTTCCTGTTCAGGGGGTTTCTGATCCTCACATTGATCGCCTATTTCGTGTTCACGACACCACTCGGCGCCAACCTGATCGTCGATATGGTCGAGATCAAGGAACCTGCGCCCCTGTCCTGCAATACGGAAAAACCCTCCGTAGTGTTGATCCTTGCCGGCGGCATCACCGATTCACGAAAGATTCGCGATCCCCTTGCGCGTCTCAAGGAGGAATCCTATCGACGCCTGATCGACGGCATTGATTTTGCGCGCCAGATCAAGGCCGACCGTGTCCTGATTACCGGCGGCCATGGTATCGTAAAAACCGAATCTGAATTGATGGCCTTCCTGGCAAGGAGCCTGGGTTATCCTGCGAAAAAAATCATTATCGACAAGGCCGCAATGAACACCTATTCCAGTTCAGGCACCGTCAGCAAGATTCTACAGGACATGGGCGTTGATACCGTCTGGATGGTGACATCGGCATCACATATGCGCCGCGCCATGGCAACCTATGCCAGGAAAGGCCTTACCCTGTGTGCCTACCCGGTCAACTCCAAACGCGTGCCTATAGATTTCCCGTTCGCCCTGATCCCACAGATCAGTGCCCTGAACAAGAGTACCGAGGCCTACCGGGAAGCCATGGGATATGTCTACTACGCCCTCACTGACAGGCTGTGATATGACCGACACGGGTAAAATCAGAATTACCTATTTGATCGACTCTATCGGTGCCGGCGGCGCTCAGACTCATGTGCTGAATGTGTTGCGCAACATCGACCATGATCGATTCCAGGTCAGCGTCGTATGCGTGCGCATGCCAGGCTCCCGTTTCGAACAACTTGAAAGCCTCCCACTTGAGACCCTCGTACTCAACATCGAAAGCCTCACCCGTCCACGGGCAACCTGGCATGCGCTGCGGCAACTGTCCGCCTTCATCCGCGCACAACGCCCGCAGATCATGCATGCCTATCTTTTCAACCCTACGCTCCTTGCCGGCCTGTATCGCTTTCTGCATCCCTTTGGGCCCATGCTGATTACCAGTCGCCGGGACGTGGGCTACTGGCATAAACCCGTACACTGGTGGGTATATCGGGTGCTGAACCTGGCCACGCGCCAGGTCGTCGCAGTAACCGAGGACGTGCGCCGTACCTCCATGTGCATGGAAAAGATACGAGGCGATAAAATCACGACTATATATAATGGAGTCGACACCCATTTCTACAGCAGCACCGCGGAGCTGCGCCGAGAGGCTCGCAGCGCCTATGGCCTGACAGATGAGCATCTCGTCATCGGTATTCTGGCCATTCTACGGCCGGAAAAACGCCATGATATCTTTATCCGTGCTGCAGCAAGCCTGGCATCACGTTTTGATCACCTGCGCTTCCTGATCGTGGGTGGGAACTCGGACGATGACTGGGAAACCCGTATCCGGGAACATGCCCGTAATGAAGGTATCGAAGACAGGGTAATTTTTGCCGGTAAGGTAGCTAATTCCAGGCCTGCACTGGCCGCCTTCGATATATCGGTACTATGTTCCGATACCGAGGGTATGTCGAACACGCTACTGGAATCCATTGCCATGGGCTTGCCCGTGGTCGCGACGAATGTGGGTGGCAACCCCGAAGTCATTGAAGACGGTAAAAGTGGCATCCTGTTTCCGGCTGGTGACGCCGATGCCCTGGCGACAGAGCTGGCCCGCCTTATCGCGGATGATGAATTGCGAAGGGAATACTCTCAGGCCGCACGTGAGCGTGCCCTGTCAATATTCAGCATCGAGGCCATGGTCGGCACAATGCAGGACATGTATACCTCATTATTGAAATAGCCATGCTATTCAATTCCTATGAATTTATTCTTGTTTTCCTGCCGATCACGCTGGCAGGTTTCCTCTACCTGCACCACCAACACCATGTGCGCACCGCCTTTGCCTGGCTCGTTCTGTGCTCACTGTTCTTCTATGGCTGGTGGAACCCGAAATACCTGCTATTGATCATTGGCTCGATCACTATCAATTACCTTACTGGTAGTCTGATCCTGGGGGCTCGGAAACAGCGTCGCGTCATGCAGGCAAAAATACTGCTCTGGTTCGGTGTTCTTTTCAACCTCTCGTTGTTGGGTTACTTCAAATATGCCAATTTCTTTCTCGACAATCTCAACGGGCTTTCGGGTGGCGGCTTCCAGCTCGCTGATCTCATCCTTCCCATTGGCATTTCATTCTTTACATTCCAGCAAATCACCTACCTGGTGGACGCACACAAGGGGATAACCGAAGAACACAATCCCCTGCAATACTCTCTCTTCGTGGTATTTTTTCCACAACTTATCGCTGGTCCCATCGTACACCACAGCGAGATGCTGCCACAGTTTGCAGACAGAAAGGCGATTGGGGCCTATGCGGAAAACATCTCCATCGGGTTGACCATCTTCAGCATCGGGCTTTTCAAGAAAGTCGTTATTGCGGATACCCTTGCCCTGACCGCCACGCCGGTCTTTGCCGCGGCCGATGGTGGAGAAACACTACATTTTTTCGAAGCCTGGCGTGGGACCTTTGCCTACAGTTTTCAGCTTTACTTCGATTTCTCCGGTTACTCGGACATGGCCATTGGTCTGGCACGTATGTTTGGAATCAAGCTGCCCCTCAACTTTCACTCCCCCTACAAGGCCACCAGCATCATCGACTTCTGGCGTCGCTGGCACATGACCCTGTCCCGCTTTCTGCGCGACTATATCTACATCCCTCTCGGTGGCGGCCGCCGTGGCACTCTGCGCAAGAATGTCAATATCATGGCAACCATGCTGATCGGAGGCCTGTGGCATGGGGCCGGCTGGACATTTGTCGTGTGGGGAGGGATCCACGGCCTGTTGATCCTGCTGAATCACGTGTGGCGGCTGCTCAATCCCTTTGGAGATGGTGGTGTGATTGGGCGTTTCGCTGCGCGCATGCTGACGTTTCTGCTCGTATCGCTGGCATGGGTATTCTTCCGTTCGGAGTCCTTCGACGGTGCCCTGAGAATTTTCGATGGTATGCGCAACCTGCCCCACACCCTGGTGGAGAAACTTGGCCCCATCGCCGGGTTTCTGAGCACAATTGGATTTCGTTTCGAGGGCCCGTGGATCGATGGCAGTGATCTGGTCAGCGCCGCCTGGCTGGTGGTGCTGCTGGTGATGGTCTGGGCACTGCCAAATACCCAGCAATGGATGGCGCGCTTTGAGCCGGCACTTGACATGCTACGTGCCGGCATTTCGGATGGCGATACCGGTGTGCAGGAACGACCGACACGCTGGCCCATGTGGGCACCAACAGGTATCTGGGCCCTGCTCATTGCAGGCTTTTTCCTGGCTGCATTTCTGAACCTGTCACAGGTCAGCGAATTCCTGTACTTTCAGTTCTAGGCCATGTCGAAACATTCTCATATACACCATCTGCGGGTATTTTCTTCCGTCACTGTTCTCACAGCAATTGTCGTACTCGCCATAAATCTTGTCCTCGATCCCCTGTGGTTTTATGGTGGCAACCACCTTTTTCCCCAGAATTATCCGTTCAACGAACGCCATGCAAAATCCAACTACTACATGCGTGAGCCCAAATCCTGGGACTGCATTCTTTTTGGCAGTTCACGGGTAACGCTTTTCGATGAACGCACCATCCCCGGTTACCACTGCTTCAATTTCTCGTTCTCCGATGGGCGTCCAACGGAGTTCAGTGTCTTTGCACAATACATACGAAAGTTTGGCGCGCCACCACGTCTGGTTGTTGTCGGTGTCGATGCACGCAATCTCTCACGCCCGAAAATCAGCCAGGAGCTTCCTGACTTCGTACGCCAGATGGAACGCCCCCCCGGCCCCCTGAAAACCTATCTTTCCTGGAGCGCGCTCAATTTCTCGCTGCGCACCATGCTGCGGCATGCCCCACGCCGCCGTTACTACGATGGCGAACTGGTCGGTGACATCCTGCCCGGTGTCCCACCCTATACCCCGCCAAAATGCTACAGTGATCGTGAATATGGAAAGAATTTCCATCTCAAGTATGAACCGCACTACCTGGCCGTCAAGAAGGCCTTTCCGCAGGCCAGATTCGTCGGCTACGTCGCACCCATCTCTGCCTGGGACATGTCCATGTTGATCCAGGATGGCAGCCTGGACAGCTATATCGAGATCATGTACACCATGGCGCAACACTTCGATGCATTCTATGACTTCACGGTCGTCTCACCCATAACCGAACGTTTCGACAACACCTATGATGGCCATCACTATGACCGTGAAACCAACCACCTCATGTCACAACAGATGTTCCGTGGAGAACCCGGCTTTGGTCTGGCGGTACACGAAATGAGCCTGGCGGAATACCGGCGTGTCTACGCTACCGCCCTGCGCGACTACGTACGACGCGTACAACCCGGACTGGTATTCTCATCCGACTGCCGACGCTGGCACCCACTGCGCTAAATAGCTGATCCACGCTGGTGATGTGCGGGACATCTTGTCACCTGTCCGTATAGGCATGCCATACATGAGTATTACTGGGCAAAGAGGGATGCCATGCTAAAATACGCCGCCAGTCAGGCTTCTGCGGCAAATTCGGCAACAGGGCCTCAACAGGAGACAGATAGACGGCCAGGCGACCAGGAGCGCATGGCCACCCGAAAGTATTACCTGTTAGTTAGTTTCGGTTACCAGATAACGACAACATTCCCGACACCCAGGAGACAACACAACAATGCCGAAGGCCAGCCTGCCGCAGAAACATACCCGTGATTTCATGGATCTCATCGGTGTCGCAGATATCGCCCCCTGCACCTGCCCTTTCGACCCCGGTTATGATCCCGTGACGCTGGAGAGCCACCTGGAACAGAGCGCCCACCTGATCTCCATTTTGAAGATTTCCATGGCCTGCTGGCTCATCGCCGATGAAAAGGCCACGCGACGTAAGGTCGATATCGCACGACGCCTCAATGTTCCCACCTGCACCGGTGGCGGCATGTACGAAGTGGCCTCCTACTTCAATCGTGTCGAAGAGTATCTTGACCTGTGCGCGGACATCGGCTTCACACGTATCGAAGGCGGCGAAGGTTTTACCGAACTCAAGCATACCCCGCGCCAGCTCATCAGCATGGCGGAAGAACGCGGCATCGAGATCCAGTTCGAGGTGGGTGAAAAGCATGGTGGTGCCTTCACCCCGGAGATCCTTGATGAGATCATCGATCAGAGCAAGGAATGGCTGGATGCCGGCGCCAAACAGATCGTCGTGGAAGCACGCGAAAGCGCATCCGATGTCGGCCTGTTCAATGACTCTGGTGAATTCAATTCAGAAGGGGCGGATCGTTTTGTCAAGGAGTTCGGTTTCGATGCCGTGCTCTTCGAGGCACCCAACAAGCAGAGCCAGTTCGCCATGCTCAACCACTTTGGCCCCCTGGTGCACCTGTGCAACGTGCGTATCGAAGAACTGCTGCGCGTGGAGATCTATCGCCGTGGCCTGCACTCGGATGCCTTCCAGCATGACAACCTGCGTCCCAAAGGATAGTTCATGAGCAAGCAAGTCGTTATCGATCACCTGCCAGAAAGTGCTTCCCACTACAAACAGGATCATGCCGTCATCGTCGTCGACGTGATCCGTGCCTCGACCACTGCCACCACGGCAGTCAGCCTGGGACGTGAGGTCTATCCGGCGCAAACCACCGACGAAGCCTTTATCCTTGCCGAGAACCTGGTGGACCCCATCTTTGCCGGCGAACTGGGTGGCAATGTGCCCTATGGCTTCGACCTGACCAACAGTCCGGTGCAGATCGCCGCCCTCACCCAGATCCCTTCGGGCTATTTTACCGAGGATCATCGCCCCATCGTGCTGGTATCGTCTTCCGGTACCCGCCTGCTGGTCAACGCCATCGGCGCCCCCGGCCTGTACGTAGGTTGCTTCCGCAATTTCTCCGCCGTTGCCGCCTATGTTGCAGACAAACACGACAAGGTTGCCGTACTCGGCGCGGGTACGCGCGGTGAATTCCGCCGCGAGGATCAAATCGGCTGTTCCTGGATCGCCGGCAAACTCATGGAATACGGCTTCGCCGCGGCCGATCAGAAAACCGCGGATATCGTCGAACGCTGGTCCAATGCCGAGCTGGCATCCTTACGCAACGGCCGCAGCGCAGAGTACCTCAAGCGCTCCGGTCAGGTGCATGATCTGGAGTTCGTGTTGCACCACATCGACGATCTGGACATCGTACCTGCCTGGAGAGAAGGCAAGCTGGTTCCGGTGGCGGGTAAACCCGTAAGCTGAACAAAAAGAACAGACAAGGCTCATACATGGCAAACATCAAGTTCAAGGACACCTCCACACCGGTTCTGGTCATCAACTGCAAGCTGGGGGCGCTGACCATCATGCGCAGCCTCGGCCAGCTTGGGGTGGAACTCTACGGCGTCGATGAAAGCCCTCGCGCGGCCGGTATGCTGTCACGCTATTGCAAGCGTAAATTCATCAAACGCTTTGATGAAGACAGGCCTGAGGAATACCTGGAGTTTCTTCTCGATATCGGCAAGTCACTGGACCGCAAGGCGGTACTCATTCCGACCTCCGACATTACCGGTGTCTTCGTATGCCGATACGCCAGGGAGCTCAGTGAATATTTCCTCTTCCCTGCCAATGACGTGGACATGATGGAGCGCGTCATCAACAAGGCCTCCATGTTCGATATTGCACTGGAGAACAACGTTCCCACTGCAAAGACGTTGTTCCCGAAGAACCGCGGCGAAGTGGAGGAATACATCAAGACCGGCATGTTCCCCATCATGCTCAAGGCCGTCTATGGCCACAAGCTCATGGAACGCACCGGCAAGAAAATGATCATCGTCGAAAACGAAGAAGAGCTGCTCAAATGGTATGACGAGCTGGAAGATCCCGATGATCCGAACCTGATGATCCAGGAATTCATTCCCGGCGGTGACGATCAGGTCTATATCTTCAATGGTTACTTCGATGGTGACTCTGACTGCCTCGCCGCCTTTACCGGCCACAAGGTGCGCCAGTATCCCATTCACATCGGCAGCGCCTCGCTGGGCGAGTGCCGTTGGCACCCCGATGTTGCCGAACTGACGACGCGCTTCATGAAGGACATTGGCTACAAGGGGATCCTCGATATCGGCTACCGCCTCGACCCACGCGAC
Organism: Gammaproteobacteria bacterium; assembly: GCA_011051615.1. Lineage (GTDB taxonomy): Bacteria > Pseudomonadota > Gammaproteobacteria > CAMYNG01 > CAMYNG01 > HyVt-448. The sequence goes on from DRKU01000176.1 coordinate 10,442, forward strand.
GGCAAGTACAAGGTACTCGACATCAACCCGCGCGTCGGTCAGGCCTTCCGCATCTTTGTCGCGCAGAACAACATGGATGTTATCCGCTGCCTGTATCTGGACATGACCGGACAGGAACAGTTCGAAGTCGTACCGCGGGAAGGCCGACGCTGGATGATCGAAAACCACGACATCATCGCGACCTATTATTATTTCAAGGAAGGCTCGCTGGGTTTCGGTGAATGGCTGAAGTCCTTCCGCAACCTGCAGGAAGGGGCCTGGTTCAGCTGGCGCGATCCCTGGCCCTTCATGGTCATGGGAGGACGACTCATGAAGCGCATAATGCAATTCATCTTCAGGCGTCCCGGCCATATCGAAGAGTAGTCACGACCGCACCCTGCACTATATCAGCCGCTCAAGCTGGCCCTCCAGGGCCAGGCGCACCGCCTGGCGCCGTACCGCCTCGCGATCACCGCTGAAGATACGCTGCTCCGCAGCCGTCTCGCTGCCACCGGCCCAGGCCAGCCATACCAGACCCAGGGGCTTGTCCACGGTGGCACCACCGGGCCCGGCGATGCCGCTCACCGCCAGCGTGTAGTCGGCACGACTGTTATCCAGCGCACCCTCGGCCATGGCGGTGACACAGGCCTCGCTCACCGCGCCATGCTGAGTGAGAATATCGGCACTGACACCCAGCATGTCCTGCTTGGCCTCGTTGCTGTAGGTGACGAAACCGCGATCGAACCAGGAGGAACTGCCGGGGATATCGGTGAGGATCTTGGCGATCCAGCCGCCGGTACAGGACTCGGCCGTGGCCAGACGTCGATGCAGGCTGTGCAGGCGATCGCCAACCGCCATGGCAAGGCGATCCAGTTCACTGTCGTCCGGAATGCTGTTCATGGTTCTGCTCCGGTCACGGTAAAGCGACAGGCGTCGTATGCGGCACGCTTTCACACGACATAGCCGTGTGGAACCACGGCCCACGAAATGAGGATGACTTAATCCAGCACCTGCTTGATGATGGCGCCGATCTCATAACCCTCGCCACGCTTCTGCTTGTCCGCGCGCACCACTTTCACCGTGGCATGGAGGGGCGCGGTCACATCGGTCTCAGGGGTAATATGCACTTCCAGCATGCTGCCCACGGGCAGTTCCTGCTGAGCGATGAACATCATGCCGCGACCACTGAGATTCTGCGCCAGGCCTTCTTCCTCCGCACCACCTTCCTCGATGCGATAGGTCAGACTGCAATCCACCGTGACGCGGAAAAAATCGCGCTTTTCATCGTAGTCCCGCGGCATTCTCTCCTCCCTTTCCCGACACCTTCTGACTTATATATGTCACCTGACTAGAAAAACACAACTTGCCGCGCTGGTCAATCTGGCCGCACATTCGGTAAACTTGCAGCTCGCATGAATGCCAGCCTGCCCAGCCTCGATGCCCACACGCCCATGATGCAGCAATACCTGCGCATCAAGGCCGACTACCCCGATACACTGCTGTTCTACCGTATGGGCGACTTTTACGAACTGTTCTTCGACGACGCACGCCGTGCCGCCGAACTGCTCGATCTCACCCTCACCGCGCGAGGTCAGTCGGCGGGCGAACCCATCCCCATGGCCGGCGTACCCTGGCATGCGGCTGATAACTACCTGGCGCGCCTCATGCGCCTTGGTGAAGCCGTCGCCATCTGTGAACAGATCGGCGACCCCGCCCTCAGCAAGGGCCCGGTAGAGCGCAAGGTGGTACGCGTGGTCACGCCGGGCACGCTTACCGACGAGGCCCTGCTGGAAGAACGGCACGACAGCCTGCTCACCGCCATCCACGGCGAGGGGGAACGCTGGGGGATCAGCGCCCTGGATCTCGCCAGTGGCCGCTTCAGCCTGCTGGAGACCGACAGCCCCGACGGCCTGCTGGCCGAACTGGAACGCCTGCAACCCGCCGAATTGCTGGTCGCCGAAGAACAGGAACTTGCCGCTGATCTGGCGCGTCGTTTCAACCTGCGTCGCCAGCCAGCCTGGCATTTTGACAACGAGGATGCACAACGACGCCTGTGCGAGCATTTCGGCGTCCACGACCTGCACGGCTTTGGGTGCCAGGACCTGCCGCTCGGCATCGCCGCCGCCGGTGCCGCGCTGGCCTGGGTACAGGCCACACAGACGCAGTTACCCGCGCACATCACCCCGCCGCGCGTGGAACAGCCACAGGAGAGTGTCTTCATGGATGCCGCCACGCGGCGCAACCTGGAACTGGAGGACAGCCTTGCCGGCAACGAGGACCATACCCTCGCGGCGATCCTCGATCGCTGCACCACCTGCATGGGCAGCCGCCAGTTACGCCGCTGGATCCGCCGTCCCCTGCGCCAGCACGATACCTTGCGGCAGCGCCATGATGTAATCGAAGCACTGCTCGACGTGGAACGGCACGAGGCGCTGCGCACGGCCATGCGACATATCGGTGACATGGAACGCATCCTCGCACGCGTTGCACTGCGCTCGGCACGCCCACGTGATCTCGTTACCCTGCGCAACTCGCTGGCCTGCCTGCCCGAGGTACAGGCGCAACTGGCACAGCACGATATCCTCCTGCTCACCGAGCTGGCCACGCGTATCGGCGAGTTTCCCACGCTACACCAGTTGTTGTGCGACGCCATCATCGACTCACCACCCATGCTCATCCGCGATGGCGGTGTCATCCGGGATGGTTACCATGCCGAGCTGGATGAGCTGCGTGCCCTGCATACCCGTGCCGGGGACTTTCTCGTCGAGCTGGAACAGCGCGAACGCGAAACTACCGGCATTACCAACCTCAAGGTGGGCTACAACCGCGTGCACGGCTACTACATCGAGGTTTCGCGTGTACACAGCGAACGCGTGCCGAGCCATTACCAGCGCCGCCAGACCCTCAAGGCGGCGGAGCGTTACATCACCCCCGAACTCAAGGAACATGAAGACCGCGTGTTGTCGGCGGGCGAGCGTGCGCTGGTGCTGGAGAAACGCCTTTACGCGGAATTGCTCGACACTCTCGCCGAGCAGCTTGCACCCTTGCAACGCTGCGCCGCGGCGATCGCCGAACTCGACGCGCTGAATACCCTCGCCGAGCGCGCCACCACACTGAACTATGTGCGCCCACAACTGTGCAATGAGGCGATCCTGCATATCGAAGACGGCCGCCACCCGGTGATCGAGGAGGTACAGCGCGACAGCC
>DRKU01000177.1 GCA_011051615.1 Gammaproteobacteria bacterium
CGAAGGCGATGGCCAGAAGGTTGCGGTATTTGTCGATGATCTTCTTGGTCAACAACAGGTCGTTATCAAGAGCCTGGAAACCAATTTCCGCCGTGTGGACGGCGTCTCCGGTGCCACCATCCTGGGTGATGGTACCGTTGCACTGATCCTCGACGTCGCAGGGCTGATTAAACTGTCGCGTACGGTCCAACCAAGTCATTTCCCCGACGGTCCTGGTGGCCGGGGTCGGCAGCAATCATCAGTGCGGGATGAAGAATCGGTTGATGTTCAGCCGGATGATGAAAGTACTCAAGCAGCATGAGGAGCACCCGATGGATGCCGCACAAAATCTGAACGTTGAACAGGATCTGATTACGGCCGAAGGCACAGATCAGTTCCTGACTTTTATGCTTGCCGGCGAGGAATACGGCGTCGATATTCTACGTGTACAGGAGATAAAGGGCTGGGATGCAGTGACCAACATTCCCAATACTCCTGAGTACATCCGTGGTGTCATCAATCTGCGTGGCACAATCGTACCGATAGTAGATTTGCGGCTGCGTTTCAATATGAACAAGATGGACTACGGTCCAACTACAGTTGTAATCGTGCTCAAGGTGATGGATGGCGACAGAAGTCGCATCATGGGTATCGTGGTTGATGGCGTATCAGACGTGTACAACATACCTGCTGAAGAAATAAAGGAATCACCTGATTTTGGTGCTGGAATCGACACGGAATTCGTGATGGGTCTTGCCGCCGTGGAAGAGAAGATGGTCATCCTGCTGGATATCGACCATATGCTCAATTCCTCCGAACTGGCGGACCTTGATGAGGCTACGGAATAGTCAGTGGTATGCGAGTCATTTCCGTCATGAACCAGAAAGGAGGGGTTGGCAAGACGACCACGACCCTCAACCTGGCCCATGCGCTGGCTCGAAAGGGTAAACGTGTCCTGGCTATAGATCTTGACCCACAAGCGCATCTCAGCGCCGGCTTCGGGATCGATACTCGCTCTCAGGCAGGCGTGGATGATGTCTTGATGGAAAATGGCAGTATTCGTGAATTGAAGGTCACGGTACGTGAAAACCTCGACCTCCTGCCAGCCGGTGTGCGCCTTGGCGAGATGGAACACCGCGCCGAAGGTGGCGCCAAGCGTGGCTGGCTGCTCAAAGATGCCATTGCAAGAGTACGCGGTAAAGACTACGTGCTGGTGGACTGCCCACCGTCGTCCGGAATCCTCGGCATGAATGCCCTGCTGGCCTCCCGCGAAGTGCTGGTCCCGGTAGCGGGAGACTTCTTTTCGTTACAGGGACTGTCTCGACTGATGAGTATTTTCGAGCATATTGAGGGAGCCCTTAATCAACGCACCGACAAGTGGGTGGTATTGACGCGGTTTTATGAACGCCGCCGACTGGCGCGTGAGGTCCGAGACAAGATCCTGGCTTACTTCCCCGGTCGCGTGTTGCGTACGGCCATTCGCGAGACCGTGGCACTGGCAGAGAGCCCTGGCTTTGGCCAGACCATATTTGAATACCAGGGCAAGGGTAATGGTGCCACCGACTATCTTGCCCTGGCTGATGATCTGATAAAGGGCCGCGTCTTGAAGGTTTCGCCCGCGGTTCGTGCTAAAAGCGCGTGAGGTACTAAAGTGGCGCAGACATGTGCCGACTATGCCATGACACGGCACGTATGAGGGAAGGCCAGTCAGGATCAAATGACCACCCATGAGAGGGCAGTAGTGTATGGGTAACCGAAAACAGCGCACAGCGGTGCAGAAAAGGAAGACAACGCACAGGGCGCGGTGCCCGTTGCGCAGGATTATCGAAGAACTGCTGGCCGGGCTTTCCTGGTCGGGCTAGAGGTACAGGTAGACATAGAGACCATGGCAAAGAAACAGAGCAAACTGGGTTTTGATCCCCTCTCCTGGATGCAGGAGGAGGAAACAGAGAAATCCGCGCCCGCGCCAAAAAAGACGCGCAAGGCGGCGACAAAGAAACCGGCAACCCGTAAAAAGGCTGCCTCAACCAGAAAGGTGCGTAACGTGAAAGCAGCAAGTAAGGCAAAAGACGAACATCCGCTCGGGCTCGATGTCGAGTTGCTTGAATCCAGCTTCAATGCACTGGCACCGCAGGCAGAAGCACTGGTTTCACGCTTCTACGAGGAGTTGTTTTCACGTTACCCACAGGTGAAACCCCTGTTTCGCAATACCACGCCAGAGAGTCAGAAGAAGAAGCTCATTGCGGCTCTGGTGCTGGTGGTGGAAAACCTCCGCAAGCCGGATGTACTGGCGAAGGCCCTGACTGAAATGGGGGCACGCCACCAGGGTTATGGAGCAGTGGCAGAACACTACGCGGCAGTTCGGGACACCCTGCTGGATGTAATGAAAGAACTTGCCGGTGATCTGTGGACGCGAGAGGTCGAGATTGCCTGGACAGATGCACTGAATGTCATTGCCGAGGCGATGCTCGGCGGCTATACGGAAGCGGAGGAAGCGGACATGCCCATTAGCGCGGTTTCAAACGGAGCAGCAAGCGACGAGTTCATGGACAATCTCGAAGTGCTCAAGGACATCATGGAGAACGCCCCCATCAATATCATGATCGCCGATGCGGATGAAAACGTGGTCTACGTCAACAAGCGTGCCCGTGACGTCCTCGGCGAGGTCGAGAGTGAGCTCGCAACCTATATTCCGGGGTTCGACGCCAACAGCGTTGTCGGAGGTAGTATTCATCGCTACCACAAGGACCCGCAGGCCATCAAGAACATCCTCCATGGTTTGCGCCCGGGGCAGGTACGGGAGGGAGAAATTGCCACCGGTCCGTTTGTCTTCGAACACGAGACCCGGGTGCTCACCGACCGTGCCGGAAATACACTCGGCTACGTCGTTCAGTGGCATGATGCCACCGAACGTCGCCAGAAGGAAGAAGAAGCCTTCCGTCTGCAACGCGCCATAGACAGCGCCCAAACCGCGATGATGATGATTGATCGCGACCTGATAATCACCTATGCCAACGAGTCGACCATCCAGCTGCTCAGGGAACATGAGGCGGATCTTCGTGCACTGTACCCGGGCTTCAAGGCGGATGATGTTATTGGTACGTGTATCGACATCTTCCATAAGAACCCGGCACACCAGCGCCAGTTGCTGGACAACCCGGCCAACCTGCCGTACGAAACAGACATCCAGGTGGGTCCGCTGATGTTTCACATCCGCGTGGGGGCCATGCGAGATCTCGATGGCAACTACATCGGTTGTACCCTGGAGTGGGCCGATGTTACCGAGGTACGTATCAAGGAGCGTGAAGTGGCGCGCCTGCAGTCCGCGGTTGATGGTGCACAGGCCAACCTTATGCTGTGTGATGAAGATCTGAATATCACCTATGTCAATCCGGCTGTCATCAAGATGCTCGCCAGGCGCCAGGATGTATTGCGACAGCATTTCCCAGGTTTCGATGTCAATAATCTGGTAGGTACCAATATCGACGTCTTTCATAAGAATCCTGCCCATCAACGAGCCCTGTTGTCCGATGTTAGCCGCCTGCCGGCAACCGCCGAGATCCAGGTGGCGGACCTGCATTTCCAGGTCAATGCGACAGCCGTCCTCGATCAGGATGGCAACTACATGGGTAACATGGTGCAATGGGTCGATATTACGGAACAGAAGAATGCTGAAAGCCAAATTGAAAGACTGATTGAGTCTGCTGTACGCGGTGATCTTGACCAACGCATCGACGCAGAAACATTCGATGGCTTCATGAAACAACTTTCCGCTGGTATCAACTCGCTTCTGGATGCCATTGTAGAACCGGTACGTGAAAGCAAGCGTGTGCTCTCGTCACTGGCGGAAGGCGATCTGACGCAGAATATGAACGGTGAATTCCAGGGCGAATTTGCGGAAATGCGTGATGCAATCAATACGTCCATGGGTAACCTGTTGAATATCGTCAACGAGATTCGGAATGCTTCCACCAGTATCACTGCGGGTGCCAGCGAGATTTCCAAGGGCAACCAGGATCTCAGCCAGCGTACAGAGGAACAGGCCTCCAGCCTGGAGGAAACGGCTTCCAGTATGGAAGAGATGACTTCCACGGTGAAACAAAATGCCGACAATGCCCGCCAGGCCAATCAACTTGCTTCCGCAGCCAGTGCCCAGGCAGAGAAGGGCGGAGAAGTCGTACAGAATGCCGTGACCGCGATGGCGGAGATTAATGACAGTAGCAAGAAAATTGCTGACATTATCAGCGTTATCGACGAAATCGCGTTCCAGACCAATCTGCTGGCACTAAATGCCGCTGTTGAGGCTGCGCGTGCCGGTGAACAGGGCCGCGGGTTTGCCGTGGTGGCCGGCGAGGTACGTAATCTTGCTCAACGTTCTGCCGGGGCAGCCAAGGAGATCAAGACGCTCATCAAGGATAGCGTAGACAAGGTTGAGGAAGGCTCGAAGCTGGTATATGACTCTGGCCAGACTCTGGACGAGATTGTCCAGGCGGTGAAGAAGGTCAGCGACATCATTGCCGAAATAGCTGCGGCCAGCCAGGAACAGTCCTCGGGCATCGAACAGGTCAACAAGGCCGTCATGCAGATGGACGAGATGACCCAGCAGAATGCCGCGCTCGTGGAAGAGGCCGCGTCTGCTTCGGAGTCGATGGAGGAGCAGGCCAAGGGGCTGTTACGGCTCATGGACTACTTCAATATCGGTGAACAACTCGACCAGCCGACCAGTATGGTGGCTCCAGCTCAGGCCCCAACCCAGCCTGCAGCACGGCCGACACCGGTACCATCACCGGCGGGTGCTGCAGCACGCCCGGCGGCAACACCGAAGCCCCGCCCACGCCCTCAAACGCAGGATGACGGGGACTGGGAAGAGTTCTAAACATCCGTGCAGGTAAAGCTGACAACAAAAGGGGTTTGTCTTGTTGAAAGAAAAGGAGTTTACCCTCTCGGATCGTAACTTCGGTTTCATCCGGGATCTGGTTGGAGAACGCACAGGGATTGTGCTTTCCGATCTCAAG
>DRKU01000178.1 GCA_011051615.1 Gammaproteobacteria bacterium
CCACAGGCCGGAATCCGGGATTTCGCCCCCGGGAGATGAAAATGGCCTTGAACCGCAAAGGGCGCAAAGCCGCGCAAGGTGGCAGTGGGGGGTTCCCGAACGTGGCGATCCTTCGCGGCCTTTGCGGTTAGTGCTTTTTATGAGGGCAGGTTCAACCGTTACTGATTTTATCGCGTCCCGTAGACGACGATGGTCTTGCCCTTGACGGAGATGAGGCCGGATTCTTCCATGCTTTTCAGCACGCGGCCGACCATTTCACGGGAACAGCCGACGATGCGGCCGATCTCCTGGCGGGTGATGCGGATCTGCATGCCATCGGGATGGGTCATGGCATCGGGCTGCTTGCACAGGTCCAGCAGGGTGCGGGCAACGCGGCCGGTGACGTCCATGAAGGCCAGGTCGGAGACCTTACGGCTGGTGTCGCGCAGGCGCTGGGCCATCTGCGAGGACATGGCGAAGAGGATCTCGGGGTTTTCCTGGTAGAGCTGGCGAAACTTGGTATAGGTGATCTCGGCCACTTCGCAGGCGGTGCGGGCACGCACCCAGGCACTGCGGTTGGGCTGTTCCTCGAACAGTCCCATCTCGCCGAAGAAGTCCCCCTTGTTGAGGTAGGCGAGCACGATCTCGTGGCCCTCCTCGTCCTCGATGAGTACCGACACCGAGCCATCGAGAATGAAATACAGCACATCGGGCTCGTCCCCGGCGTAGATGATCACGCTCTTGGCCGGATAGTTGCGCCGGTGGCAGTGTTCCAGCAGGCCCTCGACGCCGAGGATGCTGGTGGGCTGTTTTGAAATTTGCGACATGAGGAGTCCGGAGTCCATACTACGCTAGTCCCTGCTATATACCAATGCCAGTAGATGGTGGCAAGGTTATTCCACAATTTAACCAAATACTGAGAAAGGCGTCATAGAGTACAAAAGCATGAAAGCACGAATCAAGTGGGTGGAAAACGTTAAATTTCTCGGCGAGTCAGCCAGCGGACATGCCGTACTCATGGACGGCCCGCCCGAATCGGGCGGCGAGAACCGGGGCGTGCGGCCCATGGAGATGCTGCTGCTGGGCATGGGCGGCTGCACGGCCTTCGATGTCATTCACATCCTCAGGAAGGCCCGCCAGCCGGTGACCGACTGCGTGGTGGAACTTTCTGCCGAGCGTGCCGAGACCGAGCCGAAGGTCTTCACCCGCATCCATGTGCATTTTACCATCACCGGCCGCGGTCTGAAGGAAAACCAGGTGCGCCGGGCGGTGGAGCTGTCCGCCGAGAAATACTGCTCGGCCTCCATCATGCTGGGCAAGACCGCCGAGATCACCCACGACTACGCCATCGAGGAGACCGAGGCCTGAGTCCTGCCGCCCCTTCGCGGCCGGCCTGATGTCTGGAGCCTGCCCATGAGCCAGTTTGACGCCATTCTCGAGCGCTTCTATCCCGTCTGGTTTCGTTTTCACCCCGAAACGGCGGTGGACGTGGGTGTGGCCGGTCATGCCCACCGCCTGCGGCCCTTCGACGACGACGACATCGGCGCCCTGACAGTATTGCTGGAGAAGCTGCTGGATTCCCTGGATACGGTCTCCGGTACCGAGCTGGACGAGGACCGGCGCATCGACCTGGAACTGGTGCGCGGGGCCGCCCTGCTGGAGCTCAAGGAGCTGGTGGAGCGCGACTGGCGGCGCCGCGATCCCGGCCGTTTCCTGCCCGTGCATGCCATCTATCAACTCACCGTGCGTGATGTGCCGGACCGGCCGGCGGCGCTGAAATCCCGCCTCACTGCCATTCCGGCGCACCTGCGCGGCGCACGCAGCCACCTGGGGCGCGCGCCGACGCAGATCCCGCCGAGCTGGCTGGAATCGGCAGTGGCTGAAGCCACCAGCGGCGCAGGCTATCTCCGCGCCCTGCGCCAGCACCCGGAATTCCAGCGCTATCGCTTCGACCACGAGCTGGAGGAGGCCGCCCGCGCGCTGGAAGACTTCGCCCGCTACCTGGAACGGGAACTGGCGCCGCGGGCCGAAGGTGACTTCGCCTGCGGCCGCGAGGTCTTCGAGTTGACCCTGCACCACCGGCACTTCCTCGATCTGGGGGCCGATCGGTTGCACAACATGGGCCAGCGCCTGATGGCACGCACCGCCGTGGAATTGCGCGCTGTCACGCGCGAGCTGCGCGGTGACGAGGACATCGCGGCGTTGACGGATTCCCTGCATCGTCGCCACCCGGCGGCCAATGAACTGCTCGACCACTACCGGGCCGGCATGCAGGCGGCACGGGATTTCGTGGCCCGGCAGGAACTGGTCTCCCTGCCGGAAACCGAGGAGCTGCGCGTGGTGGAGACACCGGTCTTCCTGCGCCACCAGATCCCGTTCGCTGCCTACCTCGAACCACAGCCCCGCGATCCGCACCAGCGTGGCTACTACTATGTCACCCCGCCCACCGACGAAGCGGCGCTGGGCGAGCACAATCTGCTCAGCCTGCGCCACACCTGCGTCCACGAGGCCTGGCCGGGGCACCACCTGCAATTCGTCACCGCCAACAGCCGCCCCGCGTCCAGCACCCTGCCGCGCCTGCTCAATTCCTCCGCCACCTTATATGAAGGCTGGGCGCTGTACTGCGAACAGCTCATGCAGGAGCAGGGCTTTCTCGATGCACCCGAGTCGCGCTTCATCCTGCTCAAGGATCGCCTGTGGCGGGCCCTGCGCGTAGTGCTGGACGTGGAACTGCATACCCGCGGCCTGGGGCTGGCGGACGCCGCGGCGCGTATGCAGCAGGAACTGGGCTTCACCCATGGTCAGGCCATGGCCGATCTCAGCTGGTATACCCACGCCCCCACCGTGCCCATGGGTTATGCCACCGGTTGGGCCCTGCTCAGCGAGACCCGCAACCGCCTGCAGGGCAGCGATGCCTTGTTCAATCTGCGTGATTTCCACGACCGCCTGCTCGCGGCCGGTTCGGTGGCCCTGCCACTGGTCATTCGCCGCCAGTTTGGCACGCCCCTGTGGGAGAGCGTGCGTCGCGCCGTCTTCGGTGAGGACTGAAAATACAGTACACTGCCGCCTCTCGTCTGCCGTCACCTGTGGAAACGCCCATGAGTTCGACATCCGCTCGTCCCCCCGCCACCACCGGCCTGCGCCACGTGGCGCTGTATGTCTCCGATCTGGAAGCCTGCGAGAAATTCTACGTGGACCTGCTTGGCATGACGGTGGAATGGCGTCCCGATCCGGACAACGTCTATCTGACCTCGGGCAACGACAACCTCGCCTTGCACCGCGCCAGCGAAGCGCCGAGCGGTCCCCAGCGCCTCGACCACATCGGTTTCATCCTCGCGCGCCTGGAAGACGTTACCCCGTGGCACGATTTTCTCGTCGCCAATGGCGTCAACATCCTGCGCGAACCACGCACCCACCGCGATGGCGCGCGCAGCTTCTACTGCGAAGACCCGGCTGGCAACGTGGTGCAGATGATCTACCACCCGCCCATTGCCAGTGGCGAGTAGCGAGGACCTGGTATTTCGGCCATCTTGCAGGAGCGCCGCCCTCGGCGCGACAGGATTCCCGTTGGAAGGCGAAAATCGCGCCGAGGGTGGCGCTCCTACGGTTCGGCCAGGGCCGCACAGTCGATACGATCCTCGCCCCTCGTCCCTCGCCACTCGTACCTGATTTAAGGCATAATGCCTGCCCTTTTTTCCCTGGCGACATGCCGCTTCCCGGAGGGAGATCCACAGCGATGAAACGGGCCGAGAAGAAACTGAAGCTCCACGGTTTCAACAACCTGACCAAGACCCTGAGCTTCAACATCTACGACATCTGCTATGCACAGAGCCCGGCCCAGCGCCGCGAGTACATCGAATACATCGACGAGGAATACAACGCCGAACGCCTGACCGGTATCCTCACCGATGTCAGCGACATCATCGGCGCCAACATCCTCAACGTCGCGCGCCAGGACTACGATCCCCAGGGTGCCAGCGTTACCATGCTGATCTCCGAGGAAGACGTGCTGAGCCGCGATCAGCGCGAGCTGGCCGCCAGCACCGAGGCGCCGGGGCCCTTGCCCGAGGCCGTCGTCGGGCACCTGGACAAGAGCCATATTACCGTCCACACCTATCCCGAGAGTCACCCTGACAACGGCATCAGCACCTTCCGCGCCGACATCGACGTGGCCACCTGTGGGCGCATCTCACCGCTCAAGGCGTTGAACTACCTGATCCACAGCTTCGACTCGGATATCGTCATCATGGACTACCGCGTGCGTGGTTTTACCCGCGACGTGCGCGGCAAGAAGCACTACATCGATCACAAGATCAACTCCATCCAGAACTTCATCGCCCGCGACACCATCGACAAGTACCAGATGATCGACGTCAACGTCTACCAGGAGAACCTGTTTCATACCAAGATGATGCTAAAGCAGATGGTGCTCGACGATTACCTGTTCGGTATCGACGAAGACGACCTGACAGCGAAGGAGCGGAAGGAGATCACCCGACGCCTGAAACGTGAAATGCTGGAGATCTTCTACGGGCAGAACATGACGAGAATGCCCAAATAAGAAAACCGCCGTTTTTGGTTGCTGGTCGCCAGTGGCGAGGGCTGAGGTTTGGATCCCCGCACAGAAAAGGTAGCGAGGGACAAGGGCTGTGGATCTTGATCCCCGCCCCCTTCCCCCCGCCCTGAGGGCGGGGGGAAGGATATGCCTGGTAAAACGGTCCCTTCCCCCTCAGGGGGACGGCTACAGGGATGTAGCCGGTAGAGCGAAGCAGGATGCCAGAGCCGAAGGTCAGGATGAGGGGATCAGAACCTCAGCCCTCGAACCTGTAACTAGATCCGATACGCCAGCGTGGTCATGACTTTGGAGGTCAGTTTCATCAGGCCCTGGATGGGGGTGGGCAGGGGTGCGCCGCCGGCGGACAGTGCGGTGGTGGCATGCCGGCCTTCGTCGATCTTCATCTGTTCGAGGATCGCGCGGCTCTTTTTGTCTGCGCTGCTGATGCGACCCAGGTGATCGTCCAGGTGGCGCACCACCTGGTGTTCGGTCTCGGCGACGAAACCGAGGCTCCACTTGTCGCCGGCCAGCCCCGCCAGCGCGCCGATAGTCACTGAGCCCAGGTACCACAGCGGGTTGAGGTAACTGGTATGACTGCCCAGTTCCTCGACGCGGTTTTCGCACCAGGCGAGATGATCGTTTTCCTCCAGCGCGGCACGTTCCATCTTGTCGCGTACTTCGGGCAGGCGTGCAGTGAGGGCCTGACCCTGATAGAGCCCCTGGGCGGCCACTTCACCGGCATGATTGATACGCATGAGGCGTGCGGAGAGATCACGTTCCTGTTCGGTAAGTTCGGTGTCCTCGATGTCGGCGGCAGGATCGGGACGCTCGGTGACCACCGGCCTGCCAAACACGGTGCGCAGGCCCGTGTCGAACTGGTCGATCAGCCGGTCGAGAAGAGAGTAGTCGCGTACGGGTGTGTCCATGTGGAAACCTCGATATGTCATGTAAAAGAATAGCGCCCGCCACCGTCGATTGCAAAATCGGCCGGGGTCGCTGGCATCCCCCCGGTGCATGGGCCACAATACGTACCATCAGACGAGCCTTTGCACCGACATTGTCTTTCACAGGGAGCCTTCTCATGTACAACCGCCTTCTTGTTTTCCTGATTTTCCTGCCTGGCCTTTTTGCCATCGGCAACGTTCAAGCCGCAGGCTTTGCCTATGACTATGCCCAGATCAGCTTCGATGACGTGGACTTCGATGTCTCGGGGTTCAATGTCGACGGCGACGGGATCACCTTATCGGGGTCGTATGCCTTTCACCCCGACTACTTCGTTACCGCTGCCTGGGGCAACTGGGACCTGGACGGCAATGTCGACGGCAGGCAGTTGACCATCGGTGTGGGTTTGCATAGCGCCCTGCGCGCGCAGACCGACCTGGTGCTGGATTTCGTGCTCGGTAATATTGAACTGGACAGCGGCACGAGCACCTTCGATAACGACTTCTGGCGCATCGGTGTGGCCCTGCGTCATAACCTCAGCAACCAGCTCGAAGTGGGCGCCGCCGTGAACTATTACAATTTCGATATTGGCGACAATGACACCGCCTTCGGTTTCAATGCCCTCTACAACCTTACCAACGACGTCAGCGCCCTGGCGGCCATCGAGTTTCGTGACGACGTGGATATCCTGAGCATCGGTATTCGTTACTATTACTGAGGATTGCTGCAGGAGCCGCGCCCCGCGCCGATAGTGTATCCATTTATCGCGCCGAGGCGGGAGGGCTGAGGTTCTGATCCCCGCCCCCTGGCCCCCGCCCTGAGGGCGGGGGAAATATAAGTCTGGCAAAACGGTCCCCTGAGGGTGGGGGGGGATAGTGAGCCTGGTAAAACGGTCCCCTCCCCCACAGGGGGAGGGTCAGGGAGAGGGGATCGAAATCCTGACGCCACACCCAAAGGGCATGAAGGGCGGCGCGCCTACAGGTCGTCAAGCTGCCCCGCAATCACTTCCAGCGGGTGGCGCACTTCCATGCCGGCGCGGCGAAACATCACGGCGCAGCCGGGATTGCTGGTCACCATGCGCCGTACCTGTTCTCCGCTCGCGTCGATGGCAGCTTTCTTCAGCGCAAAGATCCGCTGTGCCTGTTGCGGTTGTTCCACCATGTAGGCTCCGGCGCCACCGCAACAGTGGGCATTGTCGGGCAGGGCGCGCACTTCCAGTTGCGGGATCAACGCCAGCAGTTCACGGGTGAGGTTCGTCTGGCGCAATACATTGCGCTGGCTACACGGCTCATGGACATGCACGATCTCTGCACGTGGTGACAGGGGGATCTCCGCCGCACGCAGGCGCGGCAGCAGGAAGGTGCTGATTTCCTCGACCCGCGCGGCGAATGCCTGCGCGGCCTGGCGCGATGCCACATCGGGCCACGGCAGGTCCGGGTACTCCACCAGTTGTGCGCCACAGCCGGTGGCCACGTAAATCAGCGGCACATCTTCACCGCCATCGTCTGTCACCGCCTCTTTCACCAGTGCCTGGTACTGCGCCATGGTTTCACGTGCCAGGCGCAGGGCGGTATCACCGTCACCCTGGTGGGCGTGCAGCGCGCCACAGCAGGTACCGTGCCGGGCCTCGATGACGTGGAAACCGAGCCGTGACAGCACGCGTCGCGCACTGTTCAGCGTGGCGGCATCCAGCAGGCGGCCGGTACAACCGGTGAACAGAACCACCTGTCCACGCGTGCCGACGGGTGCCGGCGCCGAAGTCGGTTTGTCCACGGGGGAGCGCGGCAGCAGATCGATCAGCGCCTGGGCACGCCGCAGCCCGAGGCGAGCGATCAGGCGGGTGGTTTGCAGCACGGCGAGCAGGCCACTGCCCCGCAGGAGCCGGGTGAAGGCATGGAGCAGGGCGCGTGGGCGTGGTGCGGCGAGAATGCCGGCCAGCGCCCGGGCGGGGCGTTGTGGTGGCAGCAGGTAGTGGCGCGCCCGATCCAGCAGGGCCCCGTAGCGGACACCCGACGGACAGACCTTTTCACAGGCGCGGCAGGCCAGGCAGTGATCCAGATGTGTGCGCAGGGGTGCCGAGGGCCGCAGTTGTTGGCTGGCCAGCCCCTGGATGAGCGCGATGCGCCCGCGCGGTGATTCGTTTTCGTCCAGTGTGGCGAGGTAAGTGGGGCAGTGGGGTGCGCACAGGGCACACTTGACGCAACGGTCCGTCTCCCGGCGGATGAACTCGAGCGCGTCGCGCTCTGCCACGCGGCGGGTGTCCGACTGGGAAGGTACAGTAAGCATGCTGGTTGCGGGTCGCCACCCCGGGCGGCAGTTGTGGGAATGGCGTATACTGTGGCGCCTGTTGATCTGTAAGGGGTGATCATACCCGCTATGAGCGGCTTCGAGTACCACGTATTTTTCTGTGTCAACCAGCGTGACGACGGCAGCGCCTGCTGCGGCGCGCGCGGCGCCAACCGCATGCGCGATTACGCCAAGTCGCGGCTCAAGGAACTGGGTTTGCATGGTCCTGGTAAGGTGCGTATCAACAAGGCCGGCTGCATGGGGCACTGTGACCAGGGGCCGGTCGTGGTGGTCTATCCCGAGGGTGTCTGGTACACCTGGGTGGACGAGGAAGACATCGACGAGATCATCGACGAACATCTGCGCAAGGGACGTATCGTGGAACGGCTGAGACTGACCACGGACGAGGGCTGAGGGGATACCTGTCATCATGTCGAACACACCCCTGTTCATCGACGGCCCCGCCGGGAAACTGGAGGCGGAACTGCTACGCCCCGCCACCGCGCGCGACGACGGTGTGGCGGTGGTCTGTCATCCCCACCCGCAGCACGGCGGCACCATGCAGAACAAGGTGGTGCACATGTTGTGCAAGGCCTTCAACGATCTCAACCTGCCGACCCTGCGTTTCAATTTTCGCGGTGTGGGTGCATCCGCCGGCGAGTTTGACAACGGCGTGGGAGAAACCGACGACATGCTGGCCGTGTGCAGTCACGCGCGCACGCAGTTTCCCGACGCCCGCCTGTGGCTGGCGGGCTTTTCCTTTGGTGCACGCGTTGTACTGCAGGGCTGGGAAGAGGCGGGTGCCGATTACCTGGTCACCGTGGCACCGCCGGTCTCCCTCTACGACATGTCCGACATCACGGGCATCACCATTCCATGGTTGTTGATCCAGGGTGGCAAGGACGAAATCGTCGATCCCGAGGCGGTGCGCGACTGGTCGTCCGGCC
>DRKU01000179.1 GCA_011051615.1 Gammaproteobacteria bacterium
ACCACGACGAATGACGTCGCGCAGCATGGTGTTCATGAGGAAGGCCGTCTGCGGGGGGAGTACCTGCCGGGCGGGCAGGAACATGGGCGGCAGGGGTACGCGTGGCGTCTCCGCCACCGCCGCGATGGCGGCGCTCTCCACGTCGGCGGGCGGGGTGGGCACGGCCTCTTCGGGTTCTTCCCCTGCCACCGGCACGGCCAGCTCGGGCACCGACACCAGCTCGCCAGCCGTCAGTTCCGGGTAGATATCGAGCTCCTGCAGGGGTTCCATGCGGGGCTCCGCCGAAGGTTCCGCCGCGGTCTCCGTCGGTGCCTCGGCCGGGCCGGCATCGTCGCCAACGCCGGTTTCCGGTGCCGCGGCCAGCCCGTCGCCGTCGGCATTTTCCGCCACTGCCGCTTCGTCCGTGGGCACCACGGCCGCTACCAGTGCTGCGGTCGGCGTCGGCGCGAGACAGTCCGGGCACACGCGATTGGGCAGGGTGCGCGCGACGATACGGCCATCGGGGCCGACAATGTGGCTGATGTACCAGGGCTGTACCCGGTAACCGCCGTTGGCAAACACCGCGTAGGCCGCGGCCATGTCCAGGGGAGTTACCGAGCCGCTGCCCAGCGCCAGCGACAGGTCGCGTGGCAGGTTGGACGGCGAAAAGCCGAATCGTCGCGCGAAGCGCACCGCGTAGCCGATGCCGATGTCACGCAGCAGGCGGATGGACACCAGGTTGCGCGAGTTGATCAGCGCCTTGCGCAGACGCGTTGGGCCATAGAACCTGCCCGTGTAGTTCTCCGGCCGCCACGTATCCTCGAGGCCCGGCGCATCGAACACCACCGGGGCGTCGTTGATGATGCTGGCGGCGGTGAAACCCTTGTTCAGTGCCGCGGTGTAGATGATGGGTTTGAAGCTGGAGCCCGGCTGGCGCCGCGCCTGGGTGACGCGGTTGAATTTACTGCGATAGAAATCGAAACCGCCCACCAGCGCGCGGATGGATCCGTCGGTGGGATCCAGTGAAGTCAGGGCGCCGGCCACCTCGGGGATCTCGGCCAGCCAGGAACAGGCGGTGTTGCCCGCGCCGGGCTGTACGAGGATGATGTCACCCACCTTGAGCACGTCGGAGACACCGGCGGGCTCGGGGCCGCGGTGGTTGTCATCGTGGTAGGCCCGCGCCCATTTGAGACGTTCCTCGAAGGGCAGATGACTGATGCGCCCCTCACTGGTGTATGCCCAGGCCGCATCTTCATCGACCTGAAAGACCACGGCGGCCTCGAGGTCACCCGCCACCGGCACGTCGGCGAGCAGGCCATCCCAGCCCTGCATGTCACCCAGTTCATCGTTGTCGAACAACTCCACGTGGCGCACCACGCCGCGATAACCATGACGCCGACCATAGGCCAGCAGGGCATTGCGCAGGGCGCGGTTGGCGATGGCCTGGCGGCGCGGGTCGATGGTGGTGTAGACGCGATAACCCAGGGTGTAGGCCTCGTCACCAAACCGCTCCAGCATCTCCGCGCGCACCATCTCGGCCACGTAGGGTGCTTCCACCTCGGCGTCGAGGGCATGCACGGCGGCATCGTCGGCGGCCGCCACGGCAATGGCATAGCGTTCCTCGTCGATGAAGCCCAGCTCGCGCATGCGGCCAAGGATGTAGTTGCGCCGTTGCAGGGCCCGCTCGGGATTGACGATGGGGTTGAAGGTGGACGGTGCCTTGGGCAAACCGGCAATCATGGCGAGCTGGTGCAACTCAAGTTCACCCAGGTCCTTGCCGTAATAGACCTGTGCGGCAGCGGCAAAGCCATAGGCGCGCTTGCCGAGATAGATCTTGTTGAGATAGAGCTCAAGAATTTGCTGTTTTGTGAGCTCGTTCTCAATCTTGAGCGCCAGCAGGATCTCGTTGAACTTGCGCAGGAAGGTACGCTCTCGGCTGAGGAAGAAATTGCGTGCCACCTGCATGGTGATGGTGGATCCCCCCTGGGCGCGGCGGCCGGTGGTGATGAGTTTGAAGGAGGCGCGCAGGATACCTTTGTAGTCCACCCCGGGGTGCTCGAAGAAGCGATCGTCCTCCGCGGCCAGCAGGGCCTTGACCAGCTCGGTGGGAAATTCCTCGTAGGACAGCGGTGAACGCTTCATTTCGCCAAATTCGGCGATCAGGGCGCCATCGCGGGCATACACGCGCAGCGGCACCTGCAGGCGCACGTCCTTGAGGGTATCGATGGAGGGCAGACGCGGGGTCAGCCAGGCATAGGCCACCAGACCGGTCAGGGCACCCATCAGCAGGAGGGTGAGCAGGCTCGTCCCGGAGTAATAAAGCAGCTTCCTGTAGAAGGGTTTCATGCGTGTGACTGGGGCGGACTTATTGGCCTGGTTGCGACAGGAGGCACAGTATATCGGCTGTCTGTCGGCAAAACTACGTCAGATTGTATTTATCTATTACTTGACCTATAGTTGACAGTGGTAGTTAATGTAGATAAACATATAAAACTTCTAACCCCAAGCTATCTATAGAAAAATATGGCGTTAAACGACCTTTTCAAGCCGAAGGCCCCGCCGGTGGTCGGGCTGGACATCAGCTCGACCGCGGTCAAGCTGCTGGAGCTCTCGCGCAGTGGCGACCGCTACCGGGTCGAGGCCTACGCGGTGGAGCCCCTGCCGCCCAATTCCGTCATCGAGAAGAATATCTCGGACGTGGAGGCCGTGGGCGAGGCCATTCGTCGCGCCGTGAAGCGCTCGGGGACCCGCACCAAACACGCCGCCGTGGCAGTGGCCGGCTCGGCGGTGATCACCAAGGTCATCTCCATGCAGTCCAACCTGTCGGAAGACGAAATGGAACAGCACATCCAGCTGGAGGCGGATCAATATATCCCCTACCCGCTGGAAGAGGTCAACCTGGATTTCGAGGTCATCGGTCCGTCCGAAAACGACCCGGAGCGCGTCGATGTCCTGCTCGCCGCCTCCCGCTCCGAGAACGTAGACGTGCGCGTGGCGGCGCTGGAGATCGCCGGTCTCAAGGCACGTATCGTCGACGTGGAGGCCTATGCCATGGAAAATGCCTTCCAGCTCCAGGCGGCGCAGCTACCCGAACATGGCATGGACCAGACCGTGGCGGTCATCGACGTGGGCGCCACCATGACCACCCTCAACGTCCTGCATGACCTCAAGACCATCTACACCCGTGAACAGGTCTTTGGCGGCAAGCAGCTTACCGAAGAGATCCAGCGTCGCTACGGCCTGTCCTACGAAGAGGCCGGCATGGCCAAGCGTCAGGGCGGCCTGCCCGACAACTACGTGCCCGAGGTCCTCGAACCGTTCAAGGAAGCCATGGCCCAGCAGGTCAGTCGCTCCCTGCAGTTCTTCTTCTCCTCCAGCCAGTACAACACCGTCGACCACATCGTACTGGCCGGTGGCAGCGCCATGCTGCCCGGCATCGACGAGATGATCGCCAACAAACTGGGCGTGACGACGACCGTGGCCAACCCCTTCGCGGATATGACCATCGCCTCGCGCGTCAAGGCCCAGAGCCTCAGTAACGACGCACCGGCGTTGATGATCGCCTGCGGCCTGGCGATGAGGAGTTTCGACTGATGGCACATATCAACCTCTTACCCTGGCGCCAGGAACAGCGCCGTGAACGCCAGCGTCAGTTCTTCACCATGATGGGACTGTCGGCCCTGCTCATGGTGCTCATCGTAGTGGCCGTGCACCTGCAATACTCGCGCATGATTTCCAGCCAGAACGGCCGCAACACCTACCTGCAAACGCAGATCGATGAGCTCAATACGCGCCTGGCCAAGATCAAGATACTGGAGAAGGAACGCGAGAAACTGGCCAAGCGCATCAACAAGATCAAGGAACTGCAGGCCAACCGGCCGAAGATCGTGCAGATGTTCGACGAGCTGGTACGCATCATTCCCGATGGCATGTACCTGACGCTGCTACAGCAGAAGGGCAAGACCATTCGCATGGAAGGGGTGGCCCAGTCCAACGAACGCGTTTCTTCCTTCATGCGCAATATCGACGAGGCCGCCACGCTGGCCAAACCGGTTCTCGAGGTCATCAAGCAGGACCCCAAGACGCCGGAAGACGACCGCCTCTTCATCGTCACCGCCCAGCAGGAACTGGGCAGTCCGGACGAAGAAGCGCCGAACAATCCCAAGGCACCGAAAAAGCCCAAGCAATAACAAGCGACTGTCATGGCTGATTTAAATATAGATCTGAGCGATATCGATTTCAGTAACATCGGCGCCTGGCCCATGCCGGTCAAGGTGGGGGTGATCGCGGTCGTCTGCGTCCTCGTGCTGGTGCTGGGCTATTTCCTCGATATCAGCAACCAGCGTCAGACACTGGTCAATGCCGAGCGGCGTGAAGTCACCCTGCGAAGCGATTTCGAGAAACTGCAACAGCAGGCCGCCAACCTCGAAATCTACCAGCAACAGCTGAAAGAACTGGATGACATCTTTGCCAAGGTCAAGCAGCAGCTGCCAAGCAAGACCGAGGTCGAGAATCTGGTCGATGAGATTTCCCAGAAGGGCCATGCCGCCGGCATCGAGTTCGTTCTCTTCAAGCCCCTGCCGGAGCAGTTCATCGAGTTCTATACGGAAAAACCCATCGCCATCGAGGTGACCGGCACCTACCACCAGTTCGGGCGCTTCGTCAGCGGTATCGCCGCCCTGCCGCGCATCGTGACGCTGCATAACATCAAGATTTCCCGCGATGCCAAGACCGGCCACCTGACCATGCAGGCCACGGCCAAGACTTACCGGTATCTCGAACAGGAAGAGCTGGAGGCCGAACTGGCCAAGGCCAAAAAGAAGAAAAAGAAAAAGGGTCGGCGCTGATGGTACGGAAAACTTCAAAAGGTAGCAGGCAGATGTCAGCCTTCGAAACAGGAGCGGACGCCGCTGGGCGCATGCCGACCGGCACACGCAGTCTTCTCGCCGCCGTGGCGGCCAGTGTCCTGCTGGCAGCCTGCAGTGGCGGCGTCTCGGGCGATCTCAAGCAATACGTCGAAGAGATCAAGAAGCGCCCCGGCGCCGAACCCGAACCCCTGCCCAAGGTGGCGCCCTACAAGAGCTTCACCTATGACGCCTATAACCTGCGTGATCCCTTCTCACCGTTCTATGAACCGGAACCGGTCGAGCACACCGCGGGTAGTGACGGCTCGGTGACCGACCGGCCCAAGCCGGAGCACCTGGTGCGCAAGAAGGAAACCCTGGAACAGTTCCCGCTGGATACCCTGCACTACGTGGGCATCCTCGAAAAAGACGGCGTGCGCTGGGGCCTGGTCCAGACCGGCGCACCGGACAACACGGTCTACAAAGTCCAGGTGGGCAACCACGTGGGCCAGAACTACGGCGAAATCGTCGCCATCACGGAGTCGTTCATCAAGATCGTTGAACTGATCCCTGACAACAAGGGTGGCTGGTTTGAGCGTGAAGCCTCCATGCCTTTGAATGAATAGCGCATCGTTGGAGATAAGATAATGAACAAAGCGTCCCGAATCCCAAGCGACGTGGCCCGGAAACACCGACTGGCCGAGCGCATGCTCGGACTGTTGCTGCTCCTGCTGGCTTACGGGCTGCCCGTTTCCAGCGCCAGCGCTGCCGTTGCACTGACTGACATCGGTTTTTCGACCCTGCCCGGTGAGAAGGTCCAGATCGTCATGACCCTCTCCGGCCCCGCCCCGCAGCCCGGCAGTTTCACCATCGACAACCCGGCCAGCATTGCACTGGACTTCCCCGGCACCAGCCTGCAACTGGATGAACGCTCGCAAAACATCGGCGTGGGTGCCGCGCGCAGTATTTCCGCGGTAGAGGCCGGTGGTCGCACGCGCGTGGTCATCAAGCTGGCCAGGATGGTGCCCTATGACACCCAGGTACAGGGCAACACGGTTATCGTCACCCTCGCCGGTGAGGCGGGCGCCGGCACGGTTGCCCCGGCAAGCATTGTGCCGACGGGTAATGCCGCGCCACCCGGGGGTACCCGGGCCATCCAGAACATCGACTTCCGCCGGGGAGAGCACGGTGAAGGCCGCGTGGTGATCACCCTGACCGATCCCACCATCCCGGTGGACATGCAGAAACGCGGCAAGCAGATCATCCTCAATATCCCCAACACCCAGCTGCCCTCGGAGCTGGAGCGCCGCATCGATGTCATCGACTTCGCCACGCCGGTAACCACCGTCGATGCCTTCAATCAGGGCGGTAGCTCGCGTATCGTCATCAACGCCGGTGGTGACTTCGATCACCTGGCCTACCAGGCCGACAATACCTTTACCGTCGATGTGCGGCCCATCATCAAGGCCCCCGACGCCCAGGCCGGCATACCCAAGCAGCGCAAGAAGAAGGAATACGTGGGTGAACGCCTGTCGCTGAACTTCCAGAACATCGAGGTACGTGCCGTCCTGCAGCTCATCGCCGACTTCACCGGCAAGAACATGGTCACCAGTGACACCGTTACCGGCAGCCTGACCCTGCGCCTCAAGAACGTGCCCTGGGATCAGGCGCTGGATATCATTCTAAAGACCAAGGGCCTGGACAAGCGCGAGAGCGGCAACGTCATCCTCGTCGCACCGGCCGAGGAAATCGCCGCGCGCGAGAAACTGGAGCTGGAGGCGGGCAAGCAGATCAAGGCCCTGGCACCGCTGGAGAGCCTCTCCATCCAGGTCAACTACGCCAAGGCCGCCGATCTGGCCGCCTTGCTCAAGGGTGGCGAAGGCACCACCGGCGTGCTCTCGGAGCGTGGTGCAGCCACCGTCGATGAGCGCACCAACCGCATCCTGTTGCGCGACGTGGCCGAGAACCTCGATGCCGCTGTGGCCATGGTAGAAGAACTGGATATCCCGGTACGCCAGGTGCTAATCGAATCACGTATCGTGCTGGCGAAGAATGATTTCACCGATGAACTGGGTGTGGACTTCGGCGTCGCCACCGACGGCCAGGTGGGCAATGCCGGCGTCGGTGTCGCCGGTAACCTCACCGATGCGCGCAACATCGCCCAGGGCGGTGCGCCGGGCAACTCGCTCAACGTCAACCTCGCCGATCCCACCGCCTTTGGCAGTTTCGCCCTGTCCTTCGCCCGTCTGCCGCTGGGCACGCTGCTGGACCTGGAGCTGCGCGCCGCGCAGGAAGAGGGCCGCTCGGAGACCATCTCCAGTCCGCGCGTCATCACCGCCAACCAGCGCGAGGGCTATATCGAACAGGGTACGGAGATCCCCTACACCACCGCCGCCTCCAGTGGTGCGACCACGGTGCAGTTCAAGAAAGCCGTGCTGTCGCTGCGTGTGACGCCGCAGATCACCCCGGATGACCGCATCATCATGGATCTCATCGTCACCAAGGATGCGCCCGACTTTGGCCAGTCGGTCATCTCCGGCGGCCCGCCCCCCATCGACACCCAGCAGGTACACACCCAGGTACTGGTGAGCAACGGTCAGACCGTGGTACTCGGCGGTATCTATGAAACGACGGAAGATCATCGTGTCAAGCGCGTGCCGTTCTTCGGCGACCTGCCCATCATCGGCGGCCTGTTCCGCTCGACGGTGGATTCCACTCAGAAGCAGGAACTGCTGATCTTCATTACACCGAAGATCATCAGTGAACGCGTCGGCATCTGATCCGGCACACCCGGCGGTCACTCCCACGGCGGGGGTGGCCGCCTTTTCGTTTCCCCTGCACGCCTTCTCCCACATTCAGTCATGAAGCTCTTCCTCGTCGGCCCCATGGGTTCGGGCAAGACCACCATCGGCCGACGCCTGGCCGAGGAACTGGGACTGGACTTCCTCGACAGTGACCATGAGATCGAAGCGCGCACCGGTGCGAGTATCCCGTTGATCTTCGATATCGAGGGTGAGGCGGGCTTTCGCAAACGCGAGAAGGCCGTCATCGATGAACTTACCGCGCGCGACGATCTGGTGCTGGCCACCGGTGGTGGCGCGGTGCTGGATGCAGACAACCGCCGTTGTCTGCACGAGCGTGGCACCGTGATCTACCTGCAGGCCGAGGCCGACACGCTCTACGAACGTACCCGCGCCGATCGTAACCGGCCCCTGCTGCAGACCGAGGATCCTCGCGCCCGCATCGAGGCCCTGCTTGCCGAACGCGACCCCCTCTACCGCGAAACGGCCCACATGGTGATCAACACCGGCAAACAGAATGTCCGTCGTATCGTCGAGGACATCCGCCGCCGGCTTACCGCCGAGAACGACAGACACTGAACTGGCCGCGCGCTTGCCGTATAATCTGGCCGAGACCCTCGGCAATAAAACGAATCCATGCACACACTACAGGTTGATCTGGGCGCACGCAGCTACCCCATCTATATCGGTCGCGGCCTGCTCTCGCAGGGCGAGCTGCTGCGCCAGCACCTGGCTGGCCGGCAGGTGATGATCGTCAGCAACGAGACCGTCGCCCCCCTCTACCTGGATCGCGTTGCGGCCGCACTTGGAGAAGTGACTCATGAAACAGTGATCCTTCCCGACGGTGAACAGTACAAGAATCTGGAGACGCTCAATCGCATCTTCGATGCCCTGCTCGAACACCGTTTCGAGCGCAGTTGTACGCTGGTGGCACTCGGTGGCGGTGTGGTGGGTGACATGACCGGCTTTGCCGCCGCCTGTTACCAGCGCGGCGTGGCCTTCATCCAGATCCCCACCACCCTGCTCGCCCAGGTGGACTCCTCGGTGGGTGGCAAGACCGGCGTCAATCACCCACTGGGCAAGAACATGATCGGCGCCTTTCACCAGCCACGCTGCGTCATCGCCGACACCGACACCCTCGACACCCTGCCCGATCGCGAGCTCTCCGCCGGACTGGCCGAGGTCATCAAGTACGGTCTCATCCGCGATGCCGACTTCCTCGCCTGGCTGGAAGACAACATGGATGCCCTGCTGGCGCGTGATCACGCGGCGCTGGCCCACGCCATCGAGCAGTCCTGTCGCAACA
>DRKU01000180.1 GCA_011051615.1 Gammaproteobacteria bacterium
CTGGAAGTGGTCTCGGAAGAAGAAAACGGCCACCTGTGGCACATGCGCTACCCCGTCACCGGCAGCGACGAGTACATCGTCGTCGCCACCACGCGCCCCGAGACCATGCTCGGCGATACCGCCGTAGCCGTACACCCCGAGGACGAACGCTACCGACATCTCGTCGGCAAAACCGTCACCCTGCCGCTGACGGGACGCGAGATCCCCATCATTGCCGACGACTACGTCGATCCCGAGTTTGGCAGTGGCTGCGTCAAGATCACCCCGGCGCACGACTTCAACGACTATGAGATGGGCCAGCGCCACGACCTGCCCATGATCAACATCTTTACCGTCGATGCGCGCACCAACGACAACGTACCGGAAGACTTTCGCGACCTGGATCGTTACGATGCGCGCAAGAAGGTCATCGCCGATCTCGAGGCCCTCGGCCTGATGGAGAAGGTCGAGGACCACAGGCTCATGGTGCCGCGCGGCGACCGCTCGGGTGCGGTGGTGGAACCCTACCTGACCGACCAGTGGTTCGTGCGCATCCAGCCGCTGGCCGATCCGGCCATTGCGGCGGTGGAGAACGGCGACATCCGTTTCATCCCCGACAACTGGAAGAACACCTATTTCGAGTGGATGCGTAATATCCAGGACTGGTGCATCAGCCGCCAGATCTGGTGGGGCCACCGCATCCCCGCCTGGTACGATGCCGAAGGTAACATCTATGTTGCCCATGATGAGGCCGAAGTCCGGCAGAAATACAAACTCGACGATGACGTTGCGCTCAGCCAGGACGAGGATGTCCTCGACACCTGGTTCTCCTCGGCCCTGTGGCCCTTCTCCACCCTCGGCTGGCCCGACAGTGAGGACGACCTGAAGGTCTTCTATCCCACCAGCGTGCTGGTCACGGGCTTCGACATCATCTTCTTCTGGGTCGCGCGCATGATCATGATGGGACTGAAGTTCATCGGCGACGTCCCCTTCCGCGACGTCTATATTCACGGCCTGGTGCGCGACTCCCACGGCCAGAAGATGTCCAAGAGCAAGGGCAACGTCCTCGACCCCATTGATCTCATCGACGGCATCGATCTCGAATCACTGGTGAAGAAACGCACCAGCGGCATGATGCAGCCGCAACTGGCGGAGAAGATCGAAAAGGCCACGCGCAAGGACTTCCCCAATGGCATCCCGTCCTACGGCACCGATGCCCTGCGCTTCACCTTCGCCTCGCTGGCCACCACCGGGCGTGACATCAATTTCGATCTCGGTCGCATCGAAGGCTACCGCAACTTCTGTAACAAGCTGTGGAATGCGGCGCGCTATGTCCTCATGAACACCGAGGGCGAGGACTGCGGCCAGTCCGGCGGCGAGGTGGAACTGAGCGCTGCCGATCGCTGGATCATCGCGCGCCTGCAGGAGACCACGCAGGAAGTCACGCGCGCCATCGACAACTACCGCTTCGATCTTGCCGCACACGCCATCTACGAGTTCACCTGGAACGAATACTGCGACTGGTACCTGGAACTCTCCAAGCCGGTGCTCAACGACGACAACAGCAGCGCGGCGCAACGGCGCGGCACGCGCCGCACCCTCGTGCAGGTACTGGAGACCCTCCTGCGCCTCGCACATCCCGTCATTCCCTATATCACCGAGGAGATCTGGCAGCGCGTGGCGCCGCTGGCCGGTGTTGCGGGCGACACCATCATGCGCCAGCCATGGCCGCAGGCCGATACCGCACAGGTGGATGCCGAAGCGGTGGCAGAGATGGAATGGGTCCGGCAGTTCATCCTTGGCGTGCGCAAGATCCGCAGCGGCATGAACATCGAGCCACGCAAGCTGTTGCCGGTGCTGTTGCAGGACACCGACGAACGCGATCGCAAGCGCCTGGTACGCAACCGCCGTTACCTGGAAACGGTTGGCCGCATGGCAAGCATCGAGGTGCTCGATGCGGGCGCGTCGGCACCGGAATCCGCCACCGAGCTGGTGGGTGAAATGAAGATCCTCATTCCCATGGCGGGACTCATCGACAAGGAGGCCGAACAGACGCGTCTCGAAAAAGAGATCGCACGCGAGGAGAAAGTGCTCGAGGGCGTGGAGAAGAAACTCGCCAACCCCAACTTCGTCGATCGCGCGCCGGCGGCGGTGGTGGACAAGGAACGCGCACGTGCCGACGAACTGCGCACCAGGCTGGAAAACCTGCGCGCGCAACTGGCGAAGATCCGGGCCCTGTAGGACAGGCACTCGTTGCTGGCGGTCAGCCTCTGTCCCGCCAGCCCGGAGAACGCCGCACCGGTGCTCGGGGGTGAAGGCTGACTCACGCAGGGCCGGAGGCCGGAGACCCCGACGGCAGGAAGGCGAGTGGCGAGGTCCAGGGGAATTTACCACTGGATTCCGGGCTGCCGCCTCACGTTGCTCGGCGTCCCCCGGAATGACGGCGCAATAGCGCAGCGTATTGCGCCCCGTGTACTGGTGCCTGACTCGCCGCACCGGTGCTCGGGGGTGAAGGCTGACTCACGCAGGGCCGGAGGCCGGAGGCCCCGACGGCAGGAAGGCGAGTGGCGAGGTCCAGGGGAATTTACCACTGGATTCCGGACTGCCGCCTCTCGTTGCTCGGCGTCCCCCGGAATGACGGCGCAATAGCGCAGCGTATTGCGCCCTGCGTACTGGCGCCTGACTC
>DRKU01000181.1 GCA_011051615.1 Gammaproteobacteria bacterium
GCGCCGGGGCGGCGCTCCTACAAAAAAGAAAAACCCCGGCCCTGCTTGCGCAGGACCGGGGCAACAAGGAGATTGCTTAACTTCTCGAACGGTTCTTAGAAAATGATCAAGAGCTCGGCCGAGAGACGATCATCGATGGAATCGAGGATCACATTCGGCGTGGCACTGCCGGCCAGGTTGGGCGCCTCGGCGCTACGGATCTCGTAGTTGAAGACGAAGCGGCTCTTCTTGTTGAAGAAGTACTGCACGCCCAGAGTGGTGGTCTCGAACTTGCGCTCGCCGGTGGTGCTGTTGGTCAGGCGGTTCATGATGTCGTAGCGAATGTCGAACTCCCACTTGGGGTTGGGGGCGTAGCCGTAGTGGATGTAATAGCCGTCTGCCTCACCCGTCGTAGCGACATTGAACGAGGCAATACCCGTGCCGCCATTATTGGTCGAGCCCGCAATTGCACCACCGTCCGTGCCGTTGAAGATCATGCCGTCGGCGGTGAAGTACTCGAAGGCCGCGCGGTGCTGGCCGCGGCGGTAGGTAGTACCGAAACCGGAACGATCGCGGTCGTATTCACCCGCGCCACCGGTACCACCGGCCGCATTGGCACCGGTGAGGGTGCGCTTGCCGGTCTGGCTCCAGGCAAACAGCTTCCAGCCCTGGCGGCGCGGACCGCGACCCCCATAGACCAGTTCTGACGACCAGTACAGGTAGGTGTCCTTGTTGTCGTCGTTATCGCCGCGGGTGATGCCGTTGCCGTTGCCGTACATGATGGCATAGCTGTGTTCCCAGTCGCCGTCCTTGAAGGTATCGAAGAGCTGGATACCCACGTCGCGGAAGGCGCCCACCGGTCCGTTGGGCAGGTTGGCACACGATGCCGTTACACCACCGCAGGTACCCGCAGCGTTACCTGGAGTTGTTGAACCATCACCATTGAAATAGCGCTCCAGCAACTGGGTGAAGGCGAAGTTGGTGAAGTTGATGTAGTCGAACACGTGGATGGCGGCCAGGCCTTCTTCCGCGCCGGGGGTCTTGAACTGACCCACGCGCACGCGCATGCCCTTGATGTGATTCAGGGTCACGCTGGCGTCGGTGATCTTGGCGCTGCCGGTGCCGCCGCCCGGGCGGGTGATGCCGTTGTTACCGAACTCGGCGAGGAAGAAATAGTTGACCCGGGAGTCCGGCGGGAAACCCGTGCCGCGTATGCCGATACGGGCACGACGGATGTTGAAGGTCTCGTTGCTCTTGTTATCGGGCCGGATGACGTTGAAGATGGCGTTCTGGCCGGAAAAGGGACCCGCCTTCAGCAGGGTACCGTCGGTGGACTGGATTTCCGGCTGCACGAAGCCCCATACCTTGGCGCGCGGCGCGGCGCCGGCACGCTCGGTGCCCTGCAGCATCAGCCAGTTGGCGGCCTGTGCCGAGGTGGCCGCCCCAAGTGCCGCCACGCAGCCCGCGACCAGCGCGGTCTTCTTGATTGCTTTTAACATTTCTGTCTCCTCAAACTTATTATTTGTATCTGTTTTGGATGTTGTTCTGGTACTACCTTACGGCTTGACCAGCACGTAACCCTGGTCGATGAGCTCCAGGATGCGCACCACACCCGCGCCGACCCTGACGGCATTGGGGTTCATGTGCGGGGCTTCGCCATCGCGCAGTGCGGTCATCTTCTTGATGGTGTTGCCGCAGGCGGCAAACTTGACACCGGCACCGGCCAGCGCCTTGATGCGCCCTGCATTGGCGTTTTCTGCAAACAGCAGACGCAGACCGGGACCAAAGGCAACGATCTCGACGGCGACCTGGTCCTGGCCGTAGGCCTTGATCAGGTTACTGGCGACGTTGAGCACCAGCGTCTGTTTGAAGGGATTGGGATCGCTGATCTGCAGGACGATCTTTTTCTCGACGAAACTGTCGCCGGGCTTGGCGGCCGAGGCCATGCTGGCGGACAGGGCCAGCACCAGGCCGGTCAGCCATACCAGTAAGCGTGAACGATTAAAGGTCATTTTCTCTCCCCTATGTAGCTTGGGTTTGGGTTAATAGCCGGGACGATGGGGTGATCCGGGCTTTGTGTGGATTACCACAGGCACGGATGCGAACACCCGCATTTGCGGTCAACCTGAATGTCACGACGGGCAGGGGTGGGGATTTATTCCCCCCGGCCTTAACATTAGTTCTCTCTAATATTATTAATTGCTTTTTGTGTTGCTCGCCCTGCCGTGGTGTGATCCTCCACGCCGCCGATCGGGGCTGTCCCCTGCGCTCTCGGGCGGGCTGCGGCTGTGAATTGGAATAGAATCCGGCTGGATGCCGTCATACAAACTATGCGCGCACTGCGCGTGACGGGGTGATAGCAGTTATGAATATCCTGGGAGTCTTTTGCAAGAGCGCGGAACTCAAGCGCCGCATCACCGAGCGCCGCTCACGCCTGTACCGCGTGGCCTTTTCCTGGACCCACGACGCGGCACTGGCCGACGACCTGACCCAGGATGCGATTATCAAGGCCCTGCGCAACAGCGCGCAACTGCGCGACGCACGCGCACTGGACAAATGGCTGTTCGGCATCCTTACCAACTGCTGGCGCGATCACTTTCGCCGCCAGCGACCGACGGAAGACCTCGACAACATGGTCCTCGTCGATAACGTCACGCCCGAGGACAATCATGCTCAGCAGCATATCGTCAAGCATGTGCGCGCGGCGATATCACAACTGCCAGAGGGGCAGCGCCAGGCGGTTACACTGGTGGATCTCGAAGGCTTCAGCTATGCCGAAGTCGCCGACATCCTGGGTATCCCCATCGGCACGGTGATGAGCCGCCTGTGTCGTGCACGCAAGCGCCTGGCACTGGACTTGCTGGAGATCAATCCGCAGGCCGAGGACACCTCGCCGCGGCTCAGGAGAGTGAAATGAACGACGAACAGGCCTTTTCCGACGAATTTCTCAGCGCCTTCATCGACGGCCAGCTGGATGAATCCGAGCGCGGCCTGCTACTGGAGGCACTGCGCAAGGATGACGAGTTAAGCCGGCGTGTATGCCAGTTACGCAAGGTGCGTGACATGGTGCAACTCGGTTACCTGGATATCGAGGCCCCCTCGACCCAGGTGGGTCAGAAGAAAACCCGCACCTCGCGCATGGCGCTGGTGGCCAGCTTCCTGATGCTGCTCGGCCTGGCCGTGGGGTGGACGTCCCATGCCCTGTTAAGTGACCCTGGCCTCACCGAACTGGCACAGGCCATCGAAAGCGGCCGCCAGATCGGCCCCGGTGAGCAGTGGCGCGTCGTCCTGCATGTCACCACCGATGACGAGTACCGTCTCAATACCGTGCTCGAGGAAACCGAACGCCTGTTGAAAAGTCACCGTGAAGCCGGGCGTACCGTGGTGGTCGAGCTGCTCACCAATGGCAAGGGCTTGAAGCTGCTACGCTCCGACAGCTCACCGTTTGCCGAACGCATTCACGCGCTGCAGGCAGAATACGATACCCTTTCCTTCCTTGCCTGCGCCAAGACCATCAAGCGCCTGAAAAAGGAAAAGGGTATCGATGTCACCCTGCTGCCAGAGGCCGAGGTGGTCACCTCGGCACTCAAACAGATCATTCGTCGCAAGGAAGACGGCTGGTCATATATCAGGATCTAGTAACGAGGGGTGAGGGCC
>DRKU01000182.1 GCA_011051615.1 Gammaproteobacteria bacterium
AAGTGATCCGACGATGGAGGGTACACCCTCTCAACCGCAAAGGACGCAAAGGAACACGAAGAAAACGGTTTCTTGCCTTGCGTCACTTCGCGGCCTTTGCGGTGGAAAAGTGATCCGACGATGGAGGGTACACTCTCTCAACCGCAAAGGACGCAAAGGAACGCGAAGAAAACGGCTTTTTACCTTGCGTCACTTCGCGGCCTTTGCGGTGGGATCGATGTTTTATCTTCCCTGCCTTCTCTGTAAGTCAGGCTTCTGGTCGCTTTCTCATGCGCACGAGTTTCAGTCCCAGCACCACCCATGGCGCGCCATGCAGGAACAGGTCGAAGATGTCGACGGGCCGGCTCAGCTCACCGGCAAACAGCATTTTCAGTTTCTGCCAGACATGCGGCTCCGGCACGAACGGGGCGAGACCCAGCGTGAGGGCAAGGACAATCAGTATGGGCAGTTCGATCTTATCCAGCCAGCGCACGGGATACCTCGCTCAACAGTTCAGGGAAACGGGCCAGGTCCTCGGGCCGGTCGATATCATGCAAAGGGGGCAATTCAAACACCTCCATGCCCGCCCGCGCAAGGGCCGATTGGGTCTGCGCCAGCACCCGCTCGCTGCCCCAGTCGATACCGGTGAATAGTGCATCATCGAAACGCTGCAGGCCGAGTAGCACGTAGCCGCCGTCATGGGCGGGGCCGATCACTGCCTGTGCCCCCGCCGCGAGGGCGCGACCGGCCGCACGGAGACAGGCCACGCTGTATTCCGGGCAATCGGTGCCGAGCAGGATCACCGCCTGCCCGTCTGCCAGCACCCGCCGTGCGGCGCGCGCCATGCGCTGCCCCAGGTCACCCTCGCCCTGCGCCGTGCAGGCGATGCCGTGGCGTTCCACCAGTGCCGTGAATACCGCATGTCCGGTGTCGGGGGTGACACACAGTTCCGTATCCAGTCCCGCCACCGCGCTGACCGTTGCCACGGTTCGCCGGATGAGCCTTTCCTGCAGGGCCGCGGCGCCATCGGCACCGAGCGCGGGGATGAGGCGTGTCTTGCACGTGCCAGGAACGGGGGCGCGTGCGAAGATCACCGCGCGGATCGGAGACGTAGCCATACTATTTATATCGTCGCGCCAGGCGCGCGGGGCTGGCGCCGAGGGCATAAGCGGCGCGCAGGTACCACATGAGCAGGATGGTGCGCAGCACGCCGTGCGTCTCCCAGCGCCGGCTCGACGTCAGCAACGGGGTGCGCGCGCGCGCCGGGCGGGAGATCCGCCGCAGGCGTCGGCTGATAGCGATGTCTTCCATGAGCGGTTGTTCGGGAAAGCCCTCGACCGCGTCGAAGGCGGTACGGCGCACGAAGATCCCCTGATCCCCGGTAGCGATGCCGCTCAGGTGGGAGCGCAGGTTCATCATGCGTTCCACCACGCGCAACAGGGGGTGGCGACCCGACAGGCGCACATCGAAGCGCCCCCATTGCCGCCGGCCGACGCGCAGTGCGCGCTGGATCTCGTCGGCCGCCCCCCGTGGCGCAAGGGTATCGGCGTGCACGAACCAGAAGATCCTCCCCCTGGCATGGCGCGCGCCGTGGTTCATCTGCATGGCGCGACCGGGCGGTGACACAATGACCCGATCGCACAGGGGGCGTGCCACATCCGCCGTGCGATCGCGGCTGCCGCCATCGACGACGATGATCTCACCGACGGCACGCACGGGCTGTAATGCCTGCAGGGTTTCGGCAATCACGCCGGCCTCGTTGAGCGCCGGGATGATCACCGAGATGGATTCAGCAACAGCAATCATTGTCGCCGCCGGCCACCTTGCCCGAGCGGGTCTCCGCTGCACTGCGTCGTGTACCGGGCGGTGCGCAGAAGTTCACCGGCTCGCGCGGCGTGGCAGGTGCAAAGCCGATGAAATCCGAACCGTACACGCCGCTCTCGGTAAGAAAACGCCAGGTGCGCTCACATACCGCCATGCGTGCACCGCGCGGGAAGACGTGGTCCTCGTCGTCGGTGACCGCGGCATAGGGGCCGCGATACATGACCGCATGACCATAGTCGAGACAGGGACTGTCTACTCCCTTGACCGCCGTCAGCGTCACACTGCGAAACTCGATGCCCTCGATCACCTTCCACGGCGTACTGTCCCACCTGTCGAAAGCCACGCCGAGAAAACCAGCCTGCCGGAAGGCATCGAGAAATGCCTCTTCCTGGAAGGCCCCGGAGATGCAGCCACTCCACAGTTCGGTATCAGCCTTAAGGTGCGCCGGCACCTCCTCGTCGCTGACGATGTCACTTATGGCCACGCGTCCGCCGGGTTTGAGGACGCGATGGATCTCGCGGATCAGCTGCGCCTTGTGCCGATCATCGACGAGGTTCAGCACACAGTTGGAGATCACCAGGTCGACGCTGTTGTCGGCGATCAGGGGCCGTTCACGGCGTTGCTCTGCCTGCCAGTGATGCAGGTGTTCCAGCGAGGCGGCATCGGTAACAGGATTGTCTGCCAGCCAGTCCTCCATGGCTGCCACGTCCAGTGCCAGGTCCTGAATATAACCCTTGTGAAACACAACACGATCGCCACCCAGTTTCCCCGCCATCTCCGACTGGTATTTGCTCGCCAGCGCCAGCATGTCATCGTTCATGTCCACGCCGATGACGCGGCCCTGTGTGCCCACCAGTTGCGCCGCCATGTAACAGATCTTGCCGCCGCCGGAACCAAGATCGAGTACCACGTCACCTTCGCGCACATAACGCGAGGGATCGCCGCAGCCATAATCCTTGTCGATGATCTCCTGTGGCAGCAGCTTCAGCAGGTCACGATCATAATCCACCGGACAGCACAGCTCATCCTGGACTTCATTGGCACCTTCACTGTAACGCTGCTTGACGGCTGAAGTTACGTTCATGTGTCTTTCCTCGTGGTCGTTCATTCATTCAGGGCACCGCCGCAACTGGACCCCTGCCCTGCGGTACACCCGTAACAGTGATCGGCAACGGCGATGGTCATCCCGTCGAGATCGGCGGCACGGATATCACGCAGGTGTGGCCGCGGATGGCCAGACATGGGCAGCGGCAAACCCAGCATCTGGTTGAAATCACAATCGTACACGTAGCCTTCCCAGTCCACACTGATCAGGCTACGGCACATGACACCTGCCAGATTGGCATCCTGATGGGCACCCTTCAACAGGCCCATGTAGTCGTCAAACTCGCCTTTCGAGACCAGCGTGCTGCCAAAGCGCTGGATAGGCATATTGGCAAGGGTGAACAGGTGGTTGAAGACAATACCGTGCTTGCCCAGCTCGCGCCGGTAATCGGCTTCGAGGGCAGCCTGCGCCGGTGGCAGGAAGGCACCGGTGGGATTGTAGACGAGGTTGATCACCAGCCCGCTGTCGGGTTGACCATAGCCCAGTGCGTTGAGTGACCTGAGCCCGGACATAGAGCGCGCATAGACACCGTCACCACGCTGACCATCGACGTTCTCCTCCAGGTAACACGGCAACGAAGCGACGATCTCTACGCGTTGCTCGGCAAGAAACATCGCCAGGTCGCCCTGATCCGGTTCGCTGAGGATGGTCAGGTTGCAACGATCCATCACATGTACGCCCAGATCGCGCGCGGCCTTCACCAGGTAGCGAAAATGCGCGTTCAGCTCCGGCGCGCCGCCGGTGATATCAAGGGTCTCGATGGGATTGTTGCGCAGGAAGGCCAGCACGGCGTCGATGGTCTCGCGTGACATGCTTTCACGCCGCTTCGGCCCGGCATTGACGTGGCAGTGCAAGCAACTCTGGTTGCAACGATAACCGACGTTGATCTGCAGGGTCGTCAACCTGTCGCGACGAATGGCGGGGAAATTGGTGTCCTGTAACAGGGGCAAAGTGGCGTGCATGTAAACCTCTTGAAATCAGATACCAACGATGGTTCGAAAAGCATCAATGATGGCGTTGTAGCCATACGGCCAGAAAACCACCCCAGTGCAGCCATGCGGGAGAAAACCAGCTGGTGGCCAGGCGCTCTACCCCACGTGCCAGGGAGCCTCCACTCGGGAACAACACTGCTGTGGCGCTCTCCATACTGACCGGCATGGGACGCAGGCGTTCCGTCCAGCGCCGTACTTCTTCGATAGTGTCCCAACGCGCCCGCTGTAGCCTCCCCGCCCGGCCCGACTATGATGCAACAGGCTGTGGCGATGCAAGAGTCCCAGTATCACGCCACGGCGTGCCACGCGCCACATCTCACAGAGCGCGCGCTGCGGTTCGGCGACAAAACACAGACTCGTCACCGCAGCCACGTAATCGAAGCTGGCATCGGCCAGCGGCAGGGTCTCGGCACGTCCTTCTATATAAGGTATATCTGTACGTCCTTCTATATAAGGTATATCTGTACTCTGCGCGCGTGCAAATGCCAGCATCTGTGGGTCCGGTTCGATGCCAGTGACGCGCAAACCCGCAGCGGCAAAGCGACGACTGAAGTGGCCCGTCCCGGCGCCCACGTCGAGCAGGCTGGCAGCGGGAGTCGCATCCGCGCCCATGAACGACCACATGAGATCGAACTCGCGCCTTGCGATCCATGCACCGCGCGGCGTGTGATACCAGGCCTCGTAATCAGCGGGTGTTCCCATTTCACTCACCGGCATACCCAGGATGAACGATCTGCCGTTCTGGTGAAACTCGATGACATTTCTCCCCAGCTCATCGTGCCATCATCATCAGGCTGCTACCCAACGCCGCCAGTGCAGCCGCCACCGGCAGGGTCACCACCCAGCCGAACAGCACCAGCCTGAGTGCGTCATTGCCGCGGGGCCGGGTGCGGTTGGTCCAACGCACGCCCATCAGTGCGCCGGTACTCACGTGGGTAGTGGATACCGGCACACCCAGCGGCGAGGCGAACAGCACCAGCATGGCGGTACCGCTGTTGGCCACCAGCCCACTGCTGGCATCCAGCGGCGCTACGCGCCAGGCCATGATGTCCAGCACGCGCATGCCGCCCCACAGGCAGCCCATACCCATGACCAGCGCAACGAGGGCGATGGGCCACCATGGCGCCACGCCATCTGCGTTCAGGCTGGTCGCCGCCCCGGGAACCAGCGCCACGGCGAGGATCAGGAAGGCAGCGATCTTGGGCACGTCGTTGAGTCCACGCGCGAAACTGGTGGCGCCGCTGGAGAGCCAGTGCAGGCCCACCCACAGGCGCTCCATGCACGACAGCGAACGTGTGGCCACCGGTGGATCGGCGCACACGAAGGGATTGCGCCGCCATTCGTCCGGTTCACAACAGCCCTGCCGCCACGCGGGCAGGCGCCGCGCGACGAAGCGTGCCAGCAGAAGAATGAGGGCGC
Organism: Gammaproteobacteria bacterium; assembly: GCA_011051615.1. Classification (GTDB taxonomy): domain Bacteria; phylum Pseudomonadota; class Gammaproteobacteria; order CAMYNG01; family CAMYNG01; genus HyVt-448. The sequence continues at coordinate 5,320 of DRKU01000182.1, forward strand.
ACAGACCAATAGCCAGCAGGGGCGCGACCAGCAGCGGCATGAGGGCCTTCCATGCCACGGTTTCAAGATGTAGTCCGCCCGGTCCGGCCGCCACCAGCGCCGCGCCGACCACACCGCCGAGCAGGGCATGGGTGGTGGATACTGGCAGGCCGAAACTCGTGGCAATGATCACCCACAGGGCAGCACCCAACAGAGTGCCACCGACGAATATCAGGTCAACGTGAAAGGCGGGATCGAGGAAACCGCCGCTGAAAGTCCTGATCAGGGCCCCACCCCACAGTATGGCCAGCAGCCCGCCGACCACGGTCCACAGCGTACCCCACCAGACGGCGCGATGCGCCGGCGCCGTGCCGTTACCCACCAGCGTGGCGATGCCCTTGGCGATGTCGTTGGCACCATTGGCCCAGGCCAGCGCCAGAACCAGTGTGGCCACCAGCACAAACTCGATACTCATGCGTGTTTCTCCTGTTTCGGGTCCGTCCTGTTCAACCGGGCAACAGGTGATGGATCCATTTCACCAGCCTGCGCGTCAGGGGACTGAAGAGCTTCGCTGCATAAGCAGTATTGACCACGCGACGGTGCACCTGCGCCAGCGTCGGGTAAGCGTGAATGGTGGCCGAGATGGCACCAATCTTCACACCTGTCTGCATGGCCAGTACAATCTCGTGCAACAACTCGCCAGCATGTGGACCGAGAATACTGGCGCCGAGGATCCTGCCCCTGTGGGTAACGAGCTTGTAGAGACCGGTCGTCTCGTTTGCAGTGATGGCACGATCCACGTCACGGAACTCGAAACGCAGCACCTCGGGGTCAATGCCCTGCTCACGCGCCTCGACCTCGGTCAACCCCACGCGGGCCAGTTCCGGGTCACTGTAGGTAACCCACGGCACGACGCGGTAGTTGGTCTTCTTTGGAAAACGAAATACCGCGTTACTGATCACCACGCCCGCCTGATGCTCAGCCATGTGGGTGAAGGCGTACGGCCCGCAGACATCACCGCAAGCATAGATATGTTTTTGCGAAGTGCGCTGGCGGCGATCCACAACGATACCGCGACGGGTATGCGCAACACCAGCAGCATCCAGGCCGAGCTCTTCGATGTTCGGCTGCCGACCGGTAGCAATAAGAATATGATCTACCGTGAGACGAAGGCCGTCACTGCAATGCAGGTGACTTCCCTCGACATCGGTATGAATGGCATCCACCGTGGTGTCGGTATGGATACGCATACCCTCCGTATGTAACGACTCCGCCAGGCGTACAACCAGTTCGGGATCCTCACGTGGCAGGATCTGCGGGCCACGCTGCAACAGCGTTACCTCGCTACCCAGGCGTACCAGCGCCTGACCCAGTTCGACACCAATGGCACCGCCTCCCAGTACCGCCAGGCGTGGCGGCAGGTCCTGCAGCGAAAACAGATCCTCGTTGGTGGAATACGGTGCTTCATGGAGGCCGGGAATATCCGGCACAAAGGGGTGCGTGCCGGTGGCAATGACGAAACGTCGCCCGTGAATAACACGCTCGCCCACACGAATCTCATGGGGAGAGACAAATTGTGCCGCCTCGCCCAGCAGGACTTCGCAGCCGTAACCACGAAAACGCTCGGGATCATCGTGATGCTGGATGTGATCGACGACCGATTTTACGTGTGCATTGACGCGCGCCAGGTCGACAGGAAAATCACAGGGTTCAAGGCCAAACTCGGCACCGCGGCGCATGAGCGCAGCCACCTGCGCGCTACGAATAAGGGTCTTACTCGGTACACAACCGTAGTGCAGGCAGTCTCCACCGAGCCTGTCGGCCTTTTCGATGAGGGTGACCGAGCGACCCAGCTGTGCCGCCACGCTGGCCACTACCAGTCCACCGGCACCGCCACCAAGAATCACCAGGTCTCGTTTACTCACTGTCCACCCCCACCTGCTGACAGGGTGATGCGGCGGCGAAACACTTCGTAGGCGATGGGTGTGGTGTTTTCATAGCCAATACGTTGCCGGCGGCTCTCATCGAGCAGGTGGTAGCGCACCACCGCTTCGACCGCCATGGCACCGCTGTCACGGGGCACCGCAAGGGTATAGCTGCGTTGTTCACCACGCGGCAGACGTGTATCCCACAGGTCAACGATGAACGGTCGCCACATGACGTGGCGCTTTAGCAGAATATCTTCCTCTTCGATGGTTTCTCCCAGTGCGCTCACCGCGCGCAACTGGATAGAAAAATGGCGATCAGGCGTACCGGTAGGCACATAGTGCGCCGCACCGGTGTTGGCAATATTGAGAACAAAAGTACGCATCTCCGTGTTTGACAACGTTCGCTCAACAAATTCCACCGTCAATGCCTTTTTCACCATTGCCGGGTCGTGTCCCCCACGCCACAGGTGGCGACGGGCCTTGCGTACCGGGCCGCCTGCCACCAGGGGGCGTTCCACTGCGGGCATGTGGCAATCAACACAACCGAGCGCGGCGATATCAGTCACGCTCAGTTCGCCTGACACCGGCTCGCTGCCGGCAGTCTCCCGGATCTCCGCCACCGTGCCACAGGGCGGGAAACGGAAGAAGGTATCCCAGCTGTCACCGTTGACCACATGGCAGCGCACACACACCTCGTTGGCCGAGGTCAGTTGCTTCACCGGATGCGGCGCATCGGTATCACCAAGCACACCGACAATCCTGCCGTCACGGAAATGACAGGCCGCGCAGGTAACACCCTCGTGCTGCAACTGCGCATCGAAATCGGGATTGTCCTCCATGATGGGTTGCCATTTGGCGCGATCACGGTAATCGAGCACCTTGTGCGGCTGCTGGCGATCCAGTGGCGTGTGGCACAGGCGGCAGATATGCTGGCGATCGTCGAACTGCCAGTCGGCCTGAAAATAGGGATCGGTCCACGCCTGGCTGTGAATGGTGGTCTGCCATTCCTTATAGAATTCCTGGTGGCAGGCACCACATTGCGCGGCACGCAGATCACCCAGTACGGCAGGCACTGCGCTGGTATCCACCGGCCACGCGAAGCGGTCCTCGACCACGAAGATATTCATCGGTCGTATGAACCGCCATGCCAGGAACACTAACAGGACAATCGCTACCAGCAGGGTGATTCTTCGTCCTGTACTCATGTTCCCCTGCCTCTGTCTGGTTTACTGAATAGATGGTTTTCTCAGTGGCTTGTTTCCACCGGGTAACCGGCCGCATGCCAGGCCGTCATGCCGCCGCGAACGATATGCACATCGGCAAATCCCAGGCGGGTCAGGATCTGCGCTGCCTTTGCCGAACGCCTGTCAGTGCGACAGATGATGGCCACCGGTTTTTCCACGTAATCCGCCAGTTCGGTGGTGCGTCCTGCCAGTTCCCTGAGGGGAATGTGCTTCACCCCGGCAAGATGGCCCTGCTCACCAAAGAACTCGTCGATGTCACGCACGTCCAGCACCAGCATATCGCGCTTGTTGTCCAGATACTGCTTGAGATCCGCCACCTCCAGCATGGGCCCACGGCGCAGACGCGCGACGAGGCGGGGAATGAAAGCCACCACACCAAGCAGGGCAAAGGCAATGGTGCCAAGCTGGATCATGCGATTTACATCCGCGTCACCGGCCACCGCCTCACGACCCACATAGCCAAGATACGTGTAGGCAATCGCCCCGGGCAGCATGAAGATCCACGAAGCAATGACATACTCCCAGAAACGGATGCGCGTCAGACCAAGCGCATAGTTGAGCAGGTTGAAGGGGAACAGCGGCACCAGACGCACGAAGGCGATAAAACGCCAGCCTTCGCCCTCGACACCTTCCTGGAGCTGGCGCACGCGCTTGCCCGACTTCTGCTCCACCCACGCCGAGGCCAGGTAACGTGCGGCAAGGAAGGCCACCGCCGCGCCCAGCGTAGCGCCGGTCAGGTTATAGAACGTACCCCACACCGGCCCGAACAGGGCGCCCCCCGCCAGGGTCAGTACTGAACCGGGCAGGAAAAGAATCGTGCCCACGGCGTAGATGAGCATGAACAATAACGGCCCCCACACACCGGCATCAGCCACTGATTGCTCCAGCGTGGCAACATCGAATTGTTCGCGGTAGAGCACCGCCAGCGTTATCCCCACGACAATGGCCAGAAAGACCGCAACACGAATGATCCTATTTTTCATTGTGTGCCTCGTCGGCGTCGGCCTGCTGGTCATCCCACTGGCGCCGGTTGATGGCGTAGTCACTGATACGACCGCGAAACGGCAGCCACAACATACCCGGCAACCAGGCCACGCCCCTGACGGTGCGGTATTTACGAATACCGATGGTCATGGCGGTATGCCCGGCGCGTGGCTGATCGCGGTAGGTGCCAAACAGGCGATCCCACCACGGCAGGTTGAATCCGAAGTTGCTGTTGGCTTCATCGTCCTCCACCGAATGGTGCACGCGATGCATGTCCGGCGTGACCACGACCCAGCGCAACACACGGTCCAGCGCGCGTGGCAGGCGCACGTTGCCGTGGTTGAACATGGCGGTGACATTGAGCACTATCTCGAAGATCACCACGGCGACCACAGGCGGCCCCAGCAGGAGGATGGTCGCAAACTTGATCAGCATGGAGAGGATGATCTCCAGGGTGTGAAAACGGGCGCCGGTGGTGACATCGAAATCCAGATCGGCGTGATGCATGCGATGCAGGCGCCACAACAACGGGATGGCGTGGACCATAACGTGCTGCAGGTAGATGACAAAGTCCATGATCACCACCGAGGCCATTACCGCCAGCCAGAACGGCGCCTGGAGATAGTTGAACAGGCCCCAGCCCTGCTCACTGGCGAACACTGCCACGCCCACCGCGGCGGCGGGAAACAGCAGACGCACCACCAGGTTGTTGAAGAACACCAGGCCCAGATTGTTGACCCAGCGCAGAACCCGCGACACCGTCAACGCCCGGCGTGGTGCAACAGTCTCCCACAGGCCCATGAGGACGAGGATGCCGAAGAAGAAGCCCGAACGGATCAGCTTCTCGTTGGCGAGAACGAATTCATTGATATCCATGCATCTGCCTTTGTTTCTTTGAGCGGGCCGCCACTTGTCGGTTCACGGCCCGGTGCTATACTGGAAGCTGATTGTTCAACTATTCAATCAATTACTTGAATAGTCTAGCGAGAAACGCATACATGTCAAGCACCGGCTTCAAGCAACAGCTCTTCGCCCAGTTCGCCCGCGTGGGCAAGGCCCTCAGTAACGGTAACCGTCTGGAAATACTGGAATTTCTCGCACAGCGGGAATGCAGCGTGGAGGAACTGGCGCGGCTCACCGGCCTCTCGGTGGCCAATACCTCACGCCACCTGCAACAGCTCCGCCAGGTGGGCCTGGTGGCCGCCCGCAAACAGGGTCTGCATGTCTTCTACCGGCTGAGCGGTGAGGACGTGGTGGCACTGCTCACCTGCCTGCGGCGGCTGGCCGAGTCCCACGTGGCCGAGGTGGACAGGCTGGTAAACACTTACCTCACCGTCAAGGATGACCTCGAACCCGTCCCACGCGAGGAACTGCTGGAACGTGCCCGACAGGGCCTGGTGACGGTGCTGGATGTACGCCCCCCCGAGGAGTATGCCGCCGGCCATGTGCCGGGGGCGGTCAATATCCCCCTGGCCCAGTTGCCGGAGCACCTCGCTGAACTCGATCCGGAGCAGGAGATCGTGGCCTACTGCCGCGGCCCGCATTGTGTGCTGGCCTTCGATGCCGTGGCCCAGTTGCGCGAGCGGGGCCTCAAGGCGCGGCGGCTGGAGGACGGTTATCCGGAATGGCGGGCCGAGGGTCTGCCGGTGGAAGTTACCGAGGAAGGCGCTGAGTAAAAAAAACCGGGTCCCACCGGGAGATGGGACCCGGCGTACCCCCAGGTGGACCGCCCGGGGATACCACGCACAAGCTTTAGAAAGTGGTGCCCACGCCGAGTGTGAAGACCCAGGGGTCGATATCCACGTCGACCGTCCCCAGTGCCGTGGTGGCGGTGGTGCTGATCTGGATGTAACGCACTTCGGCATTCCAGAACCAGTTCTGGTTGATGTCCACGTCGATGCCCGCCTGCACCGCCATCCCGAAGGAATCATCCAGCTTGAGGCTGGTACCGGCCAGCGCACCGGTGGTGGATTCACTGAAGAAGGTGGTGTAGTTGAGCCCGGCGCCTACATAGGGTCGAGCGCTGGCCAACGGTGAGAAGTGGTACTGGATACTCAGCGTCGGCGGCAGTTGACTGCTCTCCCCGATCTTGCCCGCCCCGGCCAGGTTGCCGGCACCGTTGATGTCATGGGTGAACGGCAATGAGGCCAGCAATTCGATGCCGACACGATCACTCAGCATATAAGTAATATTTACTGACGGCTGCGTATCGCCATCCACGGCCACCTGGCCGCCCGGCGCGCCCGACAGGTCCCCGCTGCTGTCGTTGGGGCTGACGTTGCTCACGCCGATTCGCAGGATCCAGTCGCCAGCCGAGACGGCCTGTGCGGTGAATGGGGTCAGAAACAGCAGGGCGACAGTCAGCAGGGCTGCGCGCATTCTGAAAGACATAATCGTTACCTCGAAATTCTCTGTAGTTTTCTCAATTCCGCATTCACGCCATACCCCCGGGGGAGAACGGAAAGCGACCGTGGACGCATGGTGGAGGGGAATGCCACGCGGATTGTTGACCTGGATCAATTTCCATGCATTTTGTATGGAATACCCAGTGATCTGCCGGGAAATACCCCAACGACCGAGGAAAAAACAAAAAAACCGGGCGCCGCCTGGTACCACTGGCGCCGCCCGGTGTGAGGTCCCGGTCCGCGGACCGGAGAAGATGGACTTCAGTATGCGCTAGTGTTCACCGCGGGTAACGGTGATGGTGCCCGACTCACCCACGTGACCATCGGCATCCACCGCGATCACCGTGGTGGTGGTCGGGAACCGCCCGGCACGGAACAGGCCCGTGGCCGGGTCGATGCTCCCCGCGCGCGGGTTGCTCAGCGACCAGGTGTACGGCGCGGGGCCGCCGCTGGCGCTGAACTGGATGGTGCCGAAGCGCCGCACGCTGGCCGTGTAGGGCGTGATGCTGATGACATGATTGTCCGTCACCGTGATCACCCCGCTGCTGCCGCTGATCCCGTCCGCGTCCGTGGCGGTCACCACCACCGTGCCCGGAGCGATGCCGGTGAGTACACCGGTATTGGGATCGATACTGGCGACGGTGGTATCCGACACGCGCCAGGTATAGGGCACGACCCCGCCACTGGCGCTAAAGGTCTGCGTCGCCCCCACCAGCACGCTGGCGGTCTGCGGATCGACGACGATCTCGCGCACCTCGATATTGCCGCTGCTCACCGACACGCCGTTGGCATCGGTCACCGTCACGGTGGTAATGCCGGCGCCCACCGCGCTCAACAGGCCATTGGCGTCGATGGTGGCCACGGCCAGGTTGCCCGTCGTCCAGGTATAGGGCGCCGTGCCGCCGGTGGCGGTGAACTGCTGCGTATCCCCCACCGTCAGCAGGGCCGTGTTGGGCGTGATGGCGATATCCGAAATGATGATGTCACCACTGCTGTCAGCCACGCCGTTGGCATCCACTGCCAGCACCCGCACGGTGCCCACCGCCAGCGCGGTCAACAGGCCGGTGTTGGCGTCGATGCTGGCCAGGGTGGTGTCCGACACGCTCCAGGTGTAGGGCGCCGTGCCGCCGGCCGCACTGAACTGCAGGGTGTCGCCCGGGCGCAGGGAAGCCGTATCGGGACTCACCAGCACGGTGGTGACGGTGACATCTGCGGTACCCGCCACGCCGTTGGCATCGGTGGCGGTAACCACGGTCTGACCCGCGCCGGTGGCGGTGAGCAGGCCGGTGGTGGCGTCGATGGTGGCGACGGTGACGTCGGCGGTACTCCAGGTATAGGGCGCCGTGCCACCGGTAGCATTGAACTGGCCAGTGGTGCCCACTGCCAGCGTCAGGCTGGCGGGCGTGACCACCACGCGCACCAGGCCGGCAAGGCTGTTGGCGGCATTGAGCCGTCCGCCGGTGACGGTGATCCCCGCCAGTGAGGCAAGGGGATCGACGTTGTCCAGCAGCACCGCCTTGAGGGCCACCACGTCGAGGGAGGGATCCTCGGCCAGTAACAGGGCGGCGACACCGGCCACGTGCGGCGTGGCCATGGAAGTACCGCTGAAGCTGGAGTAGGTGTTGGCCGGCGTGGTGCTGAGGATGGCCACGCCCGGCGCGCCGAGGTCCACCGTCACGGCACCGAAGTTGGAGAAGGTGGCCAGCGCGTCGTTGTCGTCGGTGGCGGCCACCGAAACGATGTTGTCCAGATCATAGCTGGCGGGATAGCTGGGGGTGACATCGGTATCCACGCCGTCGTTGCCCGCCGCGGCGACGAACAGGTGACCGGCGGCCTGCGCCGCGGCAATGGAATCGAACAGGGCCTGGCTGAAGGCACCGCCACCCCAGGAGTTGTTGGAGATCCGCGCGCCCATCATCACCGCGTAGTCCAGCGCGCTGATGGCGTCGGCGGTGGTACCGGAACCCTGGGCGCTGAGGAACTTCAGCGGCATGATGCGCGCCGACCAGTTGACGCCGGCCACGCCGATGGCGTTGTTGCCCACCGCGGCGATGGTGCCGGAGACGTGGGTACCGTGGTCGTTGTCGTCGAAGGGATCGTTGTCGTTGTTGACGAAGTCCCAGCCCATGACATCGTCGACGTAGCCGTTGTTGTCGTCGTCGATGCCGTTGTTGGGGATCTCGCCGGGGTTGGTCCACACGTTGCCCACGATGTCTTCGTGGTTGTAGTCGAGGCCGGTGTCGATCACCGCCACCACCACGTCGGTGCCGGTCTGGATGTCCCAGGCCTCTGGCGCATCGATGTCGGCATCGGGCGTGCCGCCGGTCTGGCCGGTATTATCGAGGCCGTAGAGTTCGGCGAAGCGCGGATCATTGGGCACCGCCGCCGCGGTGACGATATAGTTGGGCTCGGCATACAGCACGCTGCTGCTGGCCTTGAGTTGCGCCAGGGCCGCCTGCATGGACATGCCCTGCTGCACCTCCGCCAGCGTCAGGCCATCGACGAGGCGAAAGCGCTTGAGCTGGTTGCAGCCAGCGGCGCTGAGGACGCGGCCGCGTTGGGCATTGCTGACGCCGGCCTTGAAACGCACCAGGATGCCGTCGGCCGCCTGCGCCGCGGCCTGTTCCTGGCCCACCACGGCCTGCGCCGTCATGGGCAGGCCGGCGACCAGAACCAGCAGGCCGCCCAGCAGGGCCGCCAGCCATCGCATGGAAATGGATCGTCTATTCATGGGGCTCTCTCCTTAGTGTCGTGTTCCGACCGCACTACTGCTCTCCGTCGGCCGTCCCATGGTATGAATGTGGATGTGGGGGAAGAGGCCGCGCGGTATGACTACCGCGCGGCCCGGGTTTAGTCCACGACGATGAATTGCGTCATCATGGCGTGATCCTCGTGCTCGAGGATATGACAGTGCATCATGTAGGCGGTGGTGATGTCGTTGGGATCGCCCACATAGTCGTCGAAGCGGCCGATGACGCGTACCGTGCCCATGGGCGGCACCTTGAAGGTGTCCTTCCAGCCGGCATCCTCCGGCGCCGGGGGACGGCCGTTGACATCGAGTACCTGCCACATGATGTCGTGGATGTGTACCGGGTGCATCATGCCGGTACGATTGGTCAGCTCCCAGATCTCGGTGGTGCCCAGCTTCGGGAAGGCATCGACACGATGCTCGTCGTAAGGCTGGCCATTGATGACCCAGGGGAACACGCCACCGGCCATGCCGAAGACCCACTGGCGTGTCTGTACCGCCGCCGCCGGGTCGAGGCGCTCGATCTGGCGCAACACCTGCGGCACCGTGCTGGGATCGTCTTCCACGCGCGCCACATCGAAGCGCATGATCTGCGCCGTACCACCGGAACCGGCGGTATTCTGTAGCACGATCTGTTCACCCACGCTGGCATTGCCGAAGTCGATGATCACATCGAGGCGCTCGGCCGGGGCGATGTTGAGGCTGGAGCGCACCACCGGCGCTTCCAGCAGGCCGCCGTCGGAGCCGATCTGGATGAAGTTCGCGCCATTGCTCAACACCAGGTTGTAGGAGCGCGCATTGGAGCCATTGAGAATGCGGAAACGGTAACGCGCGGTGCCCACCTCGAAGAAGGGATAAGGCGTACCGTTGACGAGGATGGTATCGCCCAGCTCACCCATGAGGTTGTCGCTGTAGACCAGTGAACCGTCGGCAGCGAAGGTGCGATCCTGGATGACGATGCCTACCTCGTGATCGCCGGACGGCAGGCCGAGGGAACGCTCGTAGTCATCGGACATGAGGTAGAAGCCGGCCAGCCCTGCATAGACCTGGTCGCCGGTGAGATCCATGGTGTGGTCGTGGTACCACAGGGTCGCCGGCACCTGCTTGTTGGTATAGAGGTAGTCCTTGTAGGTGCCGGGATTGACGTAGTCCACCGGGTGGCCGTCGAAGCCGGCCGGCATGTGCCCGCCATGCAGGTGCGTGGTGGTCTGCACGTTGGTATTGTTGATCTGGCGGACGATGATCTCCTGGTCAGAGTCCACCAGGATGGTCGGGCCGGGGGTCATGCCATTGTAGCCCAGGATGTCGGTCTGAAAGCCGGGGATGATCTCCACCGAGGCGTTCTGCTGGGTGATCTCGTAGATGGGTCGCCCGGCGGCATCGGTACCGCTGGGCTGTGCCACCGGCGGGATATTCAGCGGCAGCTCGAACACCGGCACGTTGATGCCGCCACCACCACCGCCGCCGCCGCCGCCACCACCACCACCGCCGCCACGCATGCGCGCGGCAAGCCCGTTGCCGGACCAGCTCAGTGCCGACAGGGCGGCGGTACCCTTGAGAAACTCGCGTCGTGTTGTCATTTTCTCCTCCTCATTGGGTTTCAGGATTGAGTTTCATTTTTATTGTTTTCGTGCGTGTCAAATGGAACATGAAACATAAACGAAACATTGCTGCTTACTCTGTAACCGCAGGCACATGAGGAAACGAAGAAATGATATTGATGTGAAATTGCATGATTGATCACACAATCCGATTTTCTGGCGTTCCATATGCAAAGAAGGAAGAAGCGGGAGACGCGAAGGCGACACGCAACCACATCCCGGGCAGGATGCGAACCTCGGTCAGGAGAATGGGGGGACGATCAGATCAATGAGCGCGGCGTAGCTGTTCCACGTCCACCAGCTCGATTCGCCCTCGGCGCAGATGGATACCACCACTGCGTTCCAGGACTTTCAACATGCGGCTGGTAACCTCGCGCGTCGTACCCAGTTCTACGGCAAGTTGTTGGTGTGTCATCTTCAGCACGCGAATGCCGCCTTGTTCGAAGCGCCTGTAGAGGTATTCCGCAAGCCGGGTGTCCAGGCGCTCGAAAGCAACTTCCTGTAACAGGGTCATGGTCTCATGCAGTCGCCGCACGAGATGGTCGATGACGTAACCACGAAACGCGGATGATCGGTTGAATACTTCGTGGAACCGTTCCTGCCCGAGGCTGGCAGCGCGCAAGGGGGTCTCTGCTACCGCTTCCACCGTATGTGGCCGACCATGCAACAGGCCGGAGAGGCTGAGAATGCACAACTCACCCGGGTGAAGTCGATAGAGGACGATCTCGCGGCCATTCCTGGCACGCACAAAGATACGTACCGTTCCCTCCACGAGAAGAACGAAATTGTGGCAGATGTCGCCGGGGCGGTACATGACCGTACCGGCCGGAATGTCCATCGGCAACATGTCCGCTATGGCCTGTCGCCAGACGGGATCGTCGATACATTGCAGACCCGGATAATCTGCAAGCAGCCTGTCTGGTTCACAAGTGGATATCACTGACATCGTAGGGCACTCCATAGCAACCTGCGTGAACGCGGATATCCCACCCAACTGGTAAAAATGAAAATTGTTACGCGACGAGTTTTCTTTTAGCCTGCCATTACGATATACGATCGTCTGTGACAACGGGCACACAGCGACGCGAATCGACACACGCTACCGAAAAAAATGTCTGGTCACCCGAGAAACACAACTGCAATTGAACTGGCCACGAAAGGTCCGGAGGACGACAATATACCCATGCCCGCGAAGCGGGAATGGCCATATAACGGGGGAGGAATGGTGGCTACGCCCTGGATCGAACAGGGGACCCCGGCATTATGAGTGCGTTTGCACCACAAAAATTATACAAAATCATGTAACACCCTGAATACGATTAATAACAGAAATTTCAATTAGAACCATAGGTTCCAGTTACTTTTGGGTGCTTGACTGTTCACCCTTTTTCGTCACAGTACTCCCCATCAGGACTTACAGAGGCCTTACAGGAGCAGAAGCCCCTTCCAAGGGGCTCCACAAGCCCCTTGAGAGGGGCTTGCCTCCGGGGCGACCATAACAGATAGGGACGAGGGAAATGCTGAAGAAACTGACCAAACGCACAATCGAAGCTCTGCAACCCGCTCAGAAACCCTACGAAGTGAGGGATACAGACCTGAAGGGCTTCCTTCTCAGGGTCCAGCCAAGCGGCGCCATGAATTACTACCTTGCCTATTCCCTCAGTTCGGGGAAGCGGAATCGGTACCGTAAGCTTCCCCGTCAAGTAGACAATCCAAAAGTAGAGGATCTGGCGTTTGCCAATGCCTCGGCTGGCGTCAGCCCACCAAGACTGTCATGGTCACGTTCTTCATTGTATTCGAGCATCCAGGCCCATGTGATCTCCCGCACCTCGTCCAGATCCCGAAACAGCCAGGTATCAAGGACTTCAGTGCGGTATGAGCGATTGAATCGTTCGATGTATGCATTCTGATTCGGCTTGCCCGGCTCGATGTAGTCGATCATCACGCCATTTTCCTCGCACCAGTCCGTGAATGCCGCGCCGAGGAACTCAGGGCCATTGTCGGTGCGTAGTACGTCAGGCAGGCCTCGTTCTACCTTCAGCTGCTCAAAAACCCTGACCAGCCGCCCGCTAGTTAGCGAGGTGTCAATCTCGATGGCTAGCGCTTCCCGGTTGAAATCATCCGGCACGTTGAAAGTCCGGAATCGGCTGCCGCGATACAGTGCGTCACTCATGAGATCCGCTGACCAGACTTCATTGGGCCGCAGCGGCGCCATCAGTGGCTGTGGATGACGGGTCGGCACCCGCTTCTTTGCCCGACGACGCTGGTTGAGCCGTAAATCACAGTAGATCCGGTACAGGCGTTTGTGGTTCCAGCTATGGCCAGCACGCCTCAGCCGGTCGTACAATTTCCAGAACCCAAGCCCCGGCTTCTGCTCCACCAACGTGCTCAACGCCCCGATAGCTTCGGCATCACGCTTCGCCCAATCCACTAGCGGTCGGTACCAGGCCGAACGCGATAAGCCCACCACCTCGCAGGCGCGCCAGATCGAGATTCGGCAGTGCTCGATCAGAAATTCAATGGCCACACGCTTCTCGTGCGGCCCTAAAGTTTTTTTTCGATCAACTCCTTCAGGGCGTCGGCCTCCATCGACTTGTCTGCATACATCCGTTTGAGTTTGGCATTCTCCGCTTCCAGTTCCTTGATACGC